>NZ_JBFTSK010000042.1:0-70008 GCF_056399985.1 Chitinophaga sp. 01L420
TATATACGCCGTTTACGTTTACCGGACGGGTGTGCTTGATACCCAAACTATCTACTACATCATCATCTACAATCTTATGCTGCGTTTCCTGCAGATTGAAAAAAGCGAACAGGTTTTTATTCCTGAAAGGATCTACCGACATAAAACTCAGCTGTGCGAGATGTGAAAACTCCTGTTTCAGATAGGGGTTACCTTCCCGGATATTGAGCGGATCCGTGATATCGGGAACGGGTTGCAATTGTGACATGGTAGGCTGGTTGGTAATCGCCGTATAGTTGATACTGAGGTTGCGGTAACGGGTAAAATTATATTGAAACCGCAGCGATGGTAGCAGGTTGTTGAACGTTTTTCGGGCAAGGGAATCTTTCGTGCCTGCCATAATCTTTCCCTCCAGGGCGGCCTGCTGCCAGTTGAGGCCTGCCGCTAAACTGAATTTTTGTTGCTTGGTACGTATCCGGAACCCTGCATTCGTATAGCCGTACGTGTTTTCGAAATCATTGGTAAGGTCAGTGTTCAGGTGATCGAACTGGCCCGTACTATGATTGTAATCATAGGTGACTTTATCTGCTGTGCTGTGGGTATTGCTTCTACCCAGACTGAATTCAAGCAGCGAGCGTTTAAATAACGGTTCCGTATACACGGCACGCACATTATAACTCTTCATGTCGCCTTTGATGGTATTGTGTTGAAAGATGGAATCAAATTCTGGTTTACGATTATAAAAGTGATTCACGGAAAGCAGGCTGCCATTGCTTTCTGTATTATTGAAGCTGGTTTGCAGTCCGAGCGAAAATGTTCTCCCTTTGCGTTGAAATCTTTTCCGGTACAATATATCACTGCTAACATTGCTGCCTTTGCCGGAAGATTGGTTGTTACTGAAGCCTTCATTCGCCAGCTGTTGATCTTCGGTAAGTGTTTTATAGTTGCTTTGACTGCTGTTGCGATTTTCCTGGTAGCCGGCAGAAGCTGTTATTTTAAGTGATTGCGAAGAATCTATCTGGATATCGGCACTCACATTAGCCCGATGTGTATTGTTCACATTATTGCTGTTGGTATGTTGCTGGTAGAAGTAGGAGGAGTCGGGCAGGAAATACTGTCGYTGTACATCACTTTCCTGTTGAGGGTTATAGTGGTTGTAGAAGTAGTTACTGGTAAAATCGATCTTTTTGCCAATGATGTTATTGTAGTTTAATCCACCACCACCTACGGTTTTAATGCCACTGCTGTTACCGCCGCCCATCACAGCGGAAACAGGATCGTCGRCATTGACAGTGAAGCTGGCATTGCCGCTTTGTTGCATGCGGTTTAGTTCCCCGTTAAAACTCATCATGTCCATAAAAGAGAAACCTTCTGCATTGGTGTTGTTTGCCATACCTATGGCAGATAGTTGCCGGGTGCCTTTAAAAGAGTTGAGATTGAATTTTCCATCATAGCGGTCGTTGGTACCACCGCCGGCTGTAGCTTTTCCAAACCAGCCTTTCTTTTTGTCCTGTTTTAGTTTCAGGTTGATGGTCTTTTCACTGTTGCCATCATCAAAACCGGTTAACTGTGCGGCATCACTCATTTTGTCATATACCTGTACTTTGTCTACCGCGTCTGCAGGCAGATTTTTGGTAGCAATCTTCGGGTCGGTACCAAAAAACTCTTTGCCATCCACCAGGATGCGTTTTACTTTCTGTCCCTGTGCTTTTACAGTCCCATCTTTGCCCACCTGTATCCCCGGCATTTTTTTGAGGAGTTGCTCCACGTTTGCATTAGGGATCGTTTTAAAAGAACCGGCGTTATACTGCACTGTATCACCAATGAGTGTAACGGGCGGAGATTCGGCATTCACCACTACTTCATCCAGTGTTCTGTTGAGGTCATGCAGGATGATGGTGGGAAGACGAATGTCTGACTCGCTGGCACTAATGCTAACAGCGCGGCTCACCGGGTGATATTTTACATGCGTCACCAGCAGGCGGTATTCCCCGGCGGCGATGCCCGTCAGCTCAAAGTTTCCTTTGTTGTTGGTCATGGTGAAGGTCACCAGGGAGGAGTCCTTTTTTTTCAACAATGTAATCGTGGCGGATGCCACGGGCTGTTGGGCAATGGTGTCCATGAGTGTTCCTTTGATGGACCCCGTTTTTTGTGCTTGCGCAACAAATGCAAAGCAGCAGGCAATCAGCAGTAAGTAATTTTGTTTCATAGTCAGCGTTTACTTCGTAAGTGATAACGAAAGTAGCTGCACTGCCGCCAAAAGGAGGTTAACAAGGGTTGCTTTAATGTTAAGGAAGGTTAAAGAAAAAGGGCAGTGCCGGGATTTATCCGGCACTGCCCTTTATTATTGAAAGATAGGACTCCACTACTTATCCAGTATGCCTTTGGAAAGGCTTTCCCTGTTATGATCGGCAGGCGCCACTTTTTCAGCTCTTTTTTCTGAGATGAAATCAGCATCATGTGCTACGCGGCCTTTGCCTTGCGGAATAAATACGCCTCCGCCATTGCTGTCGTCGATGTTAATAATGCCAATCTTAAAGTTCCTGAGCCCATTCGCTTCTTTCGTGGCCGTCATGATAATGGCTGCGATGGCAGAGTGACTGCCGGATACGGATTTTACTTTGCCATATACCGTAAAATTATTGCCACTGCCGGAAATGGCGGTAGTGATACTGGTATCTGAATCTGTGAGGAAATGTTCTCCAATCAGTTTTATACTGAAATCCTTATTGTTTTGTCCGGATAAACGGACTACACCATCGTGGAATCTGTAGCCACGGGGTTCATCCACGTCCAGGTTGCTGGTATCGAGAATATATGGCTGGATATCGTAGGTGCCTTCTACATTAGGCGGAGTTACCCCTTCATTGATATTAAACCCTAATACTTTCAACGTGTCGAGATACTTTTTAGGAATGATATCTTCAATTCTTTTATTCAGTATATCTTGATCAGTTGGGGCTTTGGTGGCGTCGTCCTTGCTACAGGAGTAAAGAAGTGTGGAGAGCGCAATCGAAAAAAGTAATGTATATTTCATGTTTTAAAGATGATGGTTTCCGAAATGAATAATAGGTGTGTTAACTTGTTACAAAATTATTAAAACCTTAACTTGTGGAAATACCCGGAAACTGGTATTTTCATTTCACGGGAAGTGGGTAGCTGCGGGTAGGAACCATATTTTCAGCACCTTTTGAATGTTTAAACCCAGACAATATGACCATACCGTTTGTTGAAATCATTGAATCTGTGCCCCCCGATCCGGACCTGCTGATGTGGAAGTTTCCAGATGAGGACAAAGAAATAAAAAATGGGGCAGTGCTAACGGTAAGGGAAAGCCAATCGGCGCTTTTCCTGAATGAAGGCCGCGTAGCAGATGTTTTTACTGCCGGGAAATATACGTTGGACACTGCGAATATTCCCATACTCACCCGTCTGAAAGGTTGGAAATATGGCTTTCAGAGTCCATACAAAGCAGATATTTATTTCTTCAATACGCATCAGTTTGTCAACCTTAAATGGGGAACACCTGCGCCGGTACTGATGCGTGACAGCAGCTTCGGACAGGTGCGTATCCGTGCTTTTGGTGCTTATAACATTCGTATTGTAGACGTAGTCAAATTTTTCCGGGAGTATGCCGGGACTTTCCCGCAACTTGRTATCCGGGAGCTGGAATGGCAGCTACGTGATTTCATCGCCCCTAAATTTGCGGAAGCATTGGCCCGCGCTAATATCTCTGTGGTAGATGTGGCAGGTAACCTTACTGCATTGAATGAAAAAATACAACCACTCATTCAACCTTACTTTTCTGATTTTGGACTGGAAGTAACCCGCTTTACTATCAGCAATGCTACGTTACCGGAAGAGGTGCTCAGGCATTTCGATAAAGTGAGTGGCATGAATATGGTTACGGATATGAATAAGTTCACACAGTTTAGCCTGGCGAATGCGATGGATAAAGATAACACCGCCATCGGAAACGCAGCACAGCAGGCAATGGCGATGGGCATCCTCCTGAACCAGGTGCAGTCAGTGCCGCCGCCTACGGAGCCTGGCCTGCCACCCGAAGATGTAACTACCCGGCTTCAGCAACTAAAGCATCTTTTTGAAGCAGGCCTGATTAACCAGGCAGAATACACCGCTAAAAAAGAAGCATTGCTGAAATTATTATAACACATTACCCATGAGTGAAGAAGAGAAAAAACGAACACTGACCTATCTGGAAAAACTGAAGCAAACTGCCTTACAGCAAAAAAATTATGGTGGGGAGGTAAAGAAAGAAGATGCCAGTATGGATGCGCGCGATTGCCCTAATTGTGGCGCGGGCAGAGCGTTCCGGCACGGACTTACTTCCTGTGCCTATTGTGGTTTTGTATTCATGGAGGTAAAACTCACCGATGGTATTCACATCAAAAAAGAGAATAATTCCTAGTTCATGTTTGGTTTTTTTGAGAAGAAATATGATAACCCGGCACTGATTGCCCATGTGAATGAAACGCAGACAAGATGGTTTGCTTTTCTTGATAAACTGGAAGCACGGATAGCAGAAATGTGTAGTGCAGCGATACCAGAGTTGAAGGCTGTTTTTGAGCAAGACACTGATCCTTATAAAAGAGCACATGGTCATATGCTCTTAGGCTTGCAGGGACAGCTATCGCAGATGCGTACTAAAGTTAACCAGGTAAGAGCCGAACAAATCGTTGGTACCATTGATGCAGGTGAGGCGGCTATTCCGTCTATCACTTCTAATGCCGGCCGTCAATACCACGACCTGTTGCATACCTTCAGGATGGCCTGTCTGAACAGGCATTATATTTTTGAAGAGAAACTAAATGCCGCTTTCTTTCGGTTAAAGGAAGCAGCAGGAGAGCAGGACCTGGAAGCGGCGTACCAGGAACAACTGGCGGCTTTTGAAAAGATAAAAGATGATTTCAACTGTCAGCAATGTGGCGGCAATATCAGCATTCCTCAAATGTTTTTTATTGCTACCTATGTCAGTTGCCCGTTTTGTCAAACCCAGAATACTTTTATGCCGTCTACCGAAGCGCAGATGGTATTGCATAACGCACGTGGTCTGGCAGAGCAGCGAACCGCTGATCTTCGTAAAGCAGCCGAAGGACAGCCTAAAAATCCGGAGTTACAGCGACAGTATTTACGCGCCATGTTTGATGAGTGGAATAAAATAGTACCGGATATGGCTGCAGAGAATGAAAAATTTTATGAACGTCTGTTGAAAGACATCGCTATTGGTCATTACTAAACATCAACTATATGTCAGAAAATCCATTATTAGCACCCATTCACGGTATTAGCTTAGAAGATTACAGCGCTGCCTGCGCAAAAATGGGAAGTGGCCTGAGTGAGCAGGACATCGCCAGTGCTTTGGGGGTGGAGTTACCCGTATGGCAGGAAGCTAACCTGCTTTGGCCTGAACGTATGAAGCAGGACGAAACCTTTCATATTGTAACCCTGTTTGGTCAATATTTTGGTCAGGCTGATCAGCATCCGAAGTTCAGCAACGTAAAGCCTAACCTTTCTCCCGCAGCCGCAGGGAATACAGAAAAGATTAAAACTGATAAAGACTTTTATGATGAGCTGGAAGTAGCACGGCAGGTTGCCTACGACTATGGCTTAGACGGTGCACAGTGGATCGTGGACCAGTACGGCATTTCCCTGGGCGACTTTCAGATTGCCGCCAGTAACTGGAACGAACAACTTCATCGTGAAATAGCGGCAGATTTTGATGGCTACAATAGAAAGCAGGCTGCTTACAGAGCGAAGTATGAAAAACTTTTTTCTGAAGCACAGGGCGGAAATGTAGCAGACGATATCGAGTTCTAAAAAAACAGCTTACTGTAAAAGGGGCCGTCTCATCAGTGAGGCGGCCCCTTTTTGCGAAGTACTAGATAATTTTACTGAATATCAACGTATCTACCGTACGCCATTGAATGCTGTCCTGGCTCATTTCAAAAGCCATCTTAAATGTAGCAGGAGATAATTTTTCGTAGATAAAATGTTGATAGGCTTTTCTGCCAGCCTGGTTCACCTCTGTATTAGTTAGCACCAATCTGTCTTTTCGTGTATAGTCGCCATGAAATTGCCGGTGTCCCTGGAAGCTATCAAATATAAAAGCAAGCAAAGAACCATCTTTTTCTGTACCCCATAAAGAAAGTGCCTTATATCGATTGGGTGGGATATCCTTATGTTCATATTGCAGCCAGCTGCTATCGAGCGACATGGTAAAGGTAGCTGTAGCAGCTATTGGCTTGCCGTTGGAAAAAGTGCCCTTTCCTTCCCATTTCCCTGCAAAGTATTGAATTAAGTCTGTTGGTAGTCTGGAAGATGATTGTTGTGCGGCGCTAGGGAAAGCTATACCCAAACAAAAGGAAAATAGGATTGATACCTGCTTCATTTTAATTTTCAGTTCTAAAGATGATAGGCATGAATGTACTTAATTTATTTTTGAGACATCATCATTGTATGTGTATACTATTTTGCGGCGAACTTCGCGTCCAGTTCCTGGATGGCATTATTAATCACCGTCAGTTTCTCTTTCACCTGCCGGGTATGGGGATAGTACTGCAACAGTTCTTTCAGCAGCTGATAGCCTTCTTCCAGTTTGTCCGACTGTAAAGCGCTGGCTGCCCGCTGAAATAACTGCACGGCAGATTCCTGATCGGGGTCTTTCTTCGGAAAATATTTGTATTCAAATGTTTCCCAGAAATCATTACTCCATGGCCAGTTTTGCTGCACCACTGCACTATTCATCGCCTTCAGCACATTAGGGAACTGCTTGCCGTTAAACGCCGGCTCCAGTTGTTTTAACACCTGGCATATGCCGAGATAGATATGAGCTGCAGCATCCGCGAGCATGACTGGTACCGGTTTGCCGTTCAACAATTGTACATAGTCATTCCACTTCTTCCAGAAAACAAACAGCATCCGATCACCCAGCGCATTGTTGGCAGATAGTTGTCTGTAGCCATTATACAGCCATGTGAGGAATTGCTCAAAGCGCTCCTCGTCTTTATACAGATACTTAGCCCAGATACCGTTCGAATTCCGGAACAGGTGTTCCAGCACAAGGTAAGGCAGGGTGGCTGCAGGTTCCAGGCTGCTGTCGGGTAGTTCGTTGAATACTTTTGCAGGAAGGTCGCCGGGTTCTATTGCAAAGATGAGCGCTGCCACCGGCCACTGGGTATATGGACAAATCCATCCGCTGTATTCCCATTCGTTGAGTGTGGTATAACGTTTTTTGGAATTGATTTCCGGTGCATTAAACTGCATGTATCGCTGGTAGTGCGCTTGCGTAAAAATGCTGACCAGCCTTTGACGGTATTCCAGGTCAATGAATCCGACCTGCTCCAGGTATTTTCTCACCTGGTAAACGCCGTCTTTGTCCTGCGATACTAAAATATAGTCAAGACTCAGCGTTACCAGCTCCGGTGTGACCAGTTTACCCTGTTGCATGATGCTGAGGAGCTGTTGCAACAGTCCGTCCGATTTAGGTGTACGCAGCAGCATTTTATACAGCTCTACTACTTCATTCTTTTTGATGGTTCTGTTATTCCATGCTTCGGTAAGTAGTCGCTGGGCTTCCATGTAGGTTTGCATACCGTTTCTTTTCAGCATCGTTTGCTGAAAAGCGGGGAGGAATGCGCCTGTTTGATCGGCTTTGTCTGCGCCTTTCAGCAGCCAGTTCGCTTTGGTGAGAGAAACGAAATAAGGCAGTTCTGCCCGTATCTCCGCATGTTGGTCTGCCAGTTTACCTAACAGCTGCACCCATTCATCCAGCGGTTGCTGCGGATACCAGGCAATATGCCGGTACAAAGCACGGAGCAGAGAAGGGGCTAGCTGACTGAAATCTGTTTCCAGCGTTTTTAGTAAACGATAGATGCGATCCAGCTCATAAATATCTTTTGCCTGTTCGAGGAGTAAGCCCATACTTTTTTTAAGGTCCGGATCATCACTATAGGCGAACGTCTGCAACCGGTTAATCACTTGTTGTTTCAGGGTGGGCGGGTACCAGGCGCCTTCCATGATGCCGGCAAACAGCTGCAGTAATGATGGTCTGTTTTCGTTTGTGATGGTGATTTCACAAACGGCGGTGGCCAGTTTTATTTTCAGGGCATGATCTGTTTCCGCTACAGCCAGCGTTACCAGCAGGGCTTCTGTTTGTGGCGACTTGCGTCCTGTTTGCAGGATGACATCCAGCAGGGAGCTGCGTAAGCCCGTAAGTGGCTCTGACTGTATAGCTTTTGCCAGTGCAGGTTCCAGCTGTTCCTGTTGTTTCGGGAACTGAAGTATCAGCAGTGGCAGTACCGCTTCGCGGACGTAAGGGTTTTTATCCTGGAGTCCACTGATAATCAGGTGCGGCAGATCATGTTGTTGTAAAAGTGTCAACAACCGGATCTTCAAACCGGCTGATGTTGTTTGTGCAAACAGTTGATTAAAATCTTCCTGCAGGTGGGGATTGGCTACCAGTCGGCCGGTGACCAGTGTCAGCAACTCCGGCTGATCAGGCATCCGCTGCAGTGCCGCAAACATATCCGCAAAGAGCGAAGGATCTACGGTTCTCATGGCTGATAGCAACTGAATGATGGCATTCCGCACATACAAAGATGTTTCGCCGGATAGCTTTGCGGTCAGATGGGCCAGTATTGGCGCCGGCAGCAAAGGCATACCAGCAAGGAACTGTATGGCTGATTGCCGGATATGTTCCTGCTCTAATGGGTCCAGGAATAATAAGGCCAGTTCTGCTGCATGTGGAGACGGAAACTGTTGCACCAGGGCCAGCAGGGACTCCCGGCATTCCGGTGGCGCCACTGGAATATATGAGGCGACTTTAGTAATGGTGTCCGTTGTTTTCTCCACACTGTTACGAAGTCCTGTGATACAGATGAATTGAATGTTGGTATCCAGGTCATTCACCAGGGTATCTGTCAGTATTTCGGCAATCTCGGGTATATGCGCCACCAGTGTGGCCAGCCGCTCCAGGGCAAGGTATCTCAGGGGCCGCTCCGGATCAAGGCAGGCGATAATAGCCAGCGCATGTATGTATTGCGCACGTTCTGTGATGCGGGTAATATCAATGTGGCAAAGCAGGCTAAGCATGGCGTGCTTCACTTCGATACTGTTTTCTGCCTGGATGGCTTCCGTTAGTTTGTTGACACCTTCTCCTGTTTCCAGGAAAGGGCGTAGTCCGCGAAGTGCCTCCAAACGATCGGTGGTACTACGTTCTGCTGATAAAAGTATATCGAATAAAGCTAGTTCTTCTGCCATATCCATGTTTAATAGAGATGATTAAATTTTTTGTCTCCTTACCGGTACATACTATTTTTCACTCAGTCGGCGAAGCCGGGGCCATCATCGTCTGTACTTGTTGCTGCCGGAGTAGCGGTACGGAGTAATGTTTCCATATCCCAGCCACCATTGCGACAGGCGGTTTTAAGTATGTCCTGAAAATCGTGTTCGGAGGAGTTGCCTGTTATTTGAAGTGCTGCTTTCAATAAATCAAATGCTGGCTCCCAGGTGTTGTTGGCTGCCAGGTATGCCATATAGGGCAGTACACCGGCCACGGTGGTTTGCCGCAATAGCCGTTGCCTGAATGCTGCTTCCAGGTCTGCGCCCCATATCATCCGCATCAATTCGTCCAGTTGAATAAGCGGAATATACCGGCTTCTTTTTTCCAGTAACATCCACAAACCGTCTTTCAGTTCCGGGGTGGTTGGATTGCTTTTCAGCACCAGCAGGTAGTGTTTGAATTTGGATTCATTGCCTAAATCGGTATGTAGCAACTGGTGTAGTATATATCTGCTCAACTGGTCATCGAGGCCTGCATTTGCCGCCAGGAAACGCAGTATTTCCACATCAGACAGGCTTTCCTGGTACAGGCTGCCGCTGCTGTTGGGGTCCAGTGCTGCTACGAGAATGCGGTTGGCCATTTGCGGGTTGTCGTTATAAAACAGCCAGAGATGGGGGAAGATGCCACTGAGATTATGTTCAACGCTGACTTTATGCAGCCATTGTTCCCAGTTGATATTTTCACCACCTGACTGTGCAATAGCTTGTTCCTGTACCTGTGTGCAGATATGCCTGATCTGATCATTGGTTTCATGATCTGCGAGGCGAAGAAAGATCTGTACTGTTGCCGCCGGCAACTTCGGAATGCAGCTGATCTTTTTGGCGAGCAGCGCACGCAGTTGGGTATTTAACTCCTGGTGTAATAACACGGGGGCGGCCGCAGCCACTACAGCGGTGTTTTCTGCCGTGAGTGGTATTAACAAAAAGCCACGGATGGCCCATTCCTTAATAGCTGTAGAAGGGGCTTCCAGCGCTTTGGCGTAGAAGGCATTCAGCTCATCTCCAAACGTGACGGCGGTGGTAATAGATTTTAATATGGCTGCTTTACAATCATCCCGTTGTTCTTTTTCATATGCCGAGATGAATTTTTCGAATAAAGGGTAACGTACAGGTACCTGTCTCCCTAAAATATCATATAGCTGCACGGCCAGCGTAGCTTGAATTTCCTGATCCAGTAAACCCAGGAGGGCATTGGTCAACGACTCATTCCGCTCTGTATAAGGCGCCAGCAGTTGTAACAGCTGTCCTGCCGCGGCCATATCTTTTTCGGTTAATAAACAGGCACAGAGGTAATCAATATTAGCCGGTGTGAGTGATATACTGTATTCAAATATGTTCAGCGCCGCTTGTCGCACTGCGGGATCAGGATCCAGTTTCAGCGTATGTAAGATAGTATCTGTTACGCTGGTCTCCCGGATACCATTTACGGCCAGCAATTGAATACTCCATTTTCTGAGCAGGGGGCTTTTATCTGCGCGGATCAGTTTGCATAGGGCTGCTTCAAAAACAATGGAGCGATCCACGCAATAGCGCAGCACCATTTCCTTGATGGCAGCCGGTTCTTCGGGTTGCAGTAATTTTTCTATGCTGTCTGTTGCCAGTCTGTCCTGTAATAATAAGCGGTTAACGAGTACCAGTTTATCCGTTTCGTCTACCTTGTCGATAAGCGCTGTATAAAAGGCGATGTCTGCTTCATCAGCATCCACGCGTATCAACAGCCAGGAAAGGATTTGCCGGGAAGTATCCGCATTCGTTTGTTGCGTATAAAAGGAGCGCAATTTTTCCCTGGCGTAGGTATCGGTGATAGAAAATCTGCCCAGCAGTGGGAGGATGATATCCCGTGATTCATCCTGTTGCAACATGCCGGCCAGTAATTCAATAAAATAGTTTTTGTTGGGGATGGCCTGTAACCCGCCGGCAGCCAGGCGATACAGCATATCTGCTTTCAGCCGGGTATCTGTTTCACCTGCCAGGAGGTTCATCCATTTTTCCATGATGGCAGGGTCCTGCAGATAGTGGCCTGCGGAGGCCAGCAAAGAATATTTGGTATCTGTATCAGAAAGCGATACCATGTCCAGCATCATCAGTGATTGCTCCGTGTTGGCCGTTCTTCTTGTTTTAATTTCATCCAGTAAGCTACTCATCAGGAAGTTTTTAGAGTACCAGGTTTCATGCCGGATAAAGCATCCGCCAGCATTTCCTGTTGTTGTTCGTTCAAGGAAAGTTTGATCAGCGCATCCAGTGCTTTCTGCCGTGAGCTGGTGTCTATCACTTCATTTTTCACTACGGCGAGCAGGATGTCGAATTTCTTTTCTATTGCAGGGCGCAGGTAGCCGTCCAGGCTCAGTCGTACCAGTTCGCGGTCGTTGTCGTATAACAGCACCTCTTCCAGCGCGGGCACAATCTGTGGGTACGACTCTGCCGCATTGGCGAGTATACCGGCGCAGGTAACCCTGAAAGGAGATCCGGGTTCCACCAGTTCTTCACAAAAGGCATCCACCAGTTCCGGGTGTCTGGTAACAGACAAGGCTTTTACCTGGTTAAATAAGATGTCGCGCAGTTCTTCATTGCGTTCCCGCTGAAATAATTGCAGCACGGGTGCCAGTACTTTTTCTATACTTACCTTACCCAGTACCAGCTGCAGTACTTTCTTACGCTGCGCTGTGTTGGGGAGGTCTTTAATACTATTCATTAATAAGGTGCTGATTTGTTCATCACGTCCGGCATAAGGCGCCAGCATATCGGTGAGCAGGTTAAATTCATCGGCGTCATATACACCTGGATTTCCGGAGAAGGCGGTGGCAACTGCCTGCCGGATCTCCGGAATGCGCATCACGGGTTTTAGCAACTGTAGCAGTGTTGTCCGTACGCCGGCGGAATGGTCGGATGACAGGAGCCCTGCTAATTTTATCAGTTGTTCGTTGTTGAGTTCCGGTAATTCGTTCTGCAACTTTAAGGCAGCACTGCGTATCGTGGCTTCTCCATCCTGTGTAGCCGACCAGAATAGTTGCAGTATGATTTCCTCTGTCCATGGTTTAATCCTGGTGAGGGCGATCAGCGCTTTTTCGCGGGCATATACATCATTGTCTGTTTGTAAAACAGGGATGATCACCTTGGCATAGCTGACATCCAGCAGGCGGGCATCTGCCAGTCTGGACAAAATGCGGAAGCGTATTTCCCTGTCATTTTTTACATCAAGATAAGGTTGTAAGCCGGCCACCATGGTATTGTCCCACACGGGGCATCGTTCTGCCAGTTCGATGGCCTGCTGTTGTAATAACGTAGGTGCGTGTACGTTTTTCAGCAACGCCGCCAGTGCAGTAGCTGCTGATATAGATGGGAGGGAAGCGATGGCTTCCTGTACGGCCAGCAGTTCCGGTTCACTCAGGTTTTCTTCTCCGCTCAGCTCAATGAAAAATCCGGCCAGCCGGGGATCCTGATGTATACTTTCCTGTAACCGGTACAATAAGGAGGTTCTTATCTCCCTGTCTTTTTCCTGTTTGAAAAAATCCAGCAATGCAGCAAATAAAGGGGCTGTATCCGGGAAGCGGGAAGTATTTAATCCGGACAGGAACTGTACCAGCCGGTCACGGGTTTCTTTGTCTTTTGTGAGTGGCAGCACTTCCAGTAATGCAGTGGTGACTTCCGGTACATGCAGGTTTTGCGATGCCAGTTGTATGATCTGCGCTTTTATGACCTGCTCGGAATGTGGGCTGCCTAATACTTTACGGATAAGTCCCGGTAAAGCATTATCTGGTTTTTGCGTTGTCTGGTCCATGCTGTAAAATTCAATAAAGAAAAATATAGGTTCCTGTTAAATACTTTGTATGGCTTCAATTTTATGCAGCGCTATTACGCAGCGTTTGCCACTATCGTCCCTGATTTCTGCAAATTCAGGATAAACGTTAGTGACAATGCCGCTGAGTACCGCCTGCGTTAAAAATATGTTGATGGGAAGTTGCTCTGATTGACTGTTCTCGAGCATGACAATAAACAAATTCGATGCTGACATATGGTTAACGTTTTTTATTTTATTTCGGGCAGCGGTAAATATAAGCAATTCAATGAAACCAGATCACTTTTCCGCCGCAGTTTTTAAGGCTGCCAGCCAGGAGGTTAAGGAATTGTCAAGCGCCGTTTGGAAAGTACCTTTTAATAGCCACACCAGCCATCCTTCCATGCTTTCATCTACGGCTACTTCCGTAGTATTTCCTTTTGCCGTAAATGTCCAGTTATGAATGGCAAATGATCCAAAGGCCGTACCGGACCAGCCTATTTTATGTAAGGAGTCCACCGTGTGAAGAGTAGAATGAATCGTCAGCCCTTTATTTTTCCAGTCGAATGTAGTACCTGTCTGCAATGGGCCATTGAGCTTAATGGAAGGGATTTCCTTTTGCCAGGCAGGCCAGCGGTCGATATCACCGAAAACGCTCCATACTTTTTCTACTGGTGCATTAATCAGGATGGTGCGATGCGTTATAACCGGCGCTTCGGTATGGATAGACGTAGAAGGCTTATAAGTGCTGAACAGTTCTAAAGCGCCAATGGTAATGCCAGCCAACAGTATCAGGTAAATGAAGTATTTCAGAAGCTTTTTCATGATGATGAAGTTTTTAGATGTAGTAATGTTTAACACTTCAAAAGTACGATGGCGGATAGGCGGGGCATTGTAAGAAAACGAAACCGGGGTTATGGATTTTTGCCGCAACTGCGTCTCTAATGAAATATAATAAATATTTCACTGCATATTAGCATGGACCAATGCTGACAGGGAATACTTATGCTACTATCATCCTAAAAAATAAAGATATGCCCAGAATTAAAATGGCCCGTAAAAGCACGCTGGTGGATATGACAGCCATGACGGACGTTGCTTTTCTACTGTTGACCTTTTTCATGCTCGCCACTAAATTTACACCCAGTGAACCGGTATCGGTTGTTACTCCCTCTTCTATTACTACTACTATGTTACCGGAGTCCAACGTGATATTACTGACAGTAGATAAGAAAGGACGAATCTTTTTTGACTTACCCGGACAGGGATATCGGCAGCAATTGATCACAGATATTGATAAGAATTTTCACCTTGGATTATCACCGGCGGAAATGCGCAATTTCGTGCTGGGTGCCAGCGTAGGAACTGATATCAAGAACCTGAAAAGTTATCTGGCATTGAAGTCGGAAGCCAGGAAGAATGCGGCCATAGAAACCGGTATATCTACCGATTCTGCAAACAATGAACTGGCTATCTGGCTGGATTACGCTATGGCCACACAAGGGAAAGAACTAAATAAGTTGAAGTATTGCATTAAGGCGGATAACGAGACACCTTACCCTAAAATAAAGGCGGTGCTGGATGTTTTCAAAAAGAAGAACATACAGAAATTGAACCTGGTGACAGACCTGGAAGTAGTGCCGGAAGGGTAGCTTTAAAGAAATAGTTTAGCCAGCAGGCTTAGCCCGATGCCGGAAATAAGGCAACGTTCTACTGAATATCTGTGGGTCAGTCAAATAGTTCATCGCCATGTGTAATGGTTGTATCTTCTCTGAAACCGATCAGGGTTCCTTTGCGTGTTTTCACTTTGCCTGGTATATCGGTAGTGTTGCCGGACAGCAGGTTGATAACCTTTACGCCTAAACGCCATTTATCACCCTCTGCAAAATAAGTATCGTAAATAACATACCTGAAATTATCATAGGTGAAGTAAACATAGTTTAAGTCGATGCCTGCATTGGCAACTCCACCACCACGCAGCCAATAGGAATAGGTGAACGCTGCCTGGCTGTTTTTTGATTTGCCGGGGAATTCAAATTCCGTTTTGCTTTTGGTGCCAAACCTGTAAATAAGATACTTGCCTTTTTTTTCTTTGGATAATGTGACCGTTTTTCCATTCTGCGTGTCAAATGAGAAGATCACTTTTTCATTTGGCAAAGTTTGTCCAAAGATGGTGAGGGTAAAGGTGACGAGGAGGATAAGTGTACCTGCAGTTATTTTAAATTTCATATAGGACGAAAGTTAGCCTGATTTTATGCATTACCGCAACAATTTCAGTAATAGACCAAAGATAGGGGATATCGTTTATCCACCGGGCAAGGTAGTTAACAAAAGAATGCAGCAACAGCACTTTTGGCGGCATAAACTTTTATCTTTGACGCATGTATACACGCTTGTTGAATCATATAGCCCGGTACATTACCCTTGACGAAACCGATCTGCAAATATTTTGTAACGCACTGGAGTTAAAGAAGCTGCGGAAGCATCAGTACCTGCTACAGGAAGGGGATATCTGCAAACGTGATTACTTCGTGATAAAGGGAGGGATGCGTCAATACGAAGTAGATACCGAAGGGAGGGAGCGCATTGTTCATTTTGGGTTTGAAGACTGGTGGATCACTGACAGGTATAGTCTGCTTACCCAAACGCCTTCCGTTTATAACATAGAGGCGTTGGAAGCAACAGAGGTGCTGCAGATAAACGCGGATGCCCTGGAAGCATTGTATAGCGAGATTCCTGTGTTAGAGCGGTATTTTCATAAAGTATTGCAACAAGCTTTCGCGATCGGACAAAAAAGGGTGCTGTTGTTACAGAAATCTGCAGAAGAGCGGTATCATGCGTTCCTGGAGGATTACGGTGCTATTGAGCAGCGTCTTTCCCAGCAACATATTGCGGCTTATCTGGGCATTACCCGGGAAACCCTGAGCCGTATCCGAAGCCAGGCGGCCAGGAAAATGTGATATTGTTGGCGATTATTTTTTGATAAATGTCACAGGATAACAGGTGCCTGTTAACCCACCTTTGTATCAAATAAAATGTACAAAGAAATGATGTATCAACTTTTAGCAACGGATAACAGCTGGACTTCCCTGGTATTAAGACTGACCGTAGGTATTGTATTGTTCCCACATGCCGTGCAGAAAATGTTCGGATGGTTTAATGGGCCGGGATTATCCGGCGAAATGAAGTATATGACGGGCGTAGCCGGATTGCCCGCATACATAGCAGCGCTGGCCATCATCATTGAATGCGGAGGGATGCTCATGCTGCTCACAGGTACCGGCACCCGGGTGGCAGCCATTGGCATTTTTGGATTGTTTATCGGCATGATCACCTGCATCCATGCGAAGAACGGGTTTTTTATGAACTGGTTCGGGAAATTACCTGCCGGGCAGGAAGGCTTCGAGTATCATCTGCTGGTACTGGGAATTTGTATCGTGCTATTTATAGCTGGTGGTGGCAGGTATTCTGTAGACCGGTGGTTAACGGTATGATAAATGATGGTGGAGAGGGAACATTTTGTAGGAATGTATGTTAACTTGTTATTCTCATCTCCACAATTATGACAACCGTATCGCTCCGGAGTGCCGAAGGCAAATGGATTATGGTGACCACCATCTTAGCCTCTGCCATGGCTTTTATAGATGGTACCGCATTGAATGTGGTGTTACCCTCTCTGCAAAAGAATTTGAAAGCCTCCGGAGCGGACCTCTTCTGGGTCTTAAATGCTTACCTGTTGATGCTGGCTTCCCTGATATTGATAGGAGGTACGCTGGGCGACAGGCTGGGGCGTAAGAAAGTATTTATGACCGGGATCTTTATTTTTATCCTCGGCTCTGCGGCCTGTGGCCTGGCGGGTAGCGCCACCCTGCTGATCATTTTCCGGATGATACAGGGCATCGGTGGTGCGCTGATGATACCTGGAAGTCTGTCTCTCATTTCCTCGGGTATCAATGAAAACGAAAGAGGAAAAGCCATTGGCACCTGGTCAGCCATCACTACGCTGGTGACCATGGGCGGACCGGTATTAGGTGGTGCCTTGGCGGATGCGGGCTTATGGCGTTACATCTTTTTTATCAACGTGCCCATAGGTGTGATGGCATTATTGTTTTTAGGATGGAAGGTGTCTGAAAGTAAAGAGATAGATACACAAAAGGGACTTGATTTTCCGGGAGCTATACTCATTGCCTTTGGACTAGCCTTGCTCACCTTTGGTTTCCTGCGTATGCCGGCAGAGGGTTTGGGAGATGTAAAAGTATACGGATCTATTATTGCCGGGATCATATTGCTCGTTGCCTTTATAGTGGTGGAGCATAAAAGCAGTGATCCGATGCTGCCTTTGCCTTTGTTCGCCAATCTGACCTTTAGCGGGGCTAACCTGCTCACTTTCTTTCTGTATGCCGGTCTGGGAGTAGGTATGTTGTTCCTGTCGCTGAACATGGTGCAGGTGCAGGGGTACAGCCAGCTGGAGTCGGGACTTACTTTTCTGCCATTCACCGTGTTAATGATCGGCATTGCCCGCTTTGCAGGGAGCCTTGCTGACCGGCATGGCCCCAGACTATTCCTGATTATAGGGCCTTGTTTGGCAGGTGCCGGTTTATTGCTGCTGTCTTTCGTCGGGCAAACAAAGGGTCCTGGCGATTATTGGACCACTTTCTTCCCGGGTATCGTGGTATTGGGGTTGGGGATGTCTTTTACGGTAGCTCCTCTTACTGCTACTGTGATGGGGGCGGTAAGTAATCATTTATCGGGTACGGCATCGGGCATCAATAATGCGATCACCCGTATTGCCGGTGTTTTTGCCAATGCTGTTTTCGGTTCACTGGCGGTATTGTTTTTCTCTACCGCGGTGCAAAAGGATATGAATGCCTTTCCGTTGGAGCAGCAGCAAAAGGAAACGGTAGTAGCGCAGGCGGTAAATCTGGGGAACGCCCAGCCACCGAAGGAGCTGGATCCCGCACAACAGGCGGCTGTTCTTAAAGTGTATCATGCCGGCTTCGTGGACGCCTATGGGAAAATTATGCGTCTCTCTGCTGCGCTGGGTTTCCTGGGCGGTTTGATGGCGCTGCTGTTTATCAGGTCATCCAAAACAGCTGTAAAAGATGCTGCTTAGCCTTGTTCAATGCTGGTTGAGTGGGATGGAGCGGCTTATTTATCTGCCATTAAAGCAATGGCCATTGCGCGGCGATAGAAATCCCCGAACTGCTCCGGTGTATATTTCGCCCACATGGCATTTAAAACATCCAGCAGGTCTAATGACACCCATTCCCAAAGGATGGTATCAAAGTTATACTTCAGCATCTGCATTTTTACTTCCTGTCTTAATGTATAGATGAATTCGGCGCTGAGCCCCAATTCTTCCAGTTTACGGGTCAGTAATTGATCCGTTGCTGCCGAATACGGTGTGTCCAGAAAAGGTTCCAGTATCCAGCTCCAGATGTTAATCCGGCGTACGATAGGAATCTGATGTGTATTGGCAAACGCTTTCAGTTCTTTCACAGGAATAGTGGGCGCAAAAATTAATTCATTCCCGATCTGTATGGTGGGGGGAGAAGATGTCAGATCTATGCTGCGTATATCTTTCGCGGCAAAAGTAGTTTGTTGATAAGCAATGGAAGGCTGGAAAAGATAATGGTTGACAGTGATGGTATCAGATGTGATCATCACTTCTCCTAATTGTGCCGCAAATAGTGCCATTTCTTCTCTGGAGGTAGTAAATGGGGTGAATCCACTGGTCCAGATATCTTCGTTTTCATTACTGTCGGGTGTTTCCATGCATCATTACATTTTAAAATCTCAGGGCTTTTTTTATCGTTGGCACTTCTGCAAACGTTTCTTTTATTGTTTGAAAGATATCGATCGCTTCATAATCAATCTTAAATTGTTCCACCCTGAAATCTTTTTGCCGGATCAGCTCCAGCCACAGGGGCGGAATCGCAAAGTCATTCTGTTGGATATAATCTGAAAGAAAGTTGTTGAAGATGATTTCTCCGTCTGTATAATAGGAGAAGTCAAAAGTGAAAGTGCCCTGATAGGGGCGGATTCTCCTGATACTGGTAGCTACCAGCGGGTAGCAGTTAGCGACATAATCGATCAGTTGCGCTCTTAGCGCTGGAGGATATACATTTTCCTGCTGAAATGTTTTGATAGAGGGCAGTGGATATTGGGCTAAATCATTTTCCATTCTTTCCTCGATGAAAAAAGGCACACAACGATAATTCCAGGTTAAGTACGACATATAGCAATGGTTCAAGTTGTTAGATGGCAGGGGCCTTGCGGCATAGATATTGTCCTATATACTGTCAAACGCTAATATATGAATGTAAAAAGACTTTTCGGGACCATTCTGACCGTTTTGGGGATAATAGGCCTCATATATGCTGGTTTTGGTTTCATTAAGCACAGCATGCAGTGGCGTGAATTACTCGTAGCTGCCATAATAGGCATTATCTTCTTCGTATCGGGCATTGGCCTGGTAAGGAATACGAAAGACGAAGCATAACCGTTTATTTTGCGTTTAATGAATCACTTTTTCTAAATAATTTCCTTTCCCGGAAATTATTATTATCTTTAACCCGGATAACAATTCTACTTGTTATCTGTACGCTATGTACTGCTGTATCTACGCAGCTTCCCGCCTTTATCCATTCCATAGGTTTTTATGAATGTTATTTTTTACTGTTCAACTTATAAAGTAACCAACATCGAATTGCTATGAAAAAAAAGGGATTTCTTATCGACATGGATGGTGTAATCTACAAGGGAAGTGAACCAATTCCCGGCGCTGTAGAATTTATTAATGGTCTCCGGGATAAAGGGCTTCCTTTTCTGTTTCTGACGAACAACAGCCAAAGAACCAGCAGGGATGTTTGCTACAAGCTTAATAAGATGGGCTTTAAGGTAAATGACGAAGATATCTTTACCTGCGCCATGGCCACCGCCAGGTACCTGGCATCCAAAAAAGAAAACGGAACCGCCTATGTAATCGGCGAAGGAGGCTTGCTTACAGAACTGCACAATGCCGGCTATTCTATCGTAGATGACCAACCTGATTATGTGATTATTGGTGAAGGCAGAACGATCATGCTCGAATCTGTTGATAAAGCCATCAATATGATTATGAAAGGCGCCAAATTAATCGCTACTAACCTGGATCCCAATTGCCCCATAGGTGATGGCAAATACAGAGCAGGATGCGGTGCACTCGTAGCGATGCTGGAATCTGCCAGCGGTATCAAAGCCTTTAGTGTGGGTAAACCCAGTCCCGTAATGATGCGCATGGCCAGGAAAACACTGGGATTGACTACCGACGAAACCGTGATGATAGGGGATACAATGGGTACTGATATCCTTGGTGCCGGCTCCATGGGCTTCACTACTATCCTGACGCTGTCAGGGGTAACACATGAAAATGACCTCGCACACTTTGGTTATTCTCCCGACTTTATTATTAAATCTATCAAGGACTTACTGAATGAACAACTGTTTATGAAAGTAATGGGAGAATCATTGCTGATGGACGCAACTTACTAATATAAACTCCACTGGAAAAACGAAAACCTCACGTTTAACGTGGGGTTTTTTGTTTCATTGGATGAGGGATAGGATACGAATTTTAGATATCTTTCCGCTCAAATTATTACGATGAATCATATCCGCCAATTGTTCGAAAAATGGGCGTTGCCGCAGGAAGACCTGGAGGCATTGATAGACTATGAATGGCGGGACGCTTTTCGACTAATGCCCTTAGCAGCATTTGAAGAACTGATACAATACAGAGACGAGTTTGGACTACCGGAAACGGTTGCACCGCTGATTGATTGCGGTGGCTCCAATTATGTAGGCATTCATATATCCGGTACTTTGAAAAATAAAATTTGCTTCCTGGATCATGAGGAGATGGATGTAACGCCTGTTTTTGAAAATGTGCAGCAGCTATTAGCGGCCATCACTGCTGCACCGGAATGTTATGATTACCGCGATATACCGGTCAGCTGACCGGGAATATGAACAAAATACTGGCCGCCAGCATTGCTTTTATTGAACGGCTTTCTACCAATAATCCTTGTGGCGCTAAACACTAGTTCATACGCCTTAAAATCGCTGACAATTGCTGATAATCGTGATCACTCAACGGTTGCAACGGACTTCTCAGGTAGCCACTTTCAATGCCCTGTATTTTTAATCCTGCCTGTATGGCGGCTGGCAAGCCTTTGCTGACAATGAACTGCAGCAGTTCAAACTGCTGATAAAAAATATCCCTTGCAGTATCCAGCCGATGCTGACTGATGGCTTCGTACAATTGCCGGTTAAGCGCCGGTATTAAATTAAAGGCAGCGGTACACCAGCCACTGGCGCCCGCGGCGAACGCACCCAGCGCCAGCGGATTGGATCCGTTATAAAAGGCCACAGCTTCTCCCAATTCTTTGCGCAGGATATGCATACGCTGGATATCTCCGCTGCTTTCTTTGATCATGGTCACGTTAGGAATTTGCAACAGTCTTTTAAGCAGTGCGGGCGACATGTCAATACCACCGGTAGCCGGATTGTTGTAAGCCATAATAGGAATAGACAACTGAGCAGCCACTTGTTCATAGTGACGGAAAATTTCATCATCCGTTAGCTTCCAATAGCTCATAGGGATGATCATTACGGCGGTGGCGCCGGCTTTTTCCGCGAACCGTGCATGATAAATAGTGCGTTCTGTGGTCAGATTGGATACGCCTATCAGTACCGGTACCCGACCATTTACCTGTTGCAGTGCTGCTTCTGTGATAGCTTCCTTCTCTTCATCACTGAGATAGGGGAGCACGCCGGTACTGCCCAAAGGAGCAATGCCATGGGCGCCGGATTGTACCAGGCGCTCCGTCAGCGATTTAAATAAAGGCAGGTCTACTTTTTCTCCGGCATCAAAAGGGGTGATGGGGTAGGCAATGATGCCTTTGAATGTTGCGGTGTCGTTCATGTTCTTTTTCATTTAGTGAGATGATAATAAAGTGGCAGATGCTTTGACTCATGCGGGATCGCGGCCTTCTTCTTCCCGCAATGCCACGCCCAGGTTTTGTAGCTGTGGTGCATTTTCGCAGGCAATATATCTTGCCGGCTCACTGTCACTTAAGTTCTGATGACGATGCCATGCCCAGCTGGGAATGTATACGGCATCGCCGGCCTGCCATTCTACTTTTTCGTCTTCTACTTCGGTATATCCTTTTCCTTCCAGAACAAACAACACGGTTTCGTAGGTATGCCGGTGTCTGTTGGTGAGTTGTCCCGGGAGCAGGCCACCAATGGTCATGCTCACGTTTTGGGTGGGCAGGTCTACAAAGAAAACCGGGTGTTTACGTTCGGTAGAAAACTGGGTATGTGCACCCGCCTGTTCTACATTTTTGTGGATCAGCTTTTCCTGCTTTACATATACGGGGCGGGCAAATGTTTGATGAAAGTCTTTCGAAGAGAAAGCGGCGGGTGTTGCTGCGGTATTTTTTTCCATGGGTAAAAAGTTTTTAGTTAAAAATGTTTTTCCGTCAATTCGATTTGACCCTACAAAATTTGTCTATTTTTGGATGACCTTAATCATCCAGTTTTCACTTAAATAGATGGTCCAGATGCTTAGACCCTGGAATACGATACTTCCGATTGATGTAGACAAACAGTTGTCGGTGTACCAGCAGATAGCTGATGGTATAATAGCTGAAATCCGCAAGGGACGCTTAAAGCCGGGGACTCCGCTGCCGGGCAGCCGCGTGCTGGCAGCAGATATTGGTGTAAACAGGAAGACCGTCGTGCTGGCCTATGAGTCCCTGATAGCAGAGGGTTGGCTGGAAACTGCTGACAAGAAAGGGACCTTCGTATCTCATGAACTGCCGCAGCAAAAAAAGCAGGCAACCAGGAAGGGGAATACTTTTGCATTCAATCATACTACTGGTATGCTGTCGGAGCAGCCTGCTGCCACTTCCGGGCTGATCACTTTCAATGATGGATTACCGGATGTCCGGCTGGCGCCTATGGATGAACTGGCGAAAGCCTATAAGCGCATCTTCCAGCAAAAAGCGCGCTGGCGCATGTTAGGCTACGGACATCTTCAGGGAGAAGAAAGACTACGGGTGGCACTGGCCGATATGTTATCGTTCAAGAGAGGTATGAATGCAGGCAAGGATAATATCTGCATAACGAGGGGTAGCCAGATGGCATTGTACCTGACTGCGCATACACTGCTTCAACCTGGTGATACCGTGGCCATGGAATGTCCCGGTTACCTGCCGGCCTGGCAAACATTTGCAGGAGCAGGCGCCAGTATGGTCAATATAGCTGTCGATGATAAAGGATTAGTGGTGGATGAGCTGGAACAGCTGTGCCGTATAAAGCCGGTGAAAGCCGTGTATGTGACACCGCATCACCAGTTTCCCACTGCGGTGAGTATGAAAATGGAACGCCGGCTCCGGCTCATTGAATTATCTAACCGTTACGGTTTTGCTATTATAGAGGATGATTACGATCATGAGTTTCATTTTGATGCTAAAAGCCTGTTGCCACTGGCCAGCAACCAGGATGCGGCCAATGTAATTTATATCAGCTCTCTCAGCAAGCTGGTTGCGCCTGCTGTAAGAATCGGTTACGTAACGGGACCCGCTGCATTTATTGCCTCGCTGGCGCAGCTGCGGGGACTTGTAGACCGGCATGGTGATCCAATGATGGAACAGGCTATCGCGGAACTGATGGAAGCAGGCGCCGTGAATCGCCATGCAAAAAGAGCATTTAATATTTACAAGGAAAGAAGAGATCACATGGAAGCACACCTGTTAACCTATCTTGGTAAAAAGATTACGTTCCGGAAGCCGGAAGGAGGACTGGCCTTTTGGGTGAAATTTAACCGCACAATTAATACAGAAGAGTTGTCTGTAAAGCTCCTGAAAAAAGGAGTATCCGTGATGCCTACAGAGCGCTTTTCCTTTTCCGGTAAGCCTTTGAACGCATTGCGCCTGGGCTATGCTTCGCTTACTCCGGCAGAACTGGAAGAAGGCATCCGCATCATTGCAACTGCGATCCGCTAAGGAACGATATACTGGCATTTACATTTAATTTACAGTTGCTAAGTAAAATAGAGATATCTTTCAGAAACATTCCCGGGGGATAAAATTAGTCACACCCAAAGCAAGTATATACCATGGAAAAAAGGTATATTAATAAAATTGATTCGACCCAAAGAAAGGAGATTTTGTTACCGGAATATTACATACTATCTCAAAATAACTTAAGGTGCCGCACCTTGATCAGCATCTGAAAACCTACACGACATGCGCTATTTGAATCTACATCTTAACAAAACCGGCAGTGTTGGAAAAAAAATCAGCAATTTCATCTCCGCTATCTGGAATATAGGTACCACCGGTGTAACCGATCCTGAAAGTATAAAAAGGATCCGCTTAACCAATTCCATTGGTACCTGTGTGGCGTTAATGGTATTTTTGATTGCTCCTGTTTATTTTGTATTTACACATAATAAGGTCATGTTGGCCGCCGCCAGCGTGGATGCGCTGGTTGCCTTATCTGTACTTCCCTTTAATTATTATAAAAAGCATTTAACCGCCAGTCTCGTGATCTACTTCCTGCAATGTTTTGCAGTGCTGGCATTCGGGATCATTTTAGGCGGCGTACTGCAATTACAATTCATGATTGTATTCCTGATCTCTATTCTTTACCTGATGTTTAAGGAAAGACGATTGAGGACATTCTGCCTGGTCTCCGCTATTTTAACACTCGCCGTTTTACAATCCATTTATTACTTTAATTCTGTAGAGTTACAACCCATCGGATTAGGTACCGGTTACATTATTCAGTCGCTGGCCCTGGCAGGTGTATTGTTTCTGATCCTGGTAATCAGCAAGCCCTATGTGCACAGCAATGATTACTATCCGGAACTGGAAAGAGCCAACCGCTTCAAAAAGATTTTTATATACCAGGTTTCACACGAGCTGAGAAATTCACTGAACCAGGTTTACCTGGCTTCCAATTTACTGAAACAGGAGGCATTGCTTGATGAAAACCTGAAAAAGAATGAGTACCTGATTGATGTACTCCGATACTCCGCCATAGAGGCAAAGAATATTGTGAACAATGTACTGAGTATGTCAAGGATTGAATCCGGCCTGGTGGAACCTACCGTGTTGGCTACCTTTTATGCTACGCCGTTTTTTGAAAAATGTGTAGCGGTATACCGGCTCATGGCCCGGTCAAGAGGACTTACCCTGAAACTGATGATCGATGCCAACATGCCTGCCGTCATGGCGGGTGATCCTTTGAAATTAAATGAAGTGATCAATAACCTGTTGGGTAATGCCATTAAGTACGCACATAAAAACAGTATCATCTATTTAAGAATAGGGGTGAGCGGAAAAACCTACTGCATAGAAGTCACTAATAAAGGGGAAACCATTCCAATGGAAAAAATGACCGCCATTTTTGATCCCTTTGTGACCAATAAAAGTAACCGCAACATTGAAGGAACCGGTATCGGGCTTTCACTGGTGAAACGGGTGGTGACGGCTATGGGTGGTAAAGTAGCTGCTACCACGCCTATGCCTGAACATACCATGTTCACCGTGATATTGCCGCTGCTGGCAGGTAAGGTAGAAGATATTCCCGAAGAAGAGGATGAAATGGATGTTTTCGATTTTTCTTTGAAGATAGTGCTGGCGGAAGACAATGAAATGAATAGCATGCTCCTGTCTAAACTGCTGCAGAAACTGGGCTGTAAAGTGGTGACCACGGCCAACGGACAGGAAGCATTGGAAGCCATTGAAAAGTATGCGCCGGATTTAGTGATCCTGGACAGCGAAATGCCGGTATTAGACGGCGAACAAACACTACTCAAATTAAAATCCC
Source organism: Chitinophaga sp. 01L420 (assembly GCF_056399985.1). Lineage (NCBI taxonomy): Bacteria > Pseudomonadati > Bacteroidota > Chitinophagia > Chitinophagales > Chitinophagaceae > Chitinophaga > Chitinophaga sp. 01L420. The sequence goes on from NZ_JBFTSK010000042.1 coordinate 25,997, forward strand.
AGTCCAATACCAGTCACATACCTGTAATAATCGCCACAGCAGACGCTTTTGCAGAGAATCAGGGTCGCTTTACCGTAGCCGGTGCAGCTGCTATTCTGTCCAAACCTATTGAACCGAAAGAACTGGCAAAAGTGCTGAATCAACATTTTAAACGCCACTGTGACGATTTATTACTACAACAGTAAGAGGGGCTGAGGCTTATACGGCTTTCGCTATCGGATCAGGTAATTGTGTTTCGAGCCAGATCGAAGCAGGGCGTTTGTACCGTTTGGTATACACCTGCCACAACCAACTCGCCTGTACACATTTGTCGATACCTTTCAAATGCCTGTTCAGCCTGGCTGTTTTATCCGCATCGGCCGCACTGGCTTTGCTTAACTGCCCGTTGATTTTATCTATTAACTCAAGCAATTCAATTAATATATCCTGCACAATTTTGGCGGCGCTGCTAATCACTTCGTTGAACGTATACGCCGGATGATTCAGGGCAACGGCCATTAAAAGATTGGCATCGGTACTATTGTCAATGACCTCCTTTTCAAACGAAAAAAGATCATTCGACAAGCAGCCAAATGCTGCTGTTAAGAAATTGACCCTCCGAAGGTAGTTGTCAATACCCGCAGCCGCACACCATTCTTTGCTCAGGAAGTTACCTTCCGCATATTCAATGAGTAGTACAATGTGATGCATGCCGGAAGTATGGCAGCGCAGGTCAATGTACTCCTCCACTGTAGGAATGTGGCCAAGCGCATCTGAATTACCATCTCTGTGTGTTACATCGATATGATAACAATACAACTGCATGAACTCCTCAAACCAAACGGCCGGCGACGTTTCTTTCATGAATTGCAGAATTTCCACATTGGCTTTTTCTACCGGCGTGGCGTCAGCAGGCAGCAATAAACGATGATCTACGCTGGCCATTCTCTTCATTAAATTCCTCGCTTCCAATTGTTCGGTTGCTTTCAGATGGCCGAAAAGATCGCGCCCAACTACATCATTTAAGTAGTAGTCGATCGCATTGTTTTCTACCATCGCCAGCATGCGGTCAAACTGCGCATCCGGATACAGGTACAGCTCGCAGGTGATGTAATGTTTGGCATTATCGCACCAGATGCCATGCGCTTCACAGTATTGCTGCGCAATCCGGATGATCTCCTCGCTTCGAGGATGTGGATACAGCTGTTTACAATATTCATCTAACCGGAAATTGCCAAAGTTGAGAAAATCAGCAATTGAAAAAACAGTTCCCTCCAGTAGTTGGTGGGAATACTGTTGCTGAATCTGCGCCATTCTAAGGGCAGTCAGGGACATTGTTTCATTCATAAATGTTGTTTTTTTTAATGTGTGTGAAAATAGAAATCCATTCTATTTGCGTATAGCCGAACAGTTGGCCGCAGCCTGGGTAAGCATTGATGTAGGTAGACAGTAGGTGGCAGACGAAATAGGAAATTGACCGAAATAGACATAGGAACCATATCGGCGTTTTTACTATTGTTGAATGGTTACAGTAGCCTTGCTGTATTTGATAAGTGTATGTGCTTACAAGATAGCTAAAATGGACAAACCAATTGATGGGAAAAATAACGGTAGGTACGAATACTAAAGCGGAATACAGCCGATTATCACAAAATACACTGCAGCTTTAAAGCAGTGATGGGAGCCGTTTACAGACTAATGAAAAGATTATCAGGTAGAACTGTGCTAGAAGGAAAGCATCCGGGCAACCCGCTTTTTTATTGACGTAGATCAAAGATTAACAAAAATAGATCAGGCAATTTTGTGGTATGAATCACAATGATATGAACCAAGCTGAACATACAGCGGTAATACAGCAGGCGAAGGTGCTTTCCGTTCTGCAGATAGCCGCACATGCCTGGCACCTGAAGATACAGGGCAGCGACTTTAAACGAATGCAGTACCTCCCCGGATTTACCCTGGATATGTATATCGGCAACCCTTTTGAAGTACCGGAAACGGTGGGCCGGAAATATTCCTTCTGGCGTTATGATCCGGTATCGGGCATCGCAGATATCGCCATCTGCACGTTCTCTAACGGGAAAGGAGCCCGCTGGATAAAGACATTGAGGGCAAATGATACCGTCTATTTTAAGCCACCCCGGGGTAAACTGCTGGTGGACGAAAACGCCGATCGTTATTTGCTGATAGGAAATATTACGGCGCTATCACATCTCTATGAAATTAACCGGCATTTGCCGGCAGGTAAACCTGTACACTCACTTATTTATGCAAAGCAAAAAGAGGATATCTTTCCGGACATAGACTTGCGTTATCCTTTTAAGTACCGGGTAACTGCTCCGGAAGAAATCAGGGCGGCCATATTGCAGCAGCTTCCGGAGCACCTGGATAACACCATCGCCTATATTTTAGGAGATCCTGATACTTGTGTATGGCTGCACCATTATCTGAAAGAAGAAAGGAATGTGCCGGTAAGTCATCTTAAGACAAAACCCTTCTGGAAAAATGCGCCGATTACTCATCCGTCGATTCCAGCATAAACAACTGCTCTACCGTTGTATGGAGAATCTTTGCAATTTTTAAAGCCAGTAATGTAGAGGGAACAAATTTGCCAAGTTCAATGGCGTTAATGGTTTGCCTGGATACCTTCGCTTTTTCAGCCAGGGTTCCCTGCGTCATATTTTGTTTGGCCCGCTCTACTTTAAGGGTGTTTTTCATGAAGACTTACTATAAGCAGTAGCGAAAAGTTTGGTGTAGAAAATAATAAAGTGCTTTTACCTCTCTAAAAGTAAAGTAAACTTTACAAAAAGACAAAGTAATTAACACTTTATGGAATCTGTTCCAGCATTTTCCGGGCAATCGCTTCTACCGGCAGGTGCTGATTTACGGCTACCGCCACAAACGCTTTCGTAGCCRTATCATAGAGCACAATGGCGCGATAGGTTTCTGTGCCACCACTGTGTCCGATCCAGCTATCCGTTGTGTTATTAATCTCCTTAAAATCAAATAGCATGATCCCTTTACCATAATACGTCCCTTTGTCGTACATAGGGTACAAATTGCGGAGACGGTCGTACGTTGATGGGAGTGTGTTAAGCTTGCCGGTGAGTAATGCATACAGCAGCGCCACCATATCTTTTGCGTTAGCAACAATGTTGCCGGCGCCCAGCGGAATGGAATAGTCGGTGGCCACGATACGGCCGTTTTCATGCGCCAGCGCCAGGTTAGCTGGTAACTCCTGCGGCGACAATGCCCGGAGGGAATTGAGTTGTAAAGGTAATGCCAATCTTTGCTGCACTATTTCCGCATAGGTTTTTCCTTCGATTTTTTCTGCGATCATAGCCAGTAACAGATAGCCGGTATTGCTGTACGACCAATACTGCCCGGGTGGAAACAGATTCTTTTTGGAGATGGCGAGGTCAATTAATTCCTGCGGTGCGTAATAGCGGTGGCTGAAATGAAAAGCACTATCGGCATTAAAACTGTAGATACCGCCGGTATGATCCAGTAGCGCATCTATCGTTATCTTATCTGCATCGGGTATCTGCGGGAACCATTGGGATAGCTGGCTGTTACCATCCAATTTCTTTTCCAGGATCAATGCGGTAATGATGGTAGCCGTTATCAGTTTACCTACACTCGCCCAGTAAAACACCGTATGTGCGTCTACTTTATGTTGATCAGGCAGTGAGATAAAGCCGGTATCTATTTGCCAGAGCCCTTTGCCGGGTACCAGCATTGCTGCTGTGATGCCAGGCATGCCGGTACGCGTAAACATCTCCTGCATTTTTTTATGCAAACTGTCATTGAGCACACCGGAAACAGGTAGGTGAATATCATATTGACTGGCATCTGGTAAGATATCCTCCCGCAGCGGTGCATGTTTAGCACCGCCCTTGTAGCGTGCCTGTGCGGCTGCGTTTTGCAGGTTATAGCCGGAGAGCAGTAGGATTAGTATTATCAGGCAGTAGTTTTTCATGGACTACATCTCCCTTTTAAATGTTACTCTAATAATTACCGGATTACCTTTCCTGTTTCTGGCATCCTTGAAGTAGGTGGCGAGGGCAGGAGGATACACCGGTTTTTTTTCGGCGGTGGCCTCTTTTTGCTGGAACAATACTAAAGAAGAATAGGACGTGTAAAAAGAAGTACTGTCTGTTGCTAAAAAATTATGATTAATAAAATCCACGCCGCCCGTACGGCTATCTGTTACAAAAAGAAAATGCGTGCTTTCATCCGCGGTGATTTTATCGAGGGCGATTAAATGCTTTGTTGCCAGGTTGTAAACATACCCATCATTGCGGCCGGAATAGCTGCAAGGACGGAAAAACAGGTTGTTCCCCATTTTAAAGATGCCATCCAGGTTATAATAAAAGGTTTTATTCTTTTCCACGTAGGCAATCCGCTTGCCGTTCAAGGAAGAATCTGTAAGGAAATCACGTGGCAGCGTATTTGCCATTGGGAACACAAACCGATATACGGGGTAAAAGTTATGGGCGCTGAGATAATATATATTGAAATCATAAGGACGAACAAAATAAGCAGCCGTATCATCAGTGGCATAAAAGGTACTGTGGTTGGCGGACAATATATCCCTGCTTTCGAGGAGCGCGTATTTGTAATTATAAGGCAGCTGTTTTTGCGATATTCCCTGTTCGTCGATGACCACGATCTGGTAGGCAATGGAATCTTTATTCATTCTATCGGCATCGTAAGAATGACCAGCCGTTTTCCCTTGAGCAATATTCAGCATGTCGTAGCCATAGCCGTATGTCTTTATTTTCTTAATGAATTTTCCATCGGTATTAAAACCGACAGCCTCCTGGTCGCCAGCTACCTGGATCAGCTGATTAAATTTATCATAGCAAAAGGAACTCATGTAATAGTTGTTTCTATTGCTTACTGCGCGTGCTTTTATTTTTGCATGGTACTTTCCTGATTTATCAAAAATCAGGATGGCATTGGTGGATCTATCCAGGATAATATAATATGCCGGTGTTACTGCCAGCTGTTCAATGCTCCCGAAAACACTTTCGGGTGTGGATTCCAGGATGGTGAAGGAAACATTTTCTATCAGCTGTGAGGCACTACCTCCTATAGCGGTAGTCGGATCAATACGAAGGGTAGTTATTTCCTGGGCATAGGTGATGGTAGTAAAAAAGAAGGTGATTACGAATAAGAAAGAAGAACGGCGCATAGCGAACGGGAAAATTTATTGCTTTAAGATATGCAAATAAATGCTGGGTTTATTCATGATAAGCTGAAACGACTGGCTATTCCGGGTGAATGCCGATATGATTTTCTTTTTTATCAATATTTTTTTCGCAACTCGCTCTTTTTCCGCTGTGAATGTGGACATTATCTTTATATTTCAAGTACAGAGCAAGTCATATGCCCGGTCAGCACGCCATGATGGGTAGCTCAATGCCACGTATTTTTCATGAATAATATTAGCTGTATGTCAAGGGGAGTGCAKCTGCTCAGTGATGAGGAACTGATATCTCTGATGGCGGAAGATAATGAAGCAGCATTTACCGCTTTATATCACCGTTATTGGGAGATGTTGCTGGCCATGGCTTTTAACCGTTTAAAAGATCTGCCGGCAGCGGAGGATATTGTACATGATGTATTTGCCAGCATCTGGCGCAACAGGAATAAACTGGTGGCGGACTCTTTAAGCCACTACCTCGCTGCTGCCGTAAAATATATGACCATCGCTCATTTCCGGAAGAAGGAGTATGGCAACAAATACCAGGAAACGGTCGTAGACCCCGACCTTTGTGATGGCAACATGGAAAACAGGTTGCATTACCGGCATATTCTGCAAATGGTAAATGAAGAAGTAAATAATCTCCCTGAAAAATGTCGCGTGGTATTCCGTTATAGCCGCCAAAATGGGATGAGTTCCCGGGAAATAGCCCAGGTGATGGGCATCAGCCCCAAAACGGTAGATAACCAGCTGAATAAAGCCATTACGCACCTTCGCCATAAGATGAAGCACCTGATCCATTCCTGCTTCACTTTTCTTTTTTGATTTTTTTTGAAACTGCATAGGTATTTTTTCCTGCCCGACTCACTTATATAGTATAACGGGCATTATGCAGGATTTACAACAAGCCATAGAAAATTACCTGGCAGGTAAAGCTAGTCTGGAAGAACAGCAGTTAGTCAACAACTGGTACTATTCCTTTAATGATGAAGGAATAGATATTCCGACTAATGACAGCGCGCTGCGCGAAAAAATCCGTGACCGTATTCAACAGCGCCTGCAACAAACATTGCAGGAAAGCATGTCGTTTCCCGGACGCCCCGCTTTTTTCTACATCAAAAGGATGGCCGCGGCCATCCTGTTACTGATCGGTTTGGCCGGTACCACCTGGCTTTTTCTCTTCTCCCGAAAACATACTACGCCAGATAAAATGGTGGCAGTCACTCCTCATCCCGGCAGCATTGTACCTGGCGGCAACAAGGCCGTGCTGATGCTGGCTAACGGCGATAGTATCCTGCTGGACAGCGCCGGCAATGGCATGCTCAGTCAGCAGGGAGGCACGCGCATCATTAAACTGAACAACGGTATGCTGGCTTATAAAGCCACTAATGCCGCCGGAGAAGCGGTGGCCTATAATACCATCCGTACCCCCCGTGGTGGCCAATACCAGGTGACCCTGCCCGATGGCACCGAAGTATGGCTCAACGCTGCTTCGGCCCTGCGATTCCCTACCGTTTTTACCGGCAGTAGCCGCGAAGTAAGTCTTAATGGCGAAGGATATTTTGAAGTGAAACCATTCATTGATAGCAAAGGACAAAAAATCCCTTTCATTGTAAAAGTCCTTTCCGGCAAAGACGAGATGAAAGTAAAAGTGTTAGGCACCAAATTTAATATCATGGCTTATGAAGATGAAGCCACCGTAAGCACTGCCCTGCTGGAAGGTTCCGTAGCGGCCACCAGCACCCGGGACAGTGTGATGATCAAACCCGGTCAACGCGCCAGCCTGGCCCATGGACAAAACACCTTTAAAATGGGTACGGCCGACTTTAAAGAAATATTAGCCTGGAAAAATGGAGAATTCCGCTTCCGCGAAGCAGGCATCAAAGACATTATGCGGCAGCTGTGCCGCTGGTATGATGTGGAAGTGGAATACCGCGAGGTCGCAGATAATGTAAAATTGTCCGGCATTATTCCCAAAACAGAAGATATCTCCCTGCTGCTGGACGCGCTGCAGGCCACCGGAAAAGTACATTTCGAAGTCAACAACCGGAAAATTATCGTACAACCATTATAGGGTTGCTTTACCCTTACCACTTAAAATATCAACCACATATGAAAACATAATCTTTTACCTGGCCGCCACATAAAAAACCGGAAGTGCTTCCAACACTCCCGGCAAAATATCTGGACCGCCAGTTTCGCAGCCACACATTGACTAACTGAAATTCAGCACATCCAAACTATACAAAAATATGGAACCACACTCCATTATCAAAATTCGGTTGTCCGCCAATAGGCGACCCAGACAAATATTCCTGGTTATGAAACTGACTGCAAGTCTTCTTTTATTAACGCTGCTACAGGTAAGTGCCAAAACATTCTCCCAGTCGGTGACCCTGAAAGGGCAACAGCTGCCGGTGGAACAAATTTTTGACCGCATTAAAGACCAGACGGGATACGCTTTTGTGTATGATGCCGCCCTGGTAAAAAAAGCGCACCTGGTAGCGCTGGATATTAAAAATATGCCGCTGGCAGACGCCCTGCACCTCATCGTCAAAGATCAACCCTTTACCTGCGAAATCAGGCATAAGATCATTGTGGTGAAAGAAAACAGCACCCCTAAACTGGTCGCCATCAGCTCCACCATCGCTCAAACGATCAGCGGTAAAGTGCTGGACGAAAAGGGTAACCCGGTAGAAAATGCCACCGTGACATTACTTCCCGGCGCCAAAGGTGCACTCTCCGATGCCAAAGGCGGCTTCACCATTACCGGCGTAGCTCCCGGCAGCTATACTCTGCGCGTGAGTTTTATTGGCTTTACTACGTATGAACAGAAGGTAACCATCGACAAAGATCTCAGCAACCTGCAGATCGTTTTAAAGGCATCTTCCAGCTCATTAAATGATATCGTGATCGTTGGATATGGCGCAGCTAAAAAGTCGGACATTACCGGCGCTATTTCCTCTGTTACGTCAGACGAAATTACCCAGGTGAATGCGGTATCGAATGTATCCCAGGCATTACAGGGCCATGTAGCCGGCGTACAGGTAAACCAGGCCTCCGGACAACCGGGTGAGTTTATGCGCATCAAAGTACGTGGTACCACCTCTATCGGCGCCAGCAGCAACCCCTTATATGTGGTAGATGGATTACCGCTCGATGGCCTCACCTCCCAGCTGAATCCTGATGATATAGAAAGACTGGAAGTGCTGAAAGATGCTTCTGCCACCGCTATCTACGGTTCCCGCGGCGCCAACGGCGTTATCCTCATCACCACCAAAAGAGGAAAAACCGGTAAAGCGAGGGTATCGTACAACGGCTATTACGGTGTACAGCAACTCCGTAAAAAAATGGACCTGATTAATGCCCATGATTTTGCCACACTGCAAAATGAAGTGGCACAAAACGACGGCACCCCGCTACCATGGACGGCCGCACAAATCGACTCTCTCAGCAGTAAAGGCACCGACTGGCAAAACCTGGTATACCGCAAAGCACCTGTACAGGACCATAATATCTCTATATCAGGTGGCAACGAAACCACGAAATACTTTACGTCCTTCGGTTACTTCAAACAGGATGGTATCATCGAAAACTCTTCTTTCAGAAGATTTTCGTTCAGAACAAACCTGGACCAGGTCATCAACGATCATTTTAACGTCACGTCCAACTTGTCCCTGCAGCAGTCTAAGTACGTGCAGGCACAGTACCAGGGCGCAGAAGGTGGCGGTGGTGTACCCTGGACCACCATGGTAATACCGGCTACGCAACTGGTATATAATGCAGATGGATCCTACACCCGCTTTACCGGTGTACCCTGGGGCGAAACCAATCCGGTAGGTATTTCCAAAGAATTATACCAGCCTTCCAACGCCACCCGCATCATTGGCAACGTGGCACTCAATTATAAAATTATTCCGGGTCTGCTGTTGAAACTCTCTGCAGGCATCGATAAGAATGATATCAAAGAAGATTATTACGCGCCTGGTACCATCACCATCGGCCGTGGTACTGATAAAGACGGTAACCCGATTTCCGGTGTAGCCAGAAGGAACTACGCGAACAACCTGACCTTTATCAATGAAAATACACTGAGCTATAACAAAACTTTTGGTCATCATACCATCGATGCAGTAGGTGGTATCACGTACCAGCAAACCAGTGCGGATGGTCTGAAAACCAATGATGCCACCGGTTTTATTTCCGATCTCTATAAAAACAATAATTTAGGTGCTGCCGTAGTACCCGCGCAGCCCTCTACCAGCTATAGTGATTATAAACTCGTTTCTTACCTGGGCAGGATCAACTATAATTACAAGGGTAAATACTATGCTACCGTTACCGGCAGGTATGATGGCTCTTCCAAATTTGGTAACGACAATAAGTTCGCATTCTTTCCTTCCGCCGCTATCAGTTGGAATGTGTCACAGGAAGACTTCCTGAAAAACAGTCCGGATGTTACCAACCTGAAACTGCGCCTCAGTTATGGTGCCGCCGGTAATCAGGCTATCAACCCGTATCAGACCCTGGCTTCCATGAGTGCTGCTACGGTGGTATTTAATAACACCCAATACAATGGGTTTACGCCTTCTTCTTTACAGAACGCAGGCCTGAAATGGGAAACTACCCGGCAGTTTGATGCAGGATTCGATCTCGGTCTGTTTAAAGACCGCGTGATGATCACCGCAGATTATTATAACAAACGCACCAGCGACCTGCTGTTGTCGGTGAACCTGCCTTCCTCCAGTGGCTACAATGATGTAATACAAAATGTAGGGGTCATAGAAAACAAAGGCTTTGAATTCCAGGTGAACACACAAAACCTGACAGGCGCCTTCAAATGGGGATCAGACATCACCTTCACCAGCAACCGCACTAAAGTACTGGATCTGGGCAAAGACGCGCAGGGCAAGGAAATTACTTACAAGGAAATTGGCGCCGGCGGTAACTGGTTCCCTACCATTGTAGGACAATCCATGATGCAGTTATATGGCTACACCGTTACCGGTGTATACCAAACGGATAAAGAGGCCGTCGACAACGGCGAACCAGCTAAACATGCCGGTGATTATAAATTTAAAAACTGGGACGGAAAAGGTACCGTTAACGATGCGGATGATCGTACCGTGATCTCTCACCTGGAACCGAAGTTTACGTTTGGCTTCAACAATAATTTTTCTTACAGAAACTTCGACCTGTCTATCCTGTTCGTAGGTTCCTATGGTAATGATATCGTGAATGAGTTCCGTAAATACAATGTTGCCATGAACGGAAAATGGACACCTACACAAGCCGCTTTTGATAACAGGTGGAGAGGGGAAGGTACCAGCAATACCATTGATAAACCTTCTGCCAGCAGTGGCAACTCCATTCGTGATTATGCTAACACGTTATGGGTGGAAGATGGTTCTTACCTGCGCGTGCGTGATATTACCCTGGGATATACTTTCAATGCAAAGCAATTGTCTTTCGCGAAACTATCCACTATCCGCGTGTATGTAAGTGCACAAAACTGGTTAACGCTGACCAACTACTCCGGTTATGATCCGGAAGTATCCTGGGCTGTTCCTACCGTGAATGGATGGGACAGGGGAAACTATCCTTCTACCAAATCAATTACGGTAGGTGCTAAAGTTAATTTTTAACATTGTAAATGTTGAGAGATGAAAAACTGCTTGTTATTACTTGTCTGCATATGCCCGGCTATCTTCCTGTTGCCGGCCTGTTCTAAATTACTGGAAGAAAGTCCGCGTTCTTCTATCAGCCCGGATACTTATTTTAAAAATCCGGAAAGCTATGAGTCCGCCGTTATCGGTGTGTACGACGGGCTGCCGCTGAACATCACAGAGCTGAATGAAATGTTCTCCGACATCTATGGTACGCCGCAGCCGGGAGAGCAGGTATTGCCTATTTATCAGAATCAGCCTTCCGCTAATTTCTATACTTCCCGCGATGCGTGGGGCATACCTTTTAAGATCATCAAGAATGCCAATTTTATACTTGAGAAATTACCGCTGGCACCGTTGGCAGATGCAAAGAAAACACAGCTGACAGCAGAAGCCAGGTTCCTGAGAGGCTACGCTTTTTTTTACCTGGTGCAGATGTTCGGTGATGTGCCGATGCCATTAAAAGCTGCCAGCAACTACCAGGATGTACAGTTGCCCCGTACACCACAGGCGGAGGTATACACACAGGTGCTCAATGACCTGGCGTATGCGGAAGCCAATTTGCCGGAAGCAGCTCCTCAGCAGGGCAGGGCATATAAACTGGTGGCAACTGCGGTGTTGGCAAAAATATATCTTACAATGGCCGGTAACCCGCTCAATAAAACAGAATACTATGTAAAAGCAAGAGATAAAGCGCTGGCGGTAATTGCTTCCAATAAGTTTACTTTAAAAGATAACTACGCCGACGTGTTTCATAACGTCGCTTACACCAGCGAATCTATCTGGGAAAAACAATACATCCCTGGTCGACTGGGCAACCCTATGCAGGGGCAAACCTGTCCGGCGCCTGGTTATGTACCTATCCTGTTGCCAGCTACCTGGTTTATCAACAGCTTTGCTGCCGGCGATCAGCGCAAAGCCTGGGGGATCAAAACCAATTACCCTTTACCAACAGGAGGTACGTTGCCGTCATTTTTTGCGAAATTTGTAGATCTGACCACTATTGATCATAACATCGGGCCTTCAACTGCTTTGGTACCTTATTCTTTTCCGATATTGCGGCTGGCAGAAATGTACCTGATTGCAGCGGAAGCAGAGAATGAAGCGAATGGGCCGGCGTTGGCCTACCAATATGTGAACAAGATCCGTTGGCGCGCAAGGATAGATAAGAGCAGCACCACAGCAGTACCGGATCTGAAAAACCTGAGCAAGGATCAGTTCCGTGATGCGGTGCTGATGGAACGTAAATGGGAGTTGTCGAACGAAGGGACGGCATGGTTTGACCTGAAACGTACCAATACTTTCCAGCGTATACAGACGGTGCGTGGTGCATCGCTGAGCGTACCTATTGGCGTGTATAACCAAACCTGGCTGATACCAACACAGGAAATTACCAATAATAATATTAAACAGAATCCGCAGTATCAATAGTATGAAACAGATCTTCTTCTTTTGTTGTATCATGCTCACCGTTCAACTGGCCGGTGCGCAAACCGTTTTGCATGTCTCTGGAAATGGCAATGACCGCCAGGCCGGCACCGCGGCAAAGCCTTTGAAAACAGTTAACAGGGCAGTAGAACTGGCCATGAAACGGAAAGGAGAACAGGTAAAGGTGTTGCTGCATGGCGGCACCTATTACCTGGAAAAGGAAATCAACTTACAGGCTGCTAGCATGACCTGCAGCAGTCTTGAGATCAGTGCCTATCAACAGGAGAAAGTCTTCATCAGTGCCGGCAGGTTATTATCGCTGCAATGGAAGCCCTGGAAAAATGGTATCTATGTGGCAGCAGTGCCGGCAGGCGTTACCTTTGAACGCCTGTATGTAAATGGTCGTCTGCAGGTGCTGGCGCGCTATCCCAATTATGATTCCACCGCAAAAGTATTTCACGGCACGGCCAAAGATGCCCTGGACCATGCGCGCAAATGGCAGCATCCGGAAAATGGTTATGTGCATGCACTGCATGCATCCGACTGGGGTGGTTTTCATTATCGCATCACCGGTAAAAAAGATACCACCCTTACCCTGGAAGGTGGCTGGCAAAATAACCGCCCCAATGGCATGCATCCGGAATATCGTTTTGTAGAAAATAACCTCGAAGAACTGGATGTTGCCGGTGAATGGTACCTGGATAATAATGCCCGTCAATTGTATTATTACCCTTCGGGAGATGTGCAACTGCCGCAGGCCCGCGTAGAAGTAGCCCGTTTGAAAAACAGCATCGTATTACGCGGATCTGCTGCTGCCCCGATAAAAAATGTGACCCTGCGCGGACTACATTTCTTACACAATGAACGCACGTTTATGGATACCCGGGAGCCGCTGCTGCGCAGCGACTGGACCATCTATCGCGGAGGTGTGGTATTGTTCGATGGTACAGAAAACTGCCACATCACCGATTGCGAGTTTAGTGAAGTGGGCGGCAATGCGATTATGCTGAGCAACTATAATTATCATGATACGATCAGTGGTTGTTATATTCATCACCTGGGCGCCAGCGCGGTTTGTTTTGTGGGAGATGTGAAAGCAGTGCGGTCGCCCAGTTTCAGGTATGAAGACTTCACACCTTATGCGCAATTGGATAAAACACCCGGCCCGGCCAGCAATAATTATCCGAGGGAATGTATAGTCACCAACAATCTTATTCACCATGCCGGCGAAATAGAAAAGCAGGCCACTGGTGTGGAGATAGAAATATCTTCCGCCATCACGGTGAGTCATAACAGCATTTATAATACCCCACGTGCCGGTATCAATATTGGTGACGGCTGTTTTGGCGGTCACCTGCTGGCATACAACGATGTATTTAATACGGTGATGGAAACCGGTGATCATGGCGCTTTTAATTCGTGGGGGCGTGACCGTTACTGGGCACCCGACCGCGCCTACATGGATAGTCTCACTGCGGTACACCCGGAATTGATTCTGCTGGATGCGCAGCAAACCAACACTATCCGGAACAACCGTTTCCGCTGTGACCACGGCTGGGATATAGACCTGGACGATGGTTCCTCCAATTATCATATTTACAACAACGTATGCCTGAATGGCGGACTAAAACTGAGAGAAGGATTTCAGCGGGTAGTAGAGAATAATATTATGGTCAACAACTCTTTTCATCCGCATGTTTGGTTTAAACAAAGCGGTGATGTGTTTACACATAATATTGTGACCCGGAAATATTTCCCGATCCAGATCAGTGACTGGGGCAAACAGGTAGACTATAACCTGTTCCCGGATGCAGCCTCCTTGCAGGAAGCACAACAAAATGGCACCGATTCACATAGCATAGCAGGGGATCCGCAGTTTATCGATGCGGCCCGGGGCAATTACCGCGTAGCGGATAACTCACCGGCTTTGCGTATTGGTTTTCATAATATCGCGATGGATAGTTTTGGTGTGATGCAGCCGGCACTGCGGAAAATAGCACTGCAACCGGAAATACCGGTATTCTTGAATCAGAGTAGCACTGCTACTGCTGGTGCAGAAGGACTTGCGTTGCTGGGTGGAAAAGTAAAATCAATTGTGGGACTAGGGGAGCGGTCTGCTTATGGCCTGGCAGATGAATCCGGCGCTTTGGTACTTAGCACCAGTGAAAACAGTTTGTTGTCATCTTCCGGAATAAAAGTGAAAGATGTTATCATTACCGCAGACGGGAAGAAGGTAAAAACAGCCAGCGACCTGCTGGATATTGTAAAAGCCGCTGCCTGGAAAGATAAAATTCCGGTGATGGTGATGCGTAATCAGCAGCCCCGGGAAATCATACTCCGGCTGAAATAAATGAATAACGGTAGTACCGTTCAGCTATCTGCAAAAAAAACGTGATACCATTGGGGTGGTATCACGTTTTTTTTGTCAGGCAAGAAACCGGATGATTTCGTTGGCGACGGTTTCCGGTGCTTCTTTATTTTCCGGTGAGAGATGGCTCAGGCCGGGAAGTGTCTGGCATTGTGTATTGGCGATCGTATTGGCCAATAGTTGATTGGTAGTATGTACAAATTCGGGGCTTTTCTCTCCGGCCATCAATAATATGTTGCTATTAATCTCTTTGTAATGGGAATAGGTACCGCTTAGCTTTTTAATTTCTTTATGCTCATTCAGGTTGGTCACCAGCATTTCATCTATTTCCTGCCAGTGATCGCCTCTTATCATCATACGAAGTATGAAGCCGGCGAACCATTTGGGCATCTTGCTCAGCGGTGTATGGCCGGCACCCTGTACAAAGCTGGTGAAGGCTTGTCTGGGTTTTCCTTTTTTCAGGGCTTGTTCATAGGTGTTGATCCATTCCCAGGTGGCAGGGTTATCCTGAACAGAAACGCCGGGTTCGTACAAAACGATGCCCTTGAAGCCGGGATACCTGGTGGCTGTTTCCAGGGTTACCAGTCCGCCAAAGCTATGGCCAAATATATAAGAGGCGCCGGTAGCGTCCTGCAGGGCTTTTACATCTTCACATTCTTTGCTCATGCCGTAGGAACCGCCTTGTGCGCCGCTGGCGCCGCGTCCGCGGCGGTCTATGATATATACAGTAAAAGCTTTGGCCAGTATGGTGGCAATCCTGGTGTAATCGGCTGATGTGCTAAGTGTACCTGGTACAATGATGAGACCGGGGCCGTTGCCGCCTTGCTGATAACTAATGGTGGTGCCGTCTGTGGATTGAATGCTGGAATATGTAAACAAGTTCGTAGTCATCGTGATTGTTTTATGATTGAATAATGTTTCAATGATAAAACAAAAGTGATTTTATTTTTCGAATAAAAAAAATTATTATTGAAAAATATTTCAATAATAAAGAACAGATGCCAAAGCAAAAGGAGCAATTTGAGGAAATGAGACAGCTGACCATCGCCCGGTTAAAAAAATCGGGGCTGGAGCTTTTTTCCAGGAAAGGCCTGGCAGCCACCAATATCAAAGAGATTGCGGGGCATACGGGAATCAGCCTGGGGTTAATGTATCATTACTTTTCGTCCAAAGAGGAACTGTACCTGCTGCTGGCTAATGAGGCCATGGATAAATCCCAGGCATTATTTGACCAGCTGCAGGCACAGGATATCTCTGTAAAAGAAAGGATCACACAGTTTCTTGCAGCATTTATGCAGGGCGTACATAAAGAATCCGGCATTTATTATTTTATCCTGATATCGCAGTTATTTGAAACGG
This sequence comes from Chitinophaga sp. 01L420, assembly GCF_056399985.1. Lineage (NCBI taxonomy): Bacteria > Pseudomonadati > Bacteroidota > Chitinophagia > Chitinophagales > Chitinophagaceae > Chitinophaga > Chitinophaga sp. 01L420. Next base: position 42,006 of record NZ_JBFTSK010000042.1, read on the forward strand.
GCAATAAAACGGAAGACCGGAAGCTGATGAGCCGAAAGATGCAATCCATCAGGAACCTTGCTGCCATTGTAAGTGAAGGACAACAAACCGGTGAATGTGTACCGGGAGATCCGTTTGATCTGGCGGTCACCTTTATTTCTGCCACCCAGGGTTTGGCCGGTTTTAAGCTGATGTTCAAAGATAAATTTCACATGCCGGATGCGGCGGTACTCACCCGTATATTGCTGAAAGGATGATGGGGCTACCGCCTTGGCTGGTATTGCAACAATACCGTTCCGCTTTTGAATGTTTTGGCCTGGATCAGCTCCAGGTCCAGCTGTGTGGTTAATCCTTTGAAAATGGAGCTGCCACTGCCCAGTGCCACAGGGTCTATCATAAACTCATACGCATCAAATAAACCCGCAGCAGCAAACTGCGTGAGGATGCTGCCACTGCCCAGCAGGGTCATATCGTGTCCAGGCGTTTGTTTCATTTTCCGGACCGCGTCCACGATATCACTTTTTATCAGCCGCGTATTTTTCCAGTCGGCTTTATCCATGGTCCGGGAAAAGACGATCTTATCCGCGTTATTCATGCCGGCAGCCAGTTCCGGGGTATGCGCTAATGCCATGGGAGTAGGCCAGTAACCGGCCATATGCTCATAGGTGATACGTCCGAATAACAAGGTATTGCCGGATTGGAGCATATCGGTGGCAAAATTGCTTTCTTCTTCGCCGTGCCGGTGCCAGCTGAGATCTCCTTTGGCGGGCCCTTCAAAATAACCATCCAGGGTCATGAAGTTGAATACTGTTAACTTTCTCATGAAATTAGCTTTAGTTACTATTATAACAAATGAACCGGCGGGAATAGGACCGCAACCCCAAAAACATTACCTTCGTGCACATTTTTTTACAACAAGGGATATTATGAAGCTGAACGAACTATTACTGCAAAGGAGTGACAATAAGTGTGAACTATGCCAGGCCACTGATACATTGAATGTTTATGAAGTGCCTCCTCAATCTTCCAGCGATCAGGATAATTGTATTATGATCTGTGAACAATGTCAATCACAGGTTGAAAAGAAAGCGGAGCTGAATAGTGAACACTGGCGTTTTTTATCCGATTCTATGTGGAGCGAAATACCGGGTGTGCAAATCGTTTCCTGGCGCATGCTCAACCGCTTAAAGCATGAAAGCTGGGCGATGGACAACCTCGATATGATATACCTGAATGATGAAGCATTGGCCTGGGCAAAAGCTACCGGCGATCATGATAATGATGCCGCTGTAGAACTGCACCGGGACTGCAATAATGCCGTGCTGCAAAATGGTGATTCCGTAGTGCTGATCAAATCCCTCGATGTAAAAGGTTCTACCCTGAATGCAAAAATGGGTACTGTAGTAAAGAATATTCGTTTAGTAGAGGATAACACCGAACAAATTGAAGGTAAAATAGAAGGACAGTTGATAGTTATTCTTACGAAGTATGTAAGAAAACAAAGCTAGTTAGGAATTAGGAATTAGGAATTACGAATTAGGAATTACGAATTACGGATTTGTGGGGAGATAGCAGCAAATGGTCTCCCCACAAATCCGTAATTCGTAATTCCTAATTCGTAATTCTTCTCTACGCTGCCTTAAGATGTTTTTCCACGATCACCACTTTGCTTGTTTGTGCTACAAAGAATGGTTCCAGCACAATTTTCATCCATACAATGGAACAGAAAACTGCTTTTACGGCATAAGGCTCCACATATGTTCTGGCAATCCAGTACGGCGTAATCAGATCAGTAGAAGAAAAAGAAGTAAATACCAGTGTAAGCACTGCCAGCGTGGTATTTAACCGGGTAGGCGGTTGTGTGAAATACCAGATAGCTACCCCGGTCAACGCAATAATATAAGTAGGCGACTCACCTTTGTGATTAAAAATAACTACCCATATCAGTACAGACGCCAGCATATTCAAATTAAACTTCGTTTCCCTGCTGTATAATATTTTTATAAATGGCAGGATAAAGATGGCTGCTGCAGTGAGCATGAATGCCTGTTTGGAGATATCCATATTAAACCAGGTATGCCACCAGCCCATCACAGATACACCATAAGATGCGGAGTAATCATTGGCCAGCAAATGTGCCCAGCTCTTGTAAAGGAAGGTTAGTTGCTCCGGAGAAATGACCAGCAACGGCATCACGGCAAGCACCAGCGTCCAGAAAGCCGTGTATAAAGCTGCTTTCCAGCGTTGCGGATACAGCAGGAACAACGACAAGGCCACGATGCCAAATATTTTGATATAGATGGTGATCACCAGCAATAAAGCGGCCAGCCAAATTTTCTTGTTCTCCATGCAATGCCATGCGAGGATGAAAAAGCCGGTGATCAGCACGTTGATTTGTGAACTGGTCAGCGCAATCATCATCTCTATGGCGAGGAACAGCAACAGGATAGATTGTTGTTCTTTTTTCACCGGCAGCTTCCTGATCGCAATCAGAAATACCACCACATTCATAATGTTCCAGCAAATCAGCGCCGGCACATCCGGCATCCACGCAAAGGCACTCATCCACATGGCGAAAGTAGGACTGTATTTATACAGATCATAATACTCCGCCGGATATAATACATAGAGGTCCTGATTGTGTACCAGGTGCGACCACGCATCTTTGAAGATCAGAAAGTTATTGTAACGGGTCCATTTCTCCATATCCTGAGAAGAATACCAGGCGTGAAATGATATGCCAACGGCCATCAATAAGAACAGTGTATACAGGTACTTCGGAGGAATGTTGCTAACTGCGCGACAGATAGCATCCCAGCGGCCTTTCATGGCTATGCGTTGCATGTTACTCTTTTAAAGTTGTGACAGTTTCAGTTGTAGTTACAATTCTTCGTATTAGGTTGTTAAGCGCAAAACTATATAATTTTTTCTTTATTTGTGAATTATGAAATTGTTTTAAGAAATTAATAGCAAATCGCGGCAGGGCACGCCAGTTGCCCATTTTGCCATTGGTCGACAGGATTTCCCGGTTCAACCGGGAAATCCGTGTATTCATTGCTGTTGTTGCTGCTGTTGTTGCATAATATCTTCCAGATGGCGCTGATAACTATTTTTTTGAGGTTGATGTGACACCGGAATAGGTTTCGCTGCCTGTTTGAGTGGTGTAAGATTGTCGGCCTCAAAATGATCATCATCCGCATAACCAACAGATACGGTCACTTCCAGTGTATGTCCGGAGCCGCCGCTGTACACGCCCTTTACCGGGGAGCAATCGCTGAAATTTCTGCCTACCGCCAGTCGTACGTGATTTTCATTGGCAATGCAGTTATTGGTAGGATCAATACCCAGCCAGCCATATTCAGGAATATATACCTCTGCCCACGCATGAGTGGCGCCTTCTCCCCGCATTCCGTTTTTATTCGGACAAATATATCCGCTTACATACCGCGCCGGAATTTTTATAAACCGCAGCATAGCAGTGAGCACATGCGCAAAATCCTGGCATACACCCGCTTTCAGCTCCAGGATTTCTTCCAGTGTACTATCTACAGTAGTAACGCCCTTGATATATTCAAAATGAGTATACACGTAATCACAGCATCGTACCGCTGTTTGGTAAGGCGTATCGTTTGTTTGTTTTAATTCGAGAGAAGTATCCCGCAGCAGTGCTGCATGATCAAACATTTCCTGCTTGAGGTAATCGATGTAGGCCACATCGTATTGGATGTCGTCCAGGAGCTGCCACTGTGTAGCAGGCGGGAGCTCATCTTTGGGCAATGGCCTGGCGGTGGTTTCCACGCAACTTCCTGAGAAAATTTTTAATTCATGATGTGGTTCATGCTGCGTAAAAATACCCACCTCATTGCCATAATAATCTTTAAATACTTCCACTTCCGGATGATGGGAGATGTTGAGTTCGTGCCGGATAACCTTCTGGTACTCATCTTTTATGGGATACAGGACAATTTGGTTGGCACTGTCGCGTACCGGTGCTTCATAGGTGTAATGTGTGAGGTGTTTTATTTTAAAAACGGGCATATACGATAAAAGTTAAGCGTTCGCGAAATAGTATTCATTTAAAAGATTGCCGATGCCATATAATTCACTGCGGATTTTAACAAGATAATTATGGAGGCCTTCTGCTTTCATACTGTTGACGGAACTATACGTGATGGTGCTGTTCAGCCGGCCGATGTTAAAAGACAACTGGTTATAATGATCTATATTTTTATCACTTTTCAGCCGTTCAAAATAGCGGTGAATATTATGCACGGCGTACTTGGCGGATCTGGGAAAGTCGTTGTTCAGCATCACGAGTTCCAGCACATTTTCTGCTTCGAAACCTTTGCGGTAAGTTTTCAGATATAGTTCGTAACCACCAAGAGATAAGAGCAGATGTTGCCAGTAGGAAGTATCCGTGAGCAGATCGGGGTTGTTGGAGATAGAAATGAATTTGATATCGAGGATATCGATCGACTGTATACTTCTTTCGAGGTATTTGCCGATGCTCATAAAGCTCCTGCTTTCGCCGCGTTCCATGATGCTGCCGGCGGTGCCGTAATAAAGCATGACCTGTTTGATGAGGATGTCGAGTGCGGTAACAGGATCATCTTTTTGTACATACCAGAGCAATTTGGGATCTTTTACGGTATGATAATATTCATTCAGGCATTGCCACAGATCTTTGGCTATATGCTCCTGTACGCTGCGGGCGTTTTCCCGCGCCAGCGTAATCATGTTGATGATAGAGTTGGGATTGTCGCGGTTAAAAAGAAGATATTCCACTACTGAGCGGCTATCGTTTTTAATAGCCGATGTTTCGGCTGTTTCACCGCCGGAAGAAATCCGGATCACCGGCGTCCAGGTAAACTCCTGGATGGTGTCCTGGGAGGACGCGTAGTTAATTTTCAGCATTCTCAGGATGCCGTCACTGCGTTCTACGTACCTGCTTAACCAATATAAACTGGATGCTACTCTGCTTAACATAGGCGATAGATATAAATTTAAGATGCTAAAACCCAGGTGTCTTTACTGCCACCACCTTGTGAACTGTTTACTACGAGCGAACCTTCTTTCAGCGCCACCCTGGTAAGACCGCCGGGCACAATAGAGATACCATCGGGGCCTACGAGCGCATAAGGCCTTAAGTCTACCCGCCGCGGTTGCAACATACCATCCATATAACAAGGGGCGGTAGACAGGCTGATTGTGGGCTGTGCGATGAAGTTGCGGGGATCTTTGAGTATTTCTTTTTTATAATTTTCGATATCGGTTTCACTGGCCGCATGGCCCATTAACATGCCATAGCCGCCGCTTTCATTGGTTTTCTTGATCACCATTTTGTGCATGTTATTGAAAACGTATTCCTTGTGTTCGGGGTTACCTAAACTGTAGGTAGGTACATTTTTCAGCAGGGGATCTTCATTGAGATAATAGCGGATCATGTCCGGCACATAGCTGTATACGGCTTTGTCATCGGCTACGCCGTTGCCGGTAGCATTAATGATCGCCACATTGCCTTTGCGGTAAGCACTCATTAAACCGGCTACGCCCAGTATACTTTTAGGATTGAATACGAGGGGATCAATAAATTCATCATCTACTCTTTTATAAATCACATCTACCTGTTGCAGGCCGGTGGTGGTTTTCATGTACACCTTCTGATCCCTGACTACCAGGTCGCGTCCTTCCACCAGTTCTACCCCCATGAGGCGGGCCAGCGTAGTGTGTTCGTAATAAGCGGAGTTGTACATACCCGGACTTAATAACACAATGGTAGGATTGGCTACTGGTCGGGGTGACAGCGCAAGCAGGTTTTTATACAGGATTGCCGGATATTCTGTTACGCTGCGCACCTTGCATTGGGGGAGCAGATCAGGAAAAAGCCGTTTGGTGATTTCCCGGTTCTCCAGCATATAACTGACGCCGGAAGGGGTTCTGAGATTATCTTCCAGCACATAAAAAGTACCGTCATAATCCCTGATCAGATCTATGCCGGCGATGTGGATGTAAATGTCATAGGGTACGTTCAGCTGATGCATTTCCCGTAAGAAGTGAGGGCAGGAGTAGATTAATGAGGCCGGGATCACCTGATCTTTGATGATAAACTGGTTGTTGTATACATCTTTCAAAAAAAGATTTAAAGCCTTTAAACGCTGCTTAATGCCCTTTTCTATAAAAGACCATTCTGCGCTGGTGATGATCCGGGGAATGATATCAAAAGGAAAAATCTTTTCTATTCCTTCTCCGCTGTCGTATACCGTAAAGGTGATACCCTGACTCATGAATAATCGTTTGGCCAGTTCCTCCTTTTTATTCAGATCATTGGCAGATTCATTTTCCAGGTAGCCAATGATTTTATGATACTGTTCCCGGAGGTGATTATCAGAAATGTACATTTCATCCCAGGTGTTGGAGACATGCTGATAGCGGTTGAGGTTTATAGTATTCATATTTGTAATATTTTATCTATTCCATGACGAAGGGTCGTTTTTTCAATAATATACACAGAATAAATTAAAAACTACAGAGATGATACGTTTATTTTTGGCATTATGCCGATAAATAAATATATTATTATATTTAATAATAATAGTAAAAGATGAAAATAATGAGATTAACATCTTCCAAAAGTTAGGGCTGTTTAATCCCCGATAATTATGTATATTTTGATGCTTTTTGTTTAACGCCCGGACCTGTTTCAGCGACGAATTATATCATCAACCGATTTTCATAGCCTTACCCCTGCCGCAGTACTCAATTAACCAATAAAGAATAATTTTCAACATCACTATGTTAAAACTAATCGTCAAACATTTGTTGCCAGCCACGGCCATGTTCACTATTTGTATGCAGCTGTCCGCACAGCAGGGATATAAAATGCAGCCCATCGCCATTCAGTCGAGGTGGGCGAAAGAAGTAACTCCCGAAAATGCGCTGACAGCATATCCCCGCCCTCAGCTGGAACGTAAAGACTGGCAAAACCTCAACGGCCTCTGGGAATATGCCATCACCACTGCGGAAGCAAAAGAACCTGCCAGGTTCGATGGACAAATACTGGTGCCCTTTCCCCTGGAATCGGCCCTGTCCGGCGTAAAGAGAAGTTTACAACCGGAACAACGCCTCTGGTATCGCCGGAAGATCAGCATCACTCCGGTCGGCGGAGAAAGAACCCTGTTGCATTTCGGTGCGGTAGACTGGCAAACCAAAGTATATCTTAATGGCAAAGAAGTAGGTACTCACACCGGCGGCTATACGAACTTTACCATTGATATTACGGCTGCTGCAAAAACAGGAGAAAATACGCTGGTGCTCAAAGTGTACGATCCCTCCGATCGGGGCATTGGCCCTCACGGTAAACAGGTATTGAATCCGGCTGATATTTATTATACCCCCAGCTCCGGCATCTGGCAAAGCGTATGGCTGGAAAAAGTCCCCACAGATTATATCTCCGGTCTTCATATCACACCGGATATCGATAACGGAATATTGAATGTAACGGTGAATGCACCCGCAGGTTATACCGTAGAAGCAGTGGCCTTAAAAGCAGGAACCGAAGTTGGCAGGATTAAAGGCAACAGCGGCGTAAAGCTGCCGCTGAAAGTGCCGGATGCCGCATTATGGTCACCCGCCAGCCCTTTCCTGTACGACTTATCCGTGACTTTGCGGAAGGGAAATAAAACGGTAGACCAGGTGAAAAGTTATTTCGGCATGCGGAAAATTTCCATTGGTAAAGATGCAAAAGGAGTGGATCGCATCCTGCTTAATAACAAACCTTACTTTAACCTGGGCACCCTGGATCAGGGCTTTTGGCCTGATGGTTTATACACTGCGCCCACCGACGAGGCGTTGTCGTTCGACATCAAAGTGATCAAAGCCATGGGCTTTAATACCATCCGTAAACATATTAAAGTAGAGCCGGCAAGATGGTACTACTGGGCAGATAAACTGGGCATACTGGTATGGCAGGACATGGTGAGTCCTAATCATAGTTTGCCGGAAGGCGCCAAAGCAGCCTTTGAGCAACAATGCAAAGAAACACTCGCACAATTACAAAACTACCCTAGCATTACTACCTGGGTATTGTTCAACGAAAAGTGGGGACAATTTGATCAGCAACGACTAACGGAGTGGATTAAACGTACAGATCCTTCCAGGCTGGTGAACGGACACTCCGGAGAATATCTCTACGTAAATGATAAACTGCGCAGTCCCAGTCCCAATGCATATATCAGTGCAGACCTGACCGATGTACATAGTTATCCCAACCCCATGAATGCGATCCGGATGCCTGGCAAAGCACAGGTGCTGGGCGAGTTTGGCGGCATCGGCGTATTTATTCCGGATCATCAGTGGAATGTGAGCAGTGCCTGGGGATACATCCTGGAAAAGCCCGGTGCACTCAAAGCGAAATATGCCATCATGAATCAGCACCTGCAACTCCTGCAGCGACAGGGCTTATCTGCCAGCATCTATACCCAGCCATTTGATGTGGAAGGAGAACAGAACGGATTACTTACCTACGATCGTCAGGTAGTGAAAATTCCTTTCGCGGAAATAAGGAAAATACATGCAGCGCTGAATCCGGATATCGGTCCTGTGCCTGAAGTTACTGCTGCAGATGCAGATATCACAGAACCCGCTGCCTTGTACAGCGCTGTACTACAGGAATATATAGATGGAAAAAGAGAACCGGAGTTTTTACGAAAGATGGCGATGATGGCCGTACAGGCCGGCGATAAGGAAGGTGCCGCCATGGCAGGTGCTGATTATTTTGCGATGATGAAGCAGCCATATTCTGAAGAAGATCTCCGTTACGTGATGCAGGTAACCGGCAGCACCAGGGATACCGGATTCACCATTATCCGCAATAATGTAGATGCTATCGATAAAGCCATGGGTACCCGGCAAGCCGCCGTGAAAATGATGAACCTGATTTACCAGGATCTCATTGCACCAGCGGTGCCGGATGGTGGCGCTAATCCAGACTGGTCATCCATCTATGCCAACGTAAAACCTTATGGTGCCCCCGGCGAAGAAATATTTCTACGGGCAAAAACTATTTACCTGTTGAATAAACAGGATAAAGCAGGGTTTATACCGGTGGCAAAAGAGTACCTGGATAAGTATGGTCAGTTTGTGAAATTGTCTGAAAAAAAGAAGATAGAAGCGTTTATGAACTGAAGATAAAGCGTAAGAACGGTGGACAATTGTCCACCGTTTTTTTCGTGGCTCGTTTTTCTCACTTTCTTTGTGGCGAAATCCGATTCTTTTGTAATTTGAAAAAGTTAATCCGGTTTTGCTGCAACCTGATCAGATGCTTTAAAACTTGTTCGAGTACCTATACCTTTTAATAGAATAAAAACATGAAAAGACTATTGATGCTGTTAGCTGTTCTGACAGCTGTAACTGTTAATGCCCAAAACACAAATCTCATTGGTCCTACGGGTAACATTGGTATTGGCACCACTAGCCCCACCAGCAAATTGCAGGTGTTTGATAATAATCGAAATTATTATGTGAACCGTCCGATTGTCGGGCAAACATTAGATTCACAGGGCCCCAATTATCTCCTGCTCCATGAAATTTATGCAGGCACCAATTTGGAAGACAGGCATGTGATGGGAAAAATCACCAGTATAAGAGGGTTGGCRGGATCCTCTAACAGGAAGTGGACTGTAGAGGTAAACACTTCAGCGGCATATAATATGAATTTAGGAAGCATGGTTACCTATAATGAAATGGCAAGACTAGTAACTGTTGCATACAATAGGGTAAATTATCTTGCGGTGGAAATAAATAATGGATCTACGCTTTATTATTTTTCGTTTACAGGCTACGCCAGTAATGCTACTCTTCAATTGGTTAAAAACACGGACGTAACAAATGTGTTGGCATTTGACAGTAATCCTATCGGCATTCCTGGTAGTCTCGCTATTGGTATCCCTGTAGGTGGGGCCAGTCTGGTGGTAGGCGGTGGCCCTATATGGACGAACAATAGCTGGACAAAATCAGTAAAGCTTTTTAACGGATCAGCCATCGAGTTAGCCGGAGATCAGCGATCATTTGGAATGGGAACCAGCGGTGGAAAATTTTATTTCTTTAATGCAAATGTGAATGGTTCCGGTTCTGCTAATTATTATATGATAGCTGATGGGACTACTGGTAATATGTCTATCGGAGGTACTAATCCCGACCCCAATTACAAACTGGTTGTGGAGGGCACATTGGGGGCCCGCCGCATTAAAGTGGCCCAAACCGGTTGGCCTGATTATGTATTCCATGGCGATTATAAACTTCCATCCCTGCAGGAAGTCGAAGACTTTGTTACCACCCGCCACCATTTACCCGGCATTCCTTCAGAGAAAGAAGTGACGGCAGATGGATTAGATCTGGGTGATTTTGATAAGCAATTACTGAAGAAAGTAGAAGAATTGACGTTATATATTATCCAGCTGAATAAAAATGTAGATAGCCTGAATAAAAAGGTGGCGGCACAGCAGGAAGTGATAGCGGAGCTTACAAAGAAATAAATGCACTTATATAGAAATAAAAAACGCCGGGATGAATGTATTCATCACCGGCGTTTTTTATTTCCGGGTACCCATCCACTGCAGGGCATCCAGGATTAACTTATCCTGCGTTTCATTCGCAAAGGTGAACGATAATTCCTTATTGGTGTGGTGTTCATAATCGATATCATTATGCCCCATATTCAGGTAAAGCATTTTATATTTTTTATTGGTCCATACCACAGGATAATATCCACTATGCCATATTTCGTATGGCTTAGGACCGGTGCCCAACGGGAAGCTGCTGGAATCTATCGACAGCAGTATGCGGATGTCCGGATTTTTGCGCAGGTCATTGCTCCAGCGGTACCATTCATTTGGTGCAGCCGAAAAGGTATCCGGTAAATTCCTGGTGGCCGGATGCTGATGATCTTCTACCCGCAATACGGCGGAAGTGGGCCGCCAGGTGTTGCTGCCATAGGAGCCGGAGCCGAGAAAGGTGTTGTGATACCAGTCCCAGTTTTGCGGAAAGTCAGAAGGGGTAAGGGCAAAGGCAGAGAAATGGAATCCTATCCAGCCACCGCCTTTTTCCATATATTCCTGGAATGCTTTCCGTTGTGCCGGATCATCCGGACGGGTATCCAGGAAAATTACTACCTGGTAATCAGACAGAAATGCCGGGTTGAGATTTTTCCAGTTGTTGGTGGAGTCGTAACTGAAATGATATTGTGCCGCCATTTTTGGAAACCATGCATTGGCTTCATGTACAAAACTGATATGTGCCTGGTCATTTTTAGCCGTATAGAAGGCAATTACTTTGAATTTGGGGGTATGCTCCTGGGCATAGCCTATGGCGCTGCCAATCAGGCTTAAAATAAGCAGGAGGAGGCCTTTGTGGAATCTTAGCTTCATAAAATGAGTAAATGAATAACAAAATAACTCATTTAGAGAGAATATTCTTTTTTTTCGTGCAAGGGTATTCGTTAGTGCATGTTCAGCAGGTCCCTGACTATTTTAACCCGGTTGCTGGCCGTTTTGGTAGGATCATAAGCCAGGTAAAGGGTATTGAGTGCCGGTACAACACCTTTCCAGACTTCCTTCAATTCCCCGTTTTTAATACTTTCTCTTGCCATATAATCGGCCGCGATGGCTACGCCTTTTCCATGACGGATAGCTTCGAGAATGATGCCGCTATCCGGTATGGTGAATTGTGGTTTTAAAGCGGGCCTTTTTCTGAAGTTTTCCCGCCAGAATCGTCGTATCACCGGCAGGTCGCTGCTGTAGGCAAACCACTGCTGTTCGAGGAGCCATGCTTCCGCAAGGGCCATTTCTTTTTTCTTCAGGAAGTTTTTGAACGGCCGTACATCCAGGTCGGGATGAGATATTACCAGGAAGTGTTCTGTAACAATGGGTTCGTAAGTAATATTTTTCTCTTCAATTAATTGTGTGGCAATTACGAAGTCGAGGTCATTTTTTTGCAGCCGGCTGATCAGGTCTTTAGTAAGACCAAATTCAACAATGAAGTTCGCCGGTGCGCTGCTGATACGTCTGGCTACTTCCGCCTGGAAGTATTCTTTTACGGTACCGATATGTATGTTGGGCAGTTGTTTGGTCATACAGAGGTGCCGGAATTCTGACTCTACATTTTCCAGTTTCTCTAATGGTTCTACTACCTGGGTGTAAAACTGTTTACCGTAATCGGTAGGTATTATTTTAGGTTTGCGCTCAAAGAGTTGTTTCCCGATATGCGCCTCCAATGCCGACAGGTGCTGGCTCACATTGGGCTGTGAAATAAACAGCAGTTTTGCCGCTGCTGTCAGCGATCCTGTTTGATAAACCGCTTTAAATGTCCTGTACCATTCCAGATTAACCATCCTGTAAGTTATAAATATTTTTATGAGCTTTCATAAATCATATTATTTTCTTTATATAATAAGGAGTGGCACATTTGCATAGAAAAGAAAGGCAGGCATTATCAACAAACGGTCAATGAAAAAAATAGCATACATAGGAAGTCTCGGACTTATCGGCATTATTACAACTGAATTTGGCGTCATCGGTATTCTACCGCAGGTGGCCGAATATTATCATATCAGCATAGAAAAAGCGGGGACCCTGCTCAGTGCATTTGCACTCGTCATCGCATTGGCGGGGCCGCTGATGACGCTATGGCTATCCGGCTATAACCGTAAAACGGTGATGGTGATCAGTATCGCGATGTTCCTGATCACGGGTGTGGTATCCTCTTTGTCGCCACCGTTCTGGCTACTGCTGCTGGTGCGGGTATTACCAGCATTTTTGCAGCCGGTATTTATTTCTACCGCCATTACTGCCGCTATAGCGGCAGCAGATAAAAAGGACGAGCATAAAATGATGGCCATTGTGATGGCGGGCATCGGCATGGCTACGGTGACGACTATCCCGTTAGCTACTTATATCGCGGGCGTCTTTGGTAAGTGGCAGTTGTCATTTGTGGTACAAACTGTGATCAGTGCGCTGGCGTTGATCGCCATGCTCACCGCATTACCTTCCATGCCGGTCACGGAAAAGAAATCTTACGGTGCACAATTGAAGATACTCACAAGACCGGCTTTTCTGGCCAGCGCTATCATGGTCTCCTGTATGATAGCGGCGATGTTTACCACCTACAGCTATTTTGCAGACTACCTCGGAAAAGTGAACAACATGTCGCCCGACATGATCAGCATCATGTTGTTGTTATTCGGTGCTGCCGGACTACCCGGTAACTATGTGGCCGGTAAACTGCTGGGACGCAGCGTTACGGGTGCTACGGGAATTTTCCTGGCAGGTATCACACTTATATCTGTTGGCATTTATTTTTCTCCACAGCTGGCGGTGCCATTGGTGATCGTATGGGGATTTTTACATACGCCCTGTTTTCTTACCGGTGGCGCCTATATGATTGCTGCAGCGCCGGAAGCGCCGGGATTTGCCAATAGTCTCGCTATTTCATTCGGCAACCTGGGCGTTTCCCTGGGCACCGCTATCAGCGGATGGGTCATTTCTTCCTATGGTATACACAGCGCTCCCTGGGCTATGCTGGTATTAGGAACCGCGGCTTTGGGAATGTTGCTGGTGAAGGAAGTGCTGGAAGCAAGAGAAAAACGGTATGCATTAAAGGCCGTTCCGGTGGAGGCGTAATCCCAAATCTATATTTGTCGCAAGTGCCCCTTTAGAATGTCGCTTTTGCACCTTAGATATGAGTAGAAGGGCAGGTATCTTTGTAAGGAAATAAAACCTTATTAAACTTAAAAGTACCGTTATGCAAAAGATCACACCGTCGCTATGGTTCAACAACAACGCCGAGGAAGCGATTAATTTTTATGCTGCCATTTTTAAGCAGTCAAAAGTGCTGAATAAATCCTACTACGGAGAAGGGGCTCCTATGCCCAAAGGGACTTTACTGGTCGCCACTTTTGAATTGGACGGACAACAATTTACGGCGATGAATGCAGGTCCTATGTTTCCTTTTACAGAAGCGATTTCCCTGACCGTATATTGTGATACCCAGGAGGAGATTGATTACTATTGGAGCAAACTCACCGCTGATGGTGGAAAGGAAAGTCAATGCGGTTGGCTGAAAGATAAATTCGGCTTGTCCTGGCAGATTACGCCTTCCATTCTCCCCAAACTGATATCCGATAATGACACCGCGAAAGCCGGCAGAGTGTTCGCAGAAGTGATGAAAATGGGTAAGCTGGATATTGCGATACTGGAAAAGGCAGCCAATAGCTAATCATCGCTATTGCCGGGAATTACCTTCAAAATTGATGAGCCAGTGATGACCAAACTGATCTGTCAGCGCACCAAATAATGCTCCCCAGAAGGTACTTTCCAATGGATGTGTGGCGACACCGTTTTTAGATAGCTTGTCATAAAACGTCCTCGCTTCGGCCTCACTGTTACAGTTCAGAAATAGAGAAACAGTATTACCGGCAGTAAGCCCCATTTCGGGCACCATATCGGAGCCGGTAAGTACCAGGGGGCCTTTGGTAAGACTGGAATGTAAAATGAACGGTTTCATAAACGCAGGGATACCAACAGACATAGGGGATTCTCCGATAGTTTGAAGGGTTAATTCTCCACCCAGGCATTCTTTATAAAAAGTCATTGCCTCCCGGCAGTTGCCGTTAAAAGTAAGGTAGGTATGGATGATTGTCATTGCAGCCGGTTTTGTGAGTGAAAAATATATTACAAAAATCGTAAGGTACCGGCACAATGAAGGGGGGAGATAGCGACAATTCGTAGGTTAATTGCGGCATAAATTACTTTATATTCAATGTTATGATACATATCTCCATACTGGTTCCGCTCGGGCATACCAGCGTTGTTAATATCGAAGGCAGCTATCAGATCTTCTCCGAACTGAACAGCTTCCTGGCCGAGAAGGGAAGGGCGCCCATATTCCAGGTGCAGCTGGTAGGACTCAGCCGGGTGGTTAATCAGCCCAACCGGTTATTTACCATCTCACCGGATGTATTGGTAAAAGATGTAAAGAAAACAGATCTTATCATCATACCCGCCATTCATGGAGATCAGGCGCAGGCTGCCAAAGAGAATAAAGCATTTATTCCCTGGATGATAACACAACACGCGAAAGGCGCAGCTATCGCCAGTCTTTGCCTGGGCGCATTTTTCCTGGCCGCCACGGGGCTGCTGGATGGCAAGGCCTGTGCTACACACTGGAAAATGGCCAAACAGTTCAGGGAAATGTTCCCGGCCGTGCACCTGATGGATGATAGAGTGATCACAGAAGAAGACGGCATCTACACCAGCGGTGGCGCCTATTCTTATCTCAACCTGATTGTGTACCTGGTGGAAAAATATGCCGGCAGAGACATTGCTATCATGGCCGCAAAGGGTTATGAAATCGACCTGGACCGGCAAAGCCAGTCTCCCTTTATCATCTTCGAAGGACAAAAGACCCATAACGATGAGCCCATCCTGAAAGCACAGGAATTTATTGAAGCCAGTTACCAGGATAAAATCACCGTGGAACAGTTATCTGATCTGACAGCCATCGGCAGAAGAACATTTGAAAGAAGATTCAAAAAATCGACCGGTAATACGGTGGTCGAATATATTCAGCGGATTAAAATTGAAGCAGCAAAAAGGGATTTTGAAACCAGCAACAAAAATATCAATGAAGTAATTTATGACGTAGGTTATGTGGACACCAAAGCATTCAGAACAGTGTTCAAAAAAGTAACCGGGCTAACACCGCTGGAGTACCGAAATAAATACAATAAACAAACCTCTAATTTTGTAAATGCGTAGCTATGGAAAAGTTAACATTCAAAACATCGATTAATGCTCCCCGTAACAAAGTATGGGAAGTGCTCTGGGGCAACGAAAGCTATCCTGCCTGGACCGCCGTTTTTGCAGAAGGCTCCAAAATGGAAACAGACTGGCAGGTAGGTGGCCGGACATTGTTTGTAGATGGAAGTAATGATGGCATGGTATCTACCATTGCAGCCAAAGTACCCAATGAATACTTGTCGTTCAAACACCTGGGCTATATTAAAGGTGGTGTAGAAGACCTTACCAGCGAAAAGGTAAAAGACTGGGCCGGTGCTACCGAAAACTACACACTTACAGAAGCAGGCGGTGAAACATCTTTACTGGTGGAAGTGGAAACGGAAGAAGCTTATAAAGACTTCTTTTTTACGACTTTCCCAAAAGCGCTGGATAAAGTAAAGGAACTGGCAGAAAAGGGATAGGGCTATCGCACGTCTACACGAAGGGATAAAACATTTGTTATCAGGTTGCCCGCAGCATCCACCTGGTACAAGGTTTTTGAAGGATTTGCTCTCAGGTTCCCCGCCGAATCTACCTTGAACGATGTTTCGGAATCAGGCTCATTTGGTGTGAGCCTGATTACCAGTCTGTCGCTGATAATGTTCTCTTCGGGATGCGGTTCATCCAGCAAAATGAGGCTGTCTTTTATTTTATAGGTTCCTCTGATAGTTCTACTGACAAGTCCTATAGGGGTTATTTTATAGTGGCCGTTTTTCCTGAACTCAAGTATTATATGGTCGGTCTGTGACTTGCCGCTAAATAAAAGCGGTCCTGCATCTCTTTGGCCAAGCACCACACTCATCGCCAGTAAGGTGATGATACAGGTAGCTGAAATCATAGAAGGGATAAGGCTATGCCATGATTTTGTTTTCTCAAAATCATCCAGATCTCTGAAGAAGAACAACAAGGCTACCGTAAAGGTAATGAGGCCAAGTATCCCGGTAAAAAAAAGATGGATGATGTTGAAGTAATCAATGGCCATTATACATCTCCAGGTGAAGAACGCTGATAATACACTGATGCCGGCAATCCTGGCGGATCTTTTTGAAAACACGGTAAGGGAGGTTTAAATGGACATCTAAGATATGCTTTAATCCTCATGTAACTATTCCCGCCGCTTATCATGATCTGTTTTGACGGGGGAGCACGTTACGCTATCTTTGCTCCCTTGACAACAGGCCTGTAAAATAGATCTCATGATATTTCGGACATCAACAATCTCCTGCCTGCTCTTAATGGCTTTTTCGCAGTTATCGGCACAGGAAAAATATGAACTCAACAGCGGATGGCAATGCAGTAACGTTGCCGGGATAAAAGCGACCGGACAACAGATTTCAGATCCAGCGTACCGCCTGTCGGACTGGACACCCGCCACAGTGCCGGGTACGGTGCTGACTACTTTGCTGGATAATAAGCAGGTGCCGGATCCGATGTATGGTATGAACAACGAAAAGATACCGGATATCTATCATACAGGCCGTGATCACTACACCTACTGGTTTGTAAAAGATTTTACAGAGAAGCCAGCTGCCGGAGATGCGCAGGTATGGCTGCATTTCAGAGGTGTGAACGATGGTTGTGACATCTTCTTAAATGGACATAAAGTAACAGCATCGACACACTTTGGCGCTTACCTGCGTCAATCCTATAACATTACGCCCTGGCTGGCGAAGAGCGGTAAAAACCGTCTCGCTGTGATCGTGTACCCACCGGTGTTTCCGGGCAATCCTAACGGCGGACAGGGAGGCGACGGTACCATCGCCAAAAACGTAGGACCGCAATACACCGCTGGCTGGGACTGGATTCAGCCTATGCGCGATCGTAATACCGGTATATGGGATAAAGTGACCATCGAAAAAACCGGCGCGGTACGCATCAAAGATCCACATGTTGTTACCCGGGTACCGGGCATCAGAAAGCCGGACGGACCGCAGGTACCGGCCACGATCCTTGTATCGGCAGACCTGGAAAATGCCAGCGCTAAAAGTATTACCGGCACTTTGCGCTATAAGATAGAAGGCGGCATGGCTACGCAAAAGGTAACACTGGCGCCACATTCCACCACTACCGTGCAACTACCGGATCTGCTGCTGAAGCAACCTTCCCTGTGGTGGCCTGCGGGTTATGGTCCGCAGCATTTGTATCATATGCAGTTGCAGTTCCTTAACAACGGCAACACCGATGATACAGAAGACGTAGAATTTGGTGTACGTGAAATACAAACCTATTGGAATACACATACCCGCAGCCGCGAGATTGCGGTAAACGGGCAAAAGATATTTATTAAAGGCGGTAACTGGATCACCTCTGATGCCATGTTCCGTTTCAGCAAAGAAAGATATGATGCGGAAGTTCGCTTTCACCGCGATATGAACCTGAACCTGATCAGGATTTGGGGTGGTAGTTTAACAGAAAGACCTGAATTCTTTGAAGCCTGTGATAAATACGGGCTGCTGGTATTCCAGGATTTCTGGATGTCGGGCGACTGTAACGGCAGGTGGCAGGATCCTTTGAAGAAAGAAGACCAGTGGACCCGTCGTCAATATCCGGATAACCATTCCCTGTTCCTGGAAAGTGTGGCAGACCAGGTAAAGCTGTTACGTAATTATCCTTCCCTGGCTTTCTGGTGTGGTGGAAATGAAATTACGCCTCCGGCAGATATTTTTCATGCCATGAAAGATTCCATTATACCAGCATTGGACGGTACCCGGTATTTCTTCGACTATTCCAATTCCGACAGCATGTCTTATAATGCCCTGGGAGGCAATGGCGATGGACCTTATGGTATTCAGTCAGTGCCTTACTTCTGGAGCTATCGTACTTTTCCATTTAACTCAGAAGTAGGATCTGTAGGTACCGGCGACTATGAATCGCTGGAGCGATTTTTACCAGCGGAAAACCTGGTAACTCCCAATTCGCAAACAGGCAAAATGGATGCAGTATGGGATTATCATAAGTACATCGCTTATAATAAATCGATCGATCCTTATGGTAAAACCACTGATTTAAGAGAGTGGGCCAACAAGGCACAATTAGTGAACTATGACCAGTATCGCGCGCTCATGGAAGGTTTCAGTGCACATATGTGGGATTGGTATACTGGTGTGATCATCTGGAAAACACAAAACCCCTGGACAGCCTTAAGAGGACAGATGTACGATTATTACCTGGACCCCAACGCCTGTTTGTATGGCAGCCGTAAAGGCGCGGCGCCGCTGCATGTGATGTACGATCCTACGGATGGCATGGTGATGGCGGTGAACAATACCTTTAATTATGCCCGCGATCTGATGCTGGAGTTGAAAGCCTATGATATGAAGGGCCGCGATAGCTTATTGACACAGTTGTTCGTAGAAGTAGGTCCTGCTACCGTACAAAAATTCATGTCGCTGAAAGGAGTGTTAGATAAATTAAGTGAAAAAGAGGGCGTATTCTTTTCTCTGCGTCTCCTTAATACCAAAAAGGAAATAGTAGATGAAAACCTTTACTGGTTGGCAGATGCGGGTGGTAACTATTCCGGTTTGCAAAAGATGCCGGCAGCAGATGTAAAGGTAACAGCGCACAAAGCAGGAGCAGATAGCATTGTGGTGACGATCAGCAATCCTGCCAGTGGGCCGGTGGCGTTCTTCAACCGCGTGTCACTGGTGGATGCGCAAACGAAGAAGAGGATTTTGCCGGTGTTTTACAGCGACAACTACATCTCCGTATTACCGGGCGAACAGAAAAGTGTTAGCATCAGCGGTGCTGCTGTAGCCACTCATAGCGGCGCACAGGTAGAAGTGTATGGAAATAATGTGAAGCGGTTAGCGGTTAGCTTTTAGCTGTTAGCTGTTAGGAAATGCAGCGGAGATTATATTATATGGTCTTCGCTGCATTTCCTAACAGCTAACAGCTAAAAGCTAACAGCTAACAGCTAATAGCATTTACTTTAATAGCGACAAAATCATTCAGCGATGACCTCCCTGCAGGAAGACACTATTATCCGGAAATTAGGTCCGGGCGAAAAGATTCCCTATGACCTGTTATTATTGGCCGATCCTTCTATTATAGCCCTCAATGCCTATTTATCTCTGGCGGAAGTATACGTTATGGAACAGGATCAGCAGGTAATAGGCAGTTATGTATTACTGGCAAACGATCCGGAAGAACTGGAGATTAAAAATATTGCCGTAAATCCTGCCTACCAGGGAAAGGGTTTTGGTAAGATATTATTGCAGGATGCAGCACAACGGGCCAGGGCCAATGGTTTTAAACGGCTTACCATTGGCACCGGCAATTCGAGTATTGCACAACTGTATTTATATCAACGGCAGGGATTTGAGATCACCGCCATTAAGAAAGATTACTTTATGATACATTACCAGGAGCCGATCTATGAAAACGGCATTCAGTGTAAACATCTGATCCTGCTGGAAAAGCGATTAAACTGATGCTTCCTTGTTTTCAATATACGCCCTGGTTTTAGGTAGACTGTCAGGATGATGTTCTCTTACATATTTGATCAGATTTTCCCGGATATAGCAACGGAGATCAAAGGCATTGCCCGAGTTAGCAGCACTCATTAATGCCCTCACTTCAATGGTTCGTTCGCTGGTATTGGTTACCTGCAAGGCTTTTGCACGCTTATCCCATAATGGCGACAGTTCCAGGAGTCTTTCAAATTCTGTTCTAAGCTGATCTACCGGTACCGTATAATCCATATAAAAAAAGGCGGTGCCCAGTATTTCCGCGCCGGTGCGGGTCCAGTTCTGAAAAGGTTTCTCTATAAAATAGTTAATAGGTAAAATCAGTTTACGCTGGTCCCAGATATTGAGCACTACATAGGTCAGTGTAATTTCTTCCACACGTCCCCATTCACCTTCTACTACGAGTACATCATCAATACGAATGGGCTGTGTAAAAGCAATCTGGAACCCCGCGAGGAGGTTGCCCAATGATTTCTGCGCGGCAAAACCAATAATGATACCGCCTACACCTACGCCGGTGAGGAGCCCTGCACCCAGTTTACGCATGCTGTCGAAGCTGAGCAATATTACGCAGGCGGTGAGTATCAATATCAGGGAGACGGATAACTTACGGATGAACTGCAACTGCGTGCGTATTTTCCGTTCTTTCAGGTTGTTGGATTTATTCAGATCATACGCGTGGTAGATATAGTCTTCCATCACTTTGATAATGCCTATCACCAGCGCAGCAAACGACAATGTTAATGCGATCTCCGCCAGTTTACTCATCACCGGCACGTAGTCAGGATTCACCCGCATCAGGGGTAATGCCATATTCAGCAGGAGCAGGGGCAGAAAGTAATTGAATGCTTTGCCTAACCGATAGAGGATACTATGAATCAGCGAAAATTCTTGTTGACCGGAGACTGATTTCCGTAAGAATAAAGATAGTAACAATTTGATGAGCCATCCCGTGATGACTGCAATGCCTGCCAGCATCAGATTCCATAGGAAATTAGGCAGGTGGTCCGCATTTTCTATAAATTGATTCCACATGCGCGCCCATGCCCCAAAGATGATGCCGGTATGTGCCAGCAGTACTATTCATTTTCCGGAAATATTGTCATGACCAGCTTGCGTCCTCTGCTCTGATTGCGTTCCAGCAGATCGTGCGATTGTTGGACTGTTTCCACACTTAACATACCTGTAACATACACCGGAGACGGAGTGAGGATTCCTTTCTCCAGCATGGCCGTGATCTGCCGGAGGCTATCTCCGTAATAACGCAGTTGCCTGGTGAGAGAATAAGCGTAATTGGAAATATTGATGATAACGGCCCCCTTATTGAAAAGTGTTTCTCTGGCTGCCGGAGTAGTGAGCGCTGTTACGTCCTGGTAAATGCCATTGGTGAGGAGTACATCGGCACATAGTTCGGAGAGATGGCCACCTACGAGATCGATAGTTGCGTCAAACAACTGACCGTTCTGTTGTATTAAAATTGTCTGCAATAAATCAGGCAGGCGATAGTCGATGATCTGCGATGGAAGCAATCCTGCCAGCAGCAATTGTTGCTTGCTGTCTTCATTACCTGCCGTCACGCAGAGCTGCGTATATCCTGCAGCCACGAGGAGTTTTACCAGCACTAGTCCTACGCCTCCAGCAGCGCCGCTGATGAAAATGCGGGCAGCCGCAGGCAGTTGCAGGCGTTTGTAGCATTGCAGTGCGGTGAGCGCTGCGGTGGGCACGGCAGCGGCTTCTGCAAAGGATAGGTTGGCGGGTTTATGTACCAGTATTTCCTGCGGCAGACTGATATGCGTAGCATAGGTGCCATTGGAGCCCATACTGCCGGATGCGGCCATCACAGCATCTCCTATGGCAAATTGTTGTACCCCCTTGCCTGTTTTAATGACGATGCCTGAAAATTCGCGGCCCAGTATCGGGGAGTGCATCCGTTTGCGTTCAGTAGCTCCTTGTCTGATCTGATAATCGATCGGATTAAATGAGGTGGCCATTATTTTTACCAGCACATCATTATCTCCCGGTTCGGGTATGGGAAGTGTGGCAGCAGAAAAATTTTCTACGCCGCCAAAGTCATCTAGTACAATTGCCTGCATGTTTTCTTGATTTTTCATGCATCAAAATTATTGCGATGTTGGGTTATATTTGCTATGGGTATACCGGAGGTAACCGGTTTACTATGGAAACCAACAGCTATGGCAATTATAAATATAAAAGGAGATCTGCGGGAAGCAACTTGCCACGAAGAACTTACTGCGATGCGCGACAGTATTGAATTATTCAGTGGTAAATGGAAGCTGCAACTACTGCGGTACCTGGCTTACCGGCCTGAGGAGAGTAACTATTTTAAAAAGATATTAAGGGAGATAGAAGGCATCTCTGCGAGGATGTTATCAAAAGAACTGAAGGTGCTGGAAATGAATTTCCTGGTGACCAGGACTGTCCTGAAAACAAAACCTGTTACCGTAGCATATGCCATTACCTGTTATGGTCAAACGATATTGCCGGTAGCAGAGAGTTTGGTGGAATGGGGGTTGCATCACCGGCAAAAAGTAAAGGCCGCTATCCTGCATAATTAAACGATCTGGTCCTGCAGTGAGTTTGCCACTGCAGGACCAGATTTTACCCGCTATTAACATCCGCTAAAATCTAACGGCTAATAGCTAAAAGCTAACAGCTCTATGGCTCCGGTGGTTCCTATGATGAGCGTATGTGGTTTTGTTGAGGGGTACTTAAATTAGTAACTCGTGATGTTGATGGGTGATTCTTCAAAGATAGTATTCAACCTGGATGTCCAGTTGCTGAGTTCTTTGCTGCGGTCTTCCGGTGTTTGTCTGGCGGGACCGTACACTACTTGTGGTGATAATACCGAAAAGCCGGTGAACTGGAAGATGCCGCGGTGCAGGGGTTTCAGCATGTTATCCATGTCGCCGTTAGAGCCACCGTCTATGTAATCTTCTCTTTTTCCGCCGGTGGTGAGCGAAAGCATCGCTTTTTTGCCACTGAAGATACCGGTTTCGTAAATATGTCCTTGTCCGTAGGTGCGGCCCATGGCAAATACGCGGTCTACCCATCCTTTCATGATCGCAGGTACGCTGAACCACCACAGCGGAAACTGCCAGATCATCAGGTCGCACCAGGCTACTTTTTCCTGTTCATCCGCAATGTTGGGTGCGAAGCCGTTGACGCTGGTAGCGTGTAGTTCTTCCAGTTGTTGTTTGAAAAAATGATGATTGTGTGTGCTGGTGAAGTTGGTACGGTCGGAGGCAGCATTAAATTCCATGGCGTATAAGTCAGATGTTTTTACCTGGTGGCCTGCTGCCTTGAGTGTAGATATAGCCGTGTTAAACATAGCGCCGTTCATGCTCTTTGGTTCCGGATGTGCGTATACAATAAGAATATTCATGTGATTGTTCGTTTATGGGCTCAAAATTATTATATGAATATTACATTTGTAGTACAGCAGCCTATTGTATGCTGCTCACAAAAATGTAAGTAATGGCGAAGAGAAAGGAAACATCAACCAACACAATTAACCTGGAGGAGATCCGCGAAGTATGCGGGATGGCCTTCGCGATGGATATACTGTCCGGCAGATGGAAGTTGAAGATATTATACAAGCTGGAGACAAAGACCCTTCGTTTCAGCGAGTTGAAAAAGAAGATCCCCAACATTACGGATCGTATGCTCACCTTGCATTTGCAGGAGCTGGAGCGGGATGGCCTTGTCAAGAGAACCGTTTACCCTGAAGTGCCACCACGGGTGGAGTACAGTCTTACCGACAGCGCCTTGTTGCTGGTGCCTATCTGGGACCAGTTGAACGAATGGGGGCATATGCATCGGGATCGCGCATTATAATGCGAAAGTGTTTGTTTCACCGTTGTGTTCAATTGTTACTGTAGCAGGGAAGGGCTGTGCCGGTATTTGTGCCGGAAACCAGTTCCTGCCCTGTGCCGCGATGATCAGTAACCCGTTGTCGTCTCCTAATGCCGTAAAAGCCTCCATTCTGGGCTGTTTCGTGAAAACCGGCAAATGCCAGGTGTTGATCAGTTGATCGGCATATGCAGGTACTTCTGCGGCAGCAATCCCTATTTCACTGATGTTGATAATGGTCAGCGTATTCGCTTCCTTTGGCAGGTCGTGCCGTGCAATCAGTTCCAACAGATTTCCATTATTATCATAGAAATAAACCGCGTGGGCGTTCCAGTTGTCGAAAGCGGCGATAGGGCTGTTATCTGTGACGGGTAACAATGTGGTGATTTGCTGCAACCATGTGATGGCTTCTTCCAATAAATCAGGTGTGATATTAAATGCAAAGTGGTACACGGGATGTGTAATGGCTGTTTGCTGTTCAAACGTTAATACCGATGTGCCGGCCTGAAAGCTGATGCTGTTGCTGCTTTGACGAAGTATGGGCAGTTGAAGTTTTGTGGTATAGAAAGCGGTAGTTTGCGCAATATCGTTGGTGTATATGCTGATTTCTTTAATATTCATGATGTCCGTTTATTTAGTACAAATGTACTAAAATAGTTCATTCTTGTACATTTGTACTAATTTTTCTATTTTCGCTGTAGATATGAATACAAAAGACAAGATATTAATTACGGCGCTACGGTTATTTAACGAGCAAGGCATTGATGTGATCACCATCCGGCACATTGCGAAGGAGATGGAGATCAGTCATAGTAACATTCAGTATTACTTTCCCAACGCAGATGAAATTATTACTGCTCTTTATACCCGGCATATTGATGAGCTGAATGCATTGCCGCCACTGGAGAATGGGAGCATTGCCTCCCTGCAGGAGTCGATTGCCGGCATATTACAGCATATTTATCAGTACCGGTTTATCTATATTCACTTTGTGGTAATAGCACGGCGTATACCTGCTGTGAAAAAAGTATATAGTCAGCGGTTTCTTACCCGGCGGACGCAGTTGCTGCAGGTGTTTGAGCATTTCCGGCAGCAGGGTCTCCTGCGGAACGATATACCTGCCGCCGTATGGGAGAGCTTAATCAGGAGTATTTATATCATCGGTGATTTCTGGATATCAGCGAATGAGCTGACTACGGGGTTGAAGGGAAAGAAAGCAGTGGGGTATTATGCGGAGATGATTGGAGATATGGTGTATCCGTATTTGACGGAGAAGGGGAAGAAATGAATTTATCTAGTATTTGCCCGGGCATTGTTTATGTAAGGGAGAGCTACTATATTTGAACGAATGTTAACCTTTTAGCGTGTAGTCATGTTTTAAATCCAGTTAAAAATATATTATGATACTTACCAGTCAGGCCCTGAATGATCTTGAACAGAATACCGCATTAAAGAAAACCTATGCCAGCGCAGGCAGCTGGGGACAAAACAAACTTATGTTCCTACCCATCGTTATCCTGGTATTCAGCGCATTTGCGCTTTACTTTTTTTATGATTTATCGAAAAGAGATGCCACTTATTCCACTTATTCACTGGTTTGTGGCGCCTTGATATTATTATCCATCGTGGCTATTGCAGTGATGCAGAATAAGGCAAAGAAGAAGATACTGGAAAACATCGCTTCGGTACCTGTATGCATAGCGAAGAAAGTGTATGGCAATGATGATACCGGCGTTTACTATTGTATTTACACCAACGGCAGCAAACGTCATGATATCGCATTTATTGAAGGTGTCGCCGATAAAATATTCAATATCGATCAGGAGTCGGATGCAGCGCTGCGTAAGAAAATTAACAATTTGTTTGAAGTAAAACTGGCGAATACCAATGCTCCCGCAGTACTTTTGCCGGAGCAGTTTACCGGGGGAGAGAAAGTATACCAGAAACAGTTTGCTACTACGGCCTTAAGTCACGTGGTGGCGGAGAATGATGGTAAGTTTGCAGTACTCGATTTTAACGGTGTGGCTGTGCCTGTGATGAAATGATTGTTTTGAAGAATACATAAACCAGATGAATATGGAACTTACATTCAGATTGGCTACGAAAGAAGATATTCCTGACATTGTTAATATGCTGGCAGACGATGCACTCGGCGCTGACAGAGAGAATCCAGATAATGCGCTTTCCGACAAGTATCAGAAGGCATTCGAAAGGATTGCGGCAGATCCCAACCTGGAATTAACGGTGGTGGAAATGAATGGTGAATCAGTAGCTACATTTCAATTGTCGTTTATTCAATACCTGGTCAATGAAGGCGGCTTGAGAGCGCAGGTAGAAGCCGTAAGAACCCATTCAAAATACCGCGGACAAGGCATCGGTAAGCGGGTGTTTGAATATATTGTTAACCGGGCGAAAGAGAAAGGGGCCTACATGGTTCAATTGACTTCTGACAAGAAAAGAGTAGATGCGATCAGGTTTTATGAGTCGGTGGGGTTCAAGGCTACGCATGAGGGGATGAAGATGAGGTTGGGGTAGTTGTTTTTCCGTATTGTAAGCGGGCATATTCATGTAGAAAATCGGTGAGTGTTTTTTCATCAAATCCCTCCTTACTATTGACCCAGTATTTGGGTTGTCCATTTTCGATAATCACGAGGGTATAAAATTGCGGCATCCTTAGATAGCGGGCCTGGAACCTAAGCTCCAATGAAGTGGTAGATACGGGGAAATAAATGCTTTTCTTTCTAAGACCCTGGAGGTAGGTCACTATCAGCTGATCTTTTAATACCTGTACTGCAATTGTGTATTTATTGTATAGTGTGAATTTTACGTATAAATAAGTAACTGCTGAGATCAATAGGATGGGAACCAAATACTTATATGGATTGACATTATTGTAGTGGCGGGGGATGAATAATAGTAGCATGGCGAAGTATGCGATGCTTTTGCCGACTAGCTCAAACAGGTGACTATTTGTAGATTTGATTTCCATGTTTTTGGTATAGGTAGGAGTGAAATTACTGCGTTTTGACAATGGTAACAACTTTCGCCGATTTTTCAGGGAATAGTCTTTATGACCGTTAATTTATGTCAATTAGTGTTAAATAGTCTTAAGGAAATCGCTTGTATATTTCCCGCTATTATCCGTTAAATTCAGTACTGATAAGCATTATAAGCTACCGGCTGGTAGCAATTCCCCATTTCCTCCATTATCCTTCACATTAAACTTCGACACCTAACGGCTATCCAACAGTGCAATCCTAATATGCTGAACTAATTCTTACCACTTGTGGCAATTCAGTGTATACCCTGGAGTTAAAATCATCAATAACTTAAAACACACAATTATGATGAAGCATTTTCTTGTAGCAGGTTTGTTAATGGCAACACTTGTATCCGCAAAAACTTATGCGCAACAGCCGCAGCAACAGCAACCACAGCAACAGCATGACCATGAAGGCTTTTTTAAGAAAATTGACACTGATGGAGATGGTAAACTCAGCAAAACTGAGGTAGATGCAGCAGCGAAAGATAATAAAAGGGTTTCCAAATTGAAGGAGAATTTCGATGTAATAGACGCCAATAAGGATTCTTTTCTCGACAAAGAAGAACTGAAGGCTTACCGGAAAAAAGAGGGTGATCAGAAGAAAGAAGGAGGAACGAAGTAATTGTTTTTTTTTAAAGCGGGGCAGCTATCGGGGTATGAACGGTGGACACTATCTCATAAACTGTGTAAATCTGAAAATCGGGGATTCACCTCGATTTTCTTAATTTTAAAACTATATACACAGTATTATGAAAGCAGAAGACTTCATATCAGACGACTTTTTAAAACAATTTAAGACAGGCAAGGAATTGAAT
>NZ_JBFTSK010000043.1:0-69598 GCF_056399985.1 Chitinophaga sp. 01L420
CCTCAACTTTGTTCCTGACCCCCATGTGCTGCAGCATAACAGCAGGTTATAAAAATGGTGAATATTTTAATTGTTATTTTGACAATTAAATAAGTTCTGTTAATTTGGACTTGTTATGAAAAAACAAAAATACTCCACACTGTTACAGGGGATAGTTATGTCATTACTCCTGTCGATATTGTTTCCTGTACGGTTAGCGGCGCAACGCCCATTGAATTTTATCGTGAAAGCCAACGAAGTTAAAACGGCTGTATCTCCCAATATGTGGGGTATCTTCTTTGAAGATATCAACCTTAGCGCAGACGGTGGTATTTATGCGGAACTGGTGAAGAACCGCTCCTTTGAATTCAGTGCACCGCTCATGGGCTGGAGTATTCCGAAGGAACTAGCCGCCAACGGGCAGGTGCTGGTTATCAACCGGCAGACCACCAATGCGGCCAATCCCCGCTTTGCCAGGGTAACGGTGCCCGACACACGTAATTTCGCATTGGTGAACGAAGGATTCCGTGGTATGGGCATTAAAGCAGGAGAGCAATATAATTTCTCTTTGTATGCCAGACAGCAGTCTGCTACGCCAATGGAACTCACGGTTACCTTACTGGATGAATCAGGCAAAGCTATCGGCAGCACTACCATAGCACCTGTCGGCAATAGCTGGCAACAATATAAAGGGAGCTTCACGGCTTCCGCTACGGTATCTAAAGGAAAATTGCAGGTGGCATTCAAAGGGCCGGGCATAGTTGATATAGACATGATTTCATTGTTCCCGCAGCATACCTGGAAAGAGCGCCCCAATGGCTTACGTGCCGATCTCGTACAATTACTGGCAGACCTGCATCCGGGATTTCTCCGCTTCCCCGGAGGCTGCATTGTAGAAGGGCGGGAGCTGACCAACCGCTATCAGTGGAAGAAAACAGTAGGAGATGTGAATGAGCGCGAAGTGATCATGAACCGATGGAATACAGAGTTTGCACACCGTTCAACACCGGATTATTTTCAATCTTTCGGATTGGGCTTCTTCGAATACTTTCAGCTGTCGGAAGATATTGGTGCTTCACCACTACCGATTCTCAACTGTGGCATGGCCTGTCAGTTTAATAGCAGTGAAGTCGTTGCTGTAAATGAGCTGGACCCTTACATACAGGACGCACTGGACCTGATAGCATTTGCCAATGGAGATGTAAATACTACATGGGGGGCCCTGCGTGCCAAAATGGGACATCCTGCACCATTTAACCTGAAAATGATGGGTGTGGGCAATGAACAGTGGGGGCCGCAGTATGTAGAGCGTTACACGATTTTTGCAAAAGCGATTAAAGAAAAGTATCCGGACATAAAATTGATCAATAGCCTGGGACCCGGTCCGGACGGTGATAAATTTACTTTCCTGAATGATACGTTGCGTAAACTGCATGCAGATATCCTGGATGAACATTATTACAGTTCCCCCGAATGGTTCCTGAAAAATGCTTCGCGTTACGATACGTACGACCGCAAGGGACCGAAGATCTTTGCCGGCGAGTATGCTGCTCACAGCAAAGGTGTTGGCAATGGTGATAATAAAAATACCTGGCAGTGCGCCCTCGCTGAGGCTGCATTTATGACCGGCCTGGAACGCAATACAGATGTAGTGGTAATGGCTTCCTACGCGCCATTGCTGGCACATGTGGATGGCTGGCAATGGACACCGGATCTGATCTGGTTTGATAACCTACGCTCGTATGGTACGCCGAACTACTATGTACAAAAACTCTATGCTAACAACAAAGGGAGTGTGGTGGTACCGATTCTGAAAAATAATGACGTGATCAGCGGACAGGACAGCGTATATGCTTCAGCGGTAGTGGACCATGTTACTGGCGAACTGGTGGTAAAACTGGTGAATACATCCGCTAATTCTATTCCTGCGGAGTTGATTGTGCAGGGCAGGAAGCTGGCCACCAGTGGAAGCGTAACTAAATTGCAAAGCAATAGCCTGCAGGGACTGAATTCCCTCGATCAGCCAACGAATATTTCCCCGGTTGTACAAAGTATTGATATTAAAGGCAAGACAATACGAACTAATATAGCACCCTGGTCTTTTTACGTGATCAGGATTAAGATGAATGAGTAGATCATATAACTGTCCCACTATATAAGCCGTTGGCGGGAAATGCTCCTGTCAGCGGTTTTTTTCATAATGATTATGTATGTCAATGGTACGTTGGGAAAACGATTCTTTTGAGGTAGCTGATTAGTTGGGTTGTTTCCGGGCGATCGACCGGAAACAACCCAACGGTCATTTACTCTTTCACCATTCTGCAGCCGTACAACGGTCCGGCGCTGTTATTGTTTTTAGGTACAAAACGTATGTTCACGCGTTCTTTTCCTTTTGTCAGGCTTTCAGGTATTGCATAGGAGATCTGATAAAACCGGCTCTCCTTGAATTTATTGATATCTTCTGTTGCGATCGTGGTGCCGTCTACTATAATGTCGAATGTTCTGCCACGGTTATCCATACCCCAGTACGTGCATTGCAGGGAGTGTTTGCTGTTGGGGGCTACTTTCATCTGGAAGGAGAAATAACCTTCCGGCCATGCGATACGCCATTTGCGGCCATGCTCTTCTTCAGTGGTTGTTTTTTCACCGGTGAATTCATGATCACGTTCTGGTTGCATTTCTCCGGGGCGAAGGATATCTGTGGTGCGGGCATCGAGTTCCTGCTGTTGCTTTTTTTCAGCGGCATAGCGTACCTGTTGCAGCTTCCAGCTCTCCGGTGAAAATACATCCCAGTATACGGTGTAATATTCGTTTTTAGTTTGATAGAAAGGTGACAGCGTAACATCCTGTGGTTGTGCGGTGCCAACAGAGCGGAAGGTGAGCGTATTGTTATCGGTGCGTTTGATCCAGGTATCGGGGGAATGATTGGCAGTGACCAATACCGGCACACCACTAACCGGGTCTGGTTCTTTTTCACCCAGTATACCGGATAGCAACACAGGGCCGTAGAACAATGCCTGTCGATTTGGGTTATCGGGGATGGCTTCTGTATACACATCTGCGGGTAAGGTAAGCGTTACTTTATCATTGTTTTTCCAATTGCGGCGGATCACAAAGTAGCCGCCTGGATCTGTCGTGAGCGGCTGGGCGGTGCCATTTACCCGCAGGGTAATGCCTGCTCTAGCCCAGGCTGGTTTACGGATGCGTAACGCAAAGGAAGCAGTCTGCTTCGTACTAACGGTGAAGGTAGTACGATTATCGGCAGGCAGATTGTTTTCCTGTTTCAGGGTAATTTCTTTTTCCTGCCATTGCAGTACAGATGGGATAAAGAGGTTGACATACAGACTTCCGTCTTCGCCTTTGTAATAAATGCTCTCGCCATATTTCACATGATTTTCCATACCTGATCCAACACAGCAGGTAAAGGTTTCGAACTCATCGCTGTACTCTTTTTTGCCACCCATACGGAGTGGTACGAAGTAGCACATCATACCGGTTTCATGATTTTGAGAGGCGAGAATATGATTATACAATGCCTTTTCGTAATAGTCCATTAGTCTGGCTTGTGGCGACAAAGCAAACAGGTGCCTGGTCAGCTTCAGCATGTTATAGGTATTGCAGGTTTCGGTGGTGTTGTCCGTTAGTGCTTCGTTGAGTTGTCTGGCGGCGCCGAAATATTCATAATTGCTATTACCTCCGTTGGCATAGGAGTGATCTTTTGTCACTACCTCCCAGAAGTAGGTGGCAATGGCAGCATCGTTGCTGTCTTTATTCAGTTCATATCTCCGGATGCTGGCAATAGCTTTGGGGATCTGGGTGTTGGAATGCTTACCGGGAAGTACATCTTTCCCGATAGCCAGTGAATCAAGAATACGTTTATCATAGAAGCGATAGGAGAGATCAAGGTACTTTTTATCGCCACTCAGGGCGTAGGTATTGACAAGTGTTTCCGCCATGCCACCGTATTCGCAGATCAGCATTTGCTGCATCTGTGCTTCCGTGAGATTTTTGATGACATTGCCGGTCCAGTCGGCGATACCTTTGTTGACCTGCAATGCTTGTGCATTATTGCAATAGAGCCATGCGTCCAGTAAGCCGGCCATTATTTTATGTACCGTATACCAGGGTGACCAGGCACCGTTGAGGTCAAAGCCGCGGGAGCGGATATCGCCGGCGGCTACCTCGGTCCAGAGTTTATCATCATTAGGGAAGGCGCCAATATATCCGCTGTGGCGGCTTTGCTGACATAAGGCCAGTTCACTTACCAGGTAGTTCACCCGGTTCAGGTAAGCGGTATCTTTCGTGGCGGCATATTGCATGGCGCAGGCGGATAAGTAATGGCCCATGGTATGTCCGGCGAGGCCACCAGTTTCCCAACCGCCGTATTGTTTCCCTTTAGGTGCCAGACCAGCATTGGAGCGGAAGGCCGACAATAATCTGTCGGGGTCTATTTTTAGCAGGTAATGTGCATCCGCCAGCATGGCTGTTTTGAACGGGCCGTCCAGTAACGTTACGGCCGCTAACGGAAACGGATATGCTTTAATGGCTACTGCCGGCAGCACTTTCATCTTAGGCTCTTTCCAGCCCGGAACATAGGACTGGGCAGTTGTGCTATAATACCCTGCCAGTGCCAGACAGGTAATGATCAGTCTTTTCATATTCATCAATATTTATCCCGCTAAAGCTAGCTACCACGCCGTATACTTACTTTCCGATTATTGACAGATAGTATACGTATTTTAATCATTCGCTTTTTTAATTGTTTAATTGACACTAAAAATAAAATAAAATTATTTGACTTTAGCCGGATTATCACGATATTTAGTGACTCTTTTTCACTTAATACCAAAATACGTTATGGACATGAATTTAAAGGCGATGACTGCCCTATTGATTTCCGGTGGCACCCTACTGGCTTCCTGTAACAACAATGCTCCTAAGACAGAAGAAA
This sequence comes from Chitinophaga sp. 01L420, assembly GCF_056399985.1. Classification (NCBI taxonomy): domain Bacteria; kingdom Pseudomonadati; phylum Bacteroidota; class Chitinophagia; order Chitinophagales; family Chitinophagaceae; genus Chitinophaga; species Chitinophaga sp. 01L420. The sequence goes on from NZ_JBFTSK010000043.1 coordinate 4,931, forward strand.
GTAAGGATTCCACAGCAGTTGCTACCACTCCGGTTAATGGACCGCGCAGCTTTGGTCAGGCAGACGGTCAGGAAGTATTGCAATATACCCTGAAGAATGCCAACGGGATGGAAGTTAAGATCCTGAACTACGGCGGTACTATTACCGATATTATCACCGCCGACAAGCAAGGCCAGAAAGGAAACGTCGTATTATCCTACGATTCATTATCAGGTTACCAGCAAAAAGGACAGCCTTACTTTGGCGCGCTGATTGGCCGCTACGCCAACAGGATTGCCAATGCAAAATTCAAATTGGATGGCAAGGAATATTCCCTTGCTGCCAATAACGATGTGAATAGTCTTCATGGCGGTCTGAAGGGATTTGACAAAGTAGTTTGGGCAGCCACCCCCGCTGGCGACAGCAGTCTGCAGTTGGTATATACCAGCAAAGACGGAGAAGAAGGTTATCCGGGTACTTTACAGGCAACCGTAGTGTATACCCTCACGCCTGACAACGCCCTGCAGATTACTTACAAAGCTACTTCCGATAAAGCCACCCCGGTGAACCTCACCAACCACGCTTATTTTAATCTTTCTGCTGGTAAAGACAGCACCATCCTGGGCCATGAATTGTCCCTGAAGGCCAGTCGTTATACCCCGGTTACGGATAAACTGATTCCTACCGGTAAACTGGATCCGGTAAAAGGAGGTCCCATGGATTTTACGTCACCTAAGAAAATCGGCGCCGATATCGGTAAAGTAAAAGGTGGGTATGACCATAACTGGGTACTGGACAAAAAAGAAGGCGATCTGGAAACTATTGCTACCCTGTACGATCCTAACAGCGGTCGTTTCATGGAAGTAGCTACTACGCAGCCAGGTATACAGTTTTATACCGGCAACTTCCTGGATGGTACCCTTACCAATACCCGTGATGGTAAAAAATATGTGAAGAACGCAGCACTTTGCCTGGAAACGCAGCATTTCCCTGATTCTCCGAATCAGCCGTCTTTCCCTAACGTGATCCTGAAGCCAGGTGAAACGTTTTCACAAACCACTGTGTATAAATTCTCTACAAAATAAGTAATAGTAAGGCGGTTGTTTCCATCTGGGGCAACCGCTTAATTTATGCAGCTGCGCGTTGATCCGGCATTTCTTTCTTCATCATGCCGATCATTCCCCATACCCCCAGGATAGCGGCTATCAAACACATAAAAAGTACCGGCGACACATATAAGATCCCCACATAACCCAGCAGGGCCAGGTTAAAGCAAACCAATACCCCTATAATGACCTTTCCGAGCCATTTGCCGGCTTTAAATTCAAGCGGACGATTGATAGGCTGCGTACTGTACTTGTGCACCAGCAGCGCCGTTAATTCAGCGGAAAACTGCTCCGTTGTTTGCGCCGTGCCGTTTTCTTTTAAAAATAGACGGAGTTGGTCGTCATTGATTTTATTCATAATAAATTTCTTTTTTCCTGGTCCAGTAATAACTGTAACGCCGCTTCCAGTTGTTTACGTCCTCTCAGCAGCCGCATTTTTATGGCGGATTTATTCATTCCCAGTATATCGCAAATCTCCCCGATACTTTTTTCCGCGATATAATGAAGCGTAATGATGGTCCTGTCTTCCGCTGCCAGTTCATTCAGCAGCAGGGTCACGTATTTTTTCCTTTCTGTGGCGATTAACGCATCCCAGCTCTGATTTTCAGAAAATCCCGGTAAACCGGCTGCGTACTGTGTTTCGAAAGGGACCGGCTGCGGTTTCCTGTACTGGATTTTTGTAATCGAAGTATTATAAACAATTTTATAAAGCCAGGAGGAAAATTTAGCATTGTTATTAAATTTTCCGAGAGCAGCAAAGGCTTTTACAAAGGAATCCTGTACAACTTCTTCCGCATCCTCCCTGTTTGAAACAATCCCCATGGCGATGGTGAAGGCAAAGTCCTTATAGGTATTCACCAGATAAGCTATGCCGGCAGGGTCACCAAGCGCTGCTTTTTTTAATAGTTCATCTTCGGGTTGAATTTGCCTAAATAGTTTCATCAGATAGTTAGACCAGCAAAGAAGGAAAGTGGTCACAAAAAAAATATTGTGACCATTTGGGCAAATGGCTGGTCTAATATGAAAGTAGCCAAAAACTTTTAAATAATACATCATGCAACTAACGTCCGCCGCCTTATTTATTGCTATTGCACTGGTCATATTCGGAATCAGCTATTATTATTTCACGACCAGGCATAAAGAACGAATGGCCATCCTTGAGAAAGGACTGCCGCCAGATTATTTCAAGGGAAATATAACAGTACTGCCTTTCTTATTAATACTGGGTATTATAAGTATTGGTATTGCGATGGGATTGCTGACAGGCGCCTTGCTGGATGCACTACCCATTCCGGGAGTTAGCAATGACCTTAAATTTATCTTTTCTATATTCCTTTGTTTAGGTATTAGTTTATTAGTGGGATATGCGCTGCTTAAATCCCATTCCCGGAAGCCTTAARCATACCTAAGAAAATATACCATCCCATCACAGGAAACCCACACCCGCATGTATTAGCTTTTAATCATGCCGCCGTCCTGTGCCCATTATCCTCACCAGTTAAATACAAATTATCATGAAAAATAAGTTAGCGGGATCGCTATTGCTATTATTCCTCCACCTTCACTTTATAGCGCCGGCACAATCAGCCGAAGCACGAATAGATACCCTGTTGTCGAAGACATTTTCTGGTACTGGTCCCGGAGGCGTAGTACTTGTGGCCAAAGATGATAAGATCATTTACCAGCAGGCGTTCGGTAAAGCAGACCTGGAAGCAGATCTTCCCATGCAACCGGAACAGGTATTCCGCATCGGCTCCATCACCAAACAGTTTACTGCCTGCGCCATTATGAAGCTGATAGAAGAAGGCAGGTTATCACTGCAGGATGATATCCGCCGGTTTATCCCCGACTATCCCACGCATGGACAAACCATTACCATCGAACATTTACTCACGCATACCTCAGGCATTTCCGCCAGCGCCGGGAAATGGACGCCAGAAGCACGAAAAAAAGATATGACACCGCTGGAACTGATAAAGCAATTTAAGGAAGAACCCATGGAATTTGAGCCAGGCGCGAATTTCCGCTATAACAACAATGGGTATGTACTCCTCGGCTATATCATTTCACTGGTTACCCAAACTTCCTATGAGGAATATATCACTACACATATCTTTGAGGTCCTCGGCATGAAACATACCTTTTTCGATAACGGAGATCATTTCATCCCCAGCAGGGCACATGGGTATGAAAAGTATGATGACCATTACAGAAACGCCGCCTTCCTGAGCATGTCTCAACCTTATGCAGCAGGCGCTATACTCTCTACTGCGATGGATTTATATACCTGGAACAAAGCAGTCATGGAGTATAAGGTTATCCGGAAACAAAGCCTGGACAAGGCATTAACGCCCTATCAACTGAAAAGTGGTGCCTCTACCGGATACGGCTATGGCTGGTGGAGTGGCAATATTCAGGGAAGCCCCGACAGGCACCATGATGGACTGATTAACGGATTCTCCACCTTCGCTGTTTATCTTCCAAAAGAAAAAGTATTTGTAACCCTCCTGRCGAATTGCGAAAATAATAACCCGGAACTAACAGCCACAAAAATAGCCGCCATCACAATCGGAAAGGCTTATCCGCAACAGGAAATACCATTATCTGCTGAACAGCAAAAGGAGTTGGAAGGTGTATACGGATCAACGGCAACGGGTGAGAATTACATCGTGTATGAAGATAACCGACTGTTGTTGTATAAAAAAGGCGGCACTAAAAGCCGGTTGGTGCCTTTTGATAAAGACCAGTGCTGGCAGGATAACAGTTTGAATACCTTCACTTTTACCAGGAATAGCAGTGGGCATATTAATGCAGTAGTGATACACGGTAACGGCGATTCCACCATCCTGAAACGCAGTGATAAGATCGTTACCGCCATGAAGGCAATACCCGTGGAACCCGCCAGCCTGGAAAAGTACGCAGGTAAATACCGGTTCAGCTCCGGATTTATTTTAACGATCAGCCAGGAAGATAACCGGATGTATGGTAAGGGAACAGGTGGGAGACAGGTAAAGCAGGAAATATTATTGTATGCACCACATCAGTTTTTTGCGAAGAATATGGATGCGCAATTATCTTTTCATGTAGATGAGCATGGAAAAGTACGGGGGCTGACGAAAATCCAGAATGGGCAGGAGGAGGCGGAGAAAGTAGAATAATAAAAAAACCGCTCCCGATAAGAGAGCGGCTTTTCGTATATCCTAGAAATTCGGATTCTGTATCAATATCCCCTGACTTCTATCTATTTCCTGTTGCGGCATCGGGAAATAGTAATTCTTCGGACGAACAAATGTTCTGGCTGCACCACCGCGGGTGATCGTAGTGCCATCATACGCCTTCTTGGGCAGTTTGTACAACGCTACAATATCTACCAGTTTCGCTTTATCCCAACGCAACAAATCCTGATGCCGCTCATTCTCGCCACATAATTCTACCCGGCGCTCGTGCATCAGTTCTTTCATACCGGCATTTGTTACCACAGGCAAAGTAGTGGAAGCACGTTGACGAACGGCTTTAATTTCTGCATCACCGGCACCGGCGCCATTCACACGGATTTTAGCTTCAGCCACCAGCAGGTAAATATCTGCGGAACGCATCAACGGTGTTTTAAGCGAGTAGTCTAAACCACCGGAAGGTTTCCAGCTACAGAATTTTTTATAGTGATATCCACTCCAGGAAGCATCTGCATTGTAGGTAGCAATACCGGTACCTATATTCACCTGGTCGCCGGGTTGCATAATGCAGATATTCTTACGTGGATCGCCTGCTTCAAATTCATCCACCAGTCCTTTGGTAGGGTAGAAGAAGCTCCAGCCATTCCAGTTACGCGGGGCGTGATAAGTGATGAAGTCGGAGTAGCCGTTACCATCTACTGTTTGAACGGCCAGTAACATTTCTGAATTGTTACCGGTAGCTACGCTGAAATTATCGGCATATTTTGGAGCTAATGCATAGTGTGCATTGGTGGTTACCTTGCTGCCAAATTCAATCGCCTTGTCCAGTTTTTCCCAGTTCATATACAGTTTGCAGAGCAGGCCCCATGCGGTTCCTTTGCTCACCCGGCCTTTATCGCCATCACCATAGGTTTCCGGTAACTGATCGGCGGCTGCCAGCAGGTCCGTTTCAATCTGTGCACGCAGCTGATCTGCACTCACTTTAGGTTTTTTGTAATTGGATTTGAGTACGTCATCTTCTGTAACGATTGGTGCTTCTCCGTAGATCAGCAGCAGACGCCAGTAGGCGAAGGCGCGGAAGAAATGTGCTTCACCCAGACAACGGTTTTTAATCGCTGCATCTATATCTGTTATTTTAGGAACATAAATGAGTACGTTGTTGGAGCGGCTGATTGTTTCATATTTCCATCTCCAGCCTACTCTGACACTGTAGGTAGAAGGATCATAGGAAAAGTCTTCAATAGCAGCGTCGTAATCGTGGTCACCACCACGTACCTGGTCATCTGAGCAGTTATCAAATACAAACTCGTTAAAGCCGGTATAATCTTCTTCCAGTAAGGTATTATAAATGCCGGTAACACCATCTAATGCATCGCTTTGGTTACGCCAGTAGTTGCCGGTGGTATAATTTCCTTTTGGCTTTACATCCAGCACACTCTTACAACCTGCCAGCAGCACGGCGGTAATTAAAAATATATGTTTGATCCGTTGCATAGTAATTAATTTAAAGTTCCCGTGAATTAAAAGTTAAGGGTAGCGCCAAATGTAAAGGTCCGGGCCTGTGGATAGGCAGCTACGTCTACACCGCGTTGTCTGTTACCATCGAGGGTACCGTTGTATCCCAGCTGTGGAGTTAAACCAGAGTAGGAGGTAAGGATGAACAGGTTTTGTGCGGCTACATATACATGGATATCAGAGATGCCGCTGTGACCCCATATTTTAGATGGAATGGTATATCCCAGTGAGGCATTCTTCAGGGAAAAATAATCACCTTTTTCTACAAAACGATCGGAAACACGATTGTTCTGATTGTCACTGCGGAGTGACATACGTGGTACGCTGTTGCTGGTACCTGCACCATGCCAGCGGTTCAACGCGTCGGCATACATGTTATACGGATAGGCAGGATCCATCCCCTGCATTTTATCGGCATTGTACAGTTTTACACCACTTACACCGGCAAAAGAAAGACTCAGGTCAAAGCCTTTATAGCTGCCGCTGGCCTGTATCCCGTATACCATTTTAGGGTTAGGGCTACCCAGGTTTACGCGGTCTTTATCGTTAACGATACCATCTCCATTGATGTCTACAAAGCGTACATCGCCGGGCATGATTTTAGCCTTGTTAGGATCGTTTTTGATGTTGGCGTCATTATTTACTTCGTCAGCTGTCTGATAAATACCATTGGTTTTCCAGCCATAGTAAGAGGCTAATGGCTGACCTACATAGGTGCGGGAAATTTCCACTCCCTGGCGGCCGTAAACAGTTGAACCAATGTAAGAGGAAGGATCGTATAATTTGGTGACTTCATTTTTAATGAAAGAAGCGTTGGCGCTTACATTAAAATGAAAACGATCATTACCGCCCTGGTAGCCTACTTCCACTTCCCAGCCTTTGTTATTCAGCTCACCGATATTACGATCGGGGATAGCGGCAGTACCATGCAGGTCCATTTCCGGAGCTGGTACCAGCATATCGCGGGTATTTTTATTAAACCAGGTAATGGTGGTATTCAGTTTGTTTTCGAAGAAGCCAGCTTCCAGGCTGATGTTCGTCATCTCCGCTTTTTCCCAGGTGATGTTGGGGTTGGCCAGTCTGGAATTCCATACGCCGGTAAAAGAGTTTTCACCAAAGTTATAGCGTCTGTCTTTGTCTATCGGTGCCAGGTACTGGAAATCATTTATGTTCTGATTACCCAGTTGTCCCCAGCCTCCGGTGATTTTCAGGTTGCTGACTGTTTTCACATGATCTTTAAAGAAGGTTTCGTCTGAAATGCGCCATCCTGCGGAGAAGGCAGGGAAGTATCCCCAGCGTTGATCTGGTGCAAACCTGGAAGAACCATCCGCACGGAAGGTAACTGTCAGCAGGTATTTGTCTTTATATCCATAGAAACCTCTCACAAATCCTGATGCGATAGCGTTGGCCGGATAGTAGTTACCCTGGGCATCGTGGATGTCGTTACCATTGCTGAGTACACGCTGATCTGGTGCTTCATCATTAAAGCCCCAGCGGTCGGCGCGGAAGAAGGAGCCGTTATAAGTTTGCTGAGAGTAACCACCGGTAACGGTGATGTGGTGTATTTGTCCGAATATCTTATTATAGGTCATGAATATTTCACTGAGCTGGGTGTTTTCGGTGGCATTGCGGTTGAACAGTTCTGCGTGATCACGTGCCCTGGTCTGGTCCAGTACTTTTGGAGCGAAGCTATACTGGTTGTTGATATTACCGTCAAATCCGTAGTTGGCGCGCAGGGTCAGACCGTCCATAATTTCCAGTTCTCCGTATACGCTGGCCAGCATGCGGTAAGTTTTGGTCCATGCATCGGTAGTTTCAGCGGTATATACCGGGTTGTTGATATCGCCCAGTTCATTGCTGGCTTTGGAGCTGCCGTAGCTGCCATCGGGATTGCGTACCGGGATGGCCGGGTTGAAACGCAGCGCGCTGAAAATAAGACCTGTCTGTGAAGAGTAGGTATCAGGACCGGCGCTCTGTTTATAGGTCAGCTGCATGTTTTCACCTACTTTGAAACGTTTACCCAGCTTGTGTTCTGAGTTGAAACGTACGGAGTAACGTTTAAAATAAGAGTTGACAATCAGCCCGTTTTCATTATAGTAACCTGCACTGAGCATGTAATTGGAACTGGCATTACCACCGCGTAAGCTCACATCAGCATTGGTTACATCGCCGGAACGCAGGAGGGCGCGTTGCCAGTCGGTGCGTTGGGTGGAATAGTAAGGATCTTTCCAGAGTGGATCTACAGCGGCGCCATCGTTGGTATAGCGTTCCTGTTTGAGCATGGCCAGGTCCGGTGCCGTTAGTAAAGGAATATACCGGATGGTGTTGGAAACACCGCGGTAAAGGTTCACAGATGCTTTCAGTTTCTCGCCGTAGCTTCCTTTTTTGGTGGTGATGATCACCACGCCGTTAGCCGCACGGGTACCATAGATCGCGGAAGAAGAGGCGTCTTTCAGTATTTCCATAGACGCAATGTCGTTTGGATTTACATCGCTGAGGCCACTGGCCGGGATCCCGTCAATGATCACCAAAGGGTCTGCGTTGTTAATGGTACCTGTACCACGTATACGTATGGCGGGTGTGCTGCCGGGAGCACCGTCTGAGCGGACAATGTCCACCCCTGTAACACGACCCTGTATAGCCGAGGCGGCATCGGGTACGGGTAAGTTTTTAATATCAGAGCCTTTTACGGAAGCAATGGTACCGGTTACATCGCGGCGTGTTTGTACACCATAACCTACGACCACTACTTCACCCAAACCTTTGGTAGTAGCACTGAGAGATACATTGATGACAGTTTTGTCACCAACCGTTATTGTTTGTGGTTCATAGCCGATAAATGAGAACAAAACCGATTTAGCACCTGCGGGTAAAGAAAGGGTGTAGTTGCCTTTTGTATCAGTACTGGCTCCGCTGCTGGTGCCGGGCACAATTACATTTACACCTGGCAGACCCGTTCCGTCTGCCGCCCCGGTGACTTTTCCGGTAATGATCTTTTGTGCCATCACAGCGCTGGTAGCTGCGCATAGAAAGACCATCAGAAAGCATAATTTTCTAGTGAATGAGTACCTCATAATTTGATGAATAAGACGTGAACTTGAATAAACGTGATTGGAACAGATATATACGGCCTGTCTGTTTTAGTGTTGCTGAATTACTGGTTTTGGTTGTTAAATAATAATTGTTGCTAAATCGTTATTGCACTATTGCCTGTTGTAGGTAAATTTTTTAAATATTCACTGGGTTCCAAAAAACGTAGATGAAAAAACTGGTTGGCATTTCACGATGACTACATTACACCTTGGCTCAGCCAGAAAGATAGTGAATTTTACAAATGTAGCAGTATAGTTTTTTACCCGGGTCTGATAGTAGATTAATTATGTATTAACACTTGTAAACGCGTATGGAGAACACTTATAAGGGGAGATATTAAAAAGGGGACTGATACATCAGCCCCCGGAAATGATTGGTTTGGTCAGTAGATTAGTTGGTGGTAGTAATTTTTTTTCTTTGGGAGACAGGTGGTTTATCGCTCCGTCTTTTCCTGTTAACCAGGTAATACACAGGAATACCTGACAGCGTAATGATCAGTCCCGGCCAGGTAAACCGTGGTTTATAGACAAACAGCAACCCACAGAATGCCAGCCCCATTAAAATATATAATACCGGCAACACCGGGTATCCGAAAGCCTTGTACGGCCTGTCAGCATCCGGCCGCTTTTTACGCAGGATGAAAATACCGGCTATCGTCAGCATATAAAATGCCACCACTACAAACGAAATCATATCCAGCAATTCACCATACCGGCCACTTAAGCACCATAAGCAGGCAAGCACACATTGGATCCATAAGGCAAATGCCGGTACAGAAGCACTGTTTAAAGTTCCCGCACGTTTAAAAAATACGCCGTCATTCGCCATCGTATGATACACCCTGGCTCCCGCCAGAATAAGGCCATTATTACATCCGAAAGTAGAGATCATGATCATCAGCGCGATAACAACTGTGCCTGCATTACCCAAAACAACCTGAGATACGGACACGGCTACACGGTCTTTGGGTGCCTGTGCAATTTCTGATAAAGGTAATACGGCGAGATAGGTAATGTTGGTCAACACGTAAATAATAGTCACGATAGCAGTACCCAGGAAAAGACTCAACCCAATATTACGTCGCGGATTTTTTATTTCCCCTGCCACAAAAGCAACATTATGCCAGGAGTCACTGCTGAATACGGAACCTACCATCGCCGCCGCAATAGCTCCCAGGGCTGCTATGGTAGTATAGGAGGGGGCAGTATTACCGGTGGTTAAAGGGTGGAGGTCCCATGCATGCTGCCAGTTGGCCGTCCATACACCCGGTTTTAATGCCAGCAGGCCGCAAATGATCAGGGCAGCAAGACTCACCAGTTTAGTCAGCGTGAAAGTAGTTTGTATTTTTTTACCGCCCTCAATACCACGTGTATTCATATAGGTTAGTAACACAATTACCATAATAGATAGCAGTTGAGCCGCACTCACTTTCACCAACCCCAAGTCGAGTAGCACATGTTCTTCACTGAATACAGGCAGGAGGTAAGCGGTGAACTTGGCAAAAGCAACGCCCACCGCTGCAATGGTGGCTGTTTGTATGACCGTAAAAAAGCTCCAGCCATATAGGAAAGCCGTCATAGGATTATAGGCCTCTTTCAGGTATACATATTGTCCGCCGGCACGGGGAAACATGCCACTCAGTTCCCCGTAACTTAAAGCGGCAGTAAGCGTCATAAACCCGGTAATCAGCCATACCAGCAATAACCAACCGGCGCTTCCTGTATGCCGGGTAATATCGGCACTGACAATAAAAATTCCGGAGCCTATCATGCTGCCGGCCACTATCATAGTGGCATCCAACAGCTTTATAGACGGCTTGAATGATGGAGCGTCTGACATAGTAGCTATAGTAATTGGTTGATTACCCTAAAACTACAGCTACTTCGGGGTGAATTCTATGCGCTTATTGACCAATACTATGCAGATTTTGTAGCTGCTGTATCTGAGGTGTTATCCAGTTGTTCATATTCCCGCAGATAGCTGCGCGGCGATTTCCCGGTAATACTTTTAAATACCCGGTTGAAATTGGCAATACTATTGAATCCGCAATTGTACGCTACGGTAGCGATGCTGTCGAATGAGCCACCAGCCAGTTTTTTGCAAGCCTCATTGATGCGTACCTCATTCAGAAATGACACAAACGTTAACCGCGTATGTTTTTTGAAATACCGGCAAAAAGCCTGTGGTGTCATATGCGCCTCCCGGGCAATATCTTCCAGCTTAATTTCTGTATCATAGTGTTGCATAATATAATTGTAGATATACCCGATACGGATACCTTCCTGCTCATTCACCGCCGATAACCTCGACCCCGTAATTAACGGCTCCAGGCTCTTAATTGTCAGAAAGAAATTCATCAACTCCACAAATGCCAGAAACTGTACAATCCCCTGCGACTGATGGATCTTCAGCATACGGCTCGAAATATCCAGCACATGCACTTCAGGGATCTTAAATCCGTTGTGGGACTGCTCTACAAACGACTTGATCTTTTTAAATTCCGGTAGCTCAAACAAGGGCGCCAGCTTACCTTCCGGATTGAAAAATACGGTCAGTGCCTGCACATTCTTTTTGTTCTTGCTGCCAAAAGGCAACTCCTCGCTCTTTAATACATGAGGTTGATTACTGCCCAACCAGTAGATTTCATTCGACCAGAAAGCGTGCATATTGTTTTCCACGATCAACGTACCATGTCCGTGCTGAATCCAGGTGAGCTGAATTTCTTCATGACGGTGCAGGTGCGGATAGAAAGCTGGCAGCGAATCTTTTTGCGTGATAATGGTTTTGTCGTGCGCTACAGGTATTGTAAACTGTAATACTTTCATGTAGTTACATTATTCTTTTTTTAACACCTTTGAAGGCTTTATGACCAAATTTAGGTGAAGATATGAGAACAAGTTATTAAAAATCGTTCAAAAACTACGCATTGTGGATAGTACTTTTAAAAAATATTCAAGCAGTGTATTTTTAATAACTTTCAGGCATACATTTATTTACAGCCGATCAGAATTATTTATGAAGTACCAGAAGTTTCTTTTTTTGCTATTGTTACTGGGCATCTCCGCGGGGCTGCTGCTGGCACAACAAAGCAAGCCAATGCCCTATTTACCCACACATGCGGATATATTGCAGCGATATCGCCAGGTGCGGTTGCTGGATAGCATCACCCGGAAAACAGTGTTTAAACATAATGTAGATGCCAACTGGTTGCCGGGAGGAACCTCTTTCTGGTATGTGAATGATAGCAAAGACAGCACTAAGACTTATTACCTTGTGAACGCCGCTACCGGCAAAAAGGAAGTCATTACCGATACTGCAAAATTTGCAAAATTGTCGGGGCCTAAGACCACATCCCGTCCTTTCCAGCATCGGGAGCCCAGTCGCTGGGAGAGTTTTGCCACTGACAGTCTCTCCCCGGATAAGAAATGGGTGGCCACCACCATCAATGGCAATGTTTATGTACGCTCACTGCTGGATGGGTCGGTGATCCCCTTTACAAAGGATGGCGACACAACAAAGGAAAGCTACGGCGCCCTGGCCTGGTCGCCGGACAGTAAATACCTGGTGGGCTATCGCATTCACCCTGTAGAAGATTCTTCTGTATATTATATCCTGACGGGCGTACCGGGAACTACCCGCGGACAGCTGCGTTCGCAGCCCTATAAGCAACCCGGCGACCCCTTTACCACTTATGAAATGTACGTGTTCAACCTGGCTGGCAAAACTACCACCAAAGTAAACACCGACATCATCGATTTCTTTGATGCGCCGGTATTGCACTGGCGCCAACCCGATGCCCGATACTTCCTGTACGAAAAAGTAGACCGCGGACATCAGCGCTTCCGCATCATAGAAGTAGATGCGGCTAACGGTAACACCCGTACGATACTGGAGGAAAAAACTAACACCTTCATCTACGAATCCCGGATATACACGCACTACCTCCCTGAAACGAATGAACTGTTGTGGACCTCTGAAAAAGATGGCTGGCAGCACCTTTATCTCGTGAATACCCTCACCGGAGAAATAAAGAACGAGATCACCAAAGGAGATTGGATTGTAAGAGAGGTGGACAGCGTAGATGTTCCAAAAAGAGAAATCTGGTTCCGCGGTAGTGGCCGGAATGCCGTGGAAGATCCTTACTTTATTCATTATTATCGTATAGACTTCAACGGGAGTAAACTGCTGGACCTGACTCCTGCTATCGGTAATCACCTCGTTTTCTTTTCTCCCGATAAGAAATTTTATATAGATAAATACTCACAGGTAAATGTGCCACCGGTAAATGAACTGCGCCGTACGGCTGATGGAAAACTCATTACCGTATTGGAAAAAGCAGATGTAAGCGCCTGGCAGGCCACCGGTGTTCCCTTCCCGGTACCGTTTGTTGCCAAAGGCCGCGATGGGAAGACAGATATCTGGGGTGTGATGTGCCGGCCGTCCAACTACGACTCCACTAAAACCTATCCGGTAGTGGAAAATATTTATGYCGGTCCGCAGGACGCTTTTGTACCCAAAAGCTTTATGAGTTATTACATAGACATGCAAAGCCTGGCAGATCTGGGTTTTATTGTGGTACAGATAGATGGTATGGGAACGGCTAACCGCTCAAAAGCATTCCATGATGTATGCTGGAAAAACCTCGCAGACGCAGGTTTCCCGGATCGTATTTTATGGATCAAAGCGCTCGCCCGGAAATATTCTTTTGTGGATACATCAAGGGTAGGTCTATATGGTACTTCTGCCGGTGGACAAAATGCGTTGGGTGGACTCCTTTTTCATCCTGAATTTTACAAAACAGCCGTGGCTTCCTGCGGTTGTCACGATAACCGGGTAGATAAGCAGTGGTGGAACGAACAATGGATGGGATACCCTGTGGGCAAGCATTACGAAGAACAATCCAATGTCACGAATGCCGGCAGATTGCAGGGCAGTCTTTTATTGATAGTAGGAGAGGCGGATACCAATGTACCTCCTGAATCCACTTACCGCGTGATAGATGCCCTGATTAAAAAAGGGAAGACGTTTGAATTCCTGCCGGTTCCCGGCATGGGACATAGTGATGGCGGCCCTTACGGCCGTATTAAACGCCGCGATTTTTTTGTGCAACACCTGTTACAAGCCACACCACCAGATAGAAATATTAACGAGTAAAACCTGACCACCTTGAAAAAAATATTTCCGCTGATCGCTGCGCTGCTCTTACAGCAGGCGATCGTATCCGCGCAATCCGCTGACAATGACCTTTACGCACAAACCAGTGAGGTCAATAATATCATGGTACAGTATGAGGCAGATGCCGCTATCCTGAACCGCTTTTATTTTGTGGAGAATTCGCCGGAACGTTTTGCCCGCTTCGCTTTGCTCATTAAGAACTATCTGCAACGCCTGCAGCAGCTGAACTACGCCGCATTGAATGTAGGCACGCAGGTAGATTATACGCTGTTTAAACGCAAATTGGCCGCTGCTGCGGAAGATTTGTCCGAGGCGCAACAGGAATATGCCCAGGTGAAAAAGTGGTTTCCGTTTGCAGATAAAATTTACCAGGTAGAACAAAACCGCCGTCGCGGCGCCAAACCGGATGCACCGGTATTGGCGGCGCAGTTCAACGAAATAGCAAAGGATGTTAACAAAAGCAGACAACAACTGGAACACGATAGCAGCATCTCTATTGTACAGATACGCCGGAGTAGGGCTACTGTAAAAGACTTACGAAATGCGCTTGGCAGCGTGTTTTCTTTTTACAACGGATATGATCCGCTTTTCTCCTGGTGGGTACCTGCTCCCTATAAACAATTGGATAGTCTCCTGAGTGGCTATGGGGCTGCTTTTGCCGCTAAAGAGAAAAGTAGTGGGCATCTCCCGGATGATGGCAGCGGTATTATTGGTCACCCTATTGGCAGAACACAGCTGATCAGGGGATTACAGCAGGAAATGATCCCTTACACGCCGGAAGAACTGCTGGCCATTGCCAATAAAGAATTTGCCTGGTGTGATGCAGAAATGGAAAAGGCTACCCGTGAAATGGGACTGGGTACCGATTGGAAGGCCGCGATGGAAAAAGTGAAGAACAGCTACGTACCGCCGGCCGACCAGCCTGCCGCCATGATGCAACTTTACAATGAATCCATAGACTTTCTCAAACAGCATGACCTCATCACATTGCCGCCACTGGCAGAGGAAACCTGGCGTATGAACATGATGTCGCCGGAAAGGCAACTGGTGAATCCATTTTTTTTAGGCGGCGAAGAATTTATTGTATCCTATCCGGTTAGTAGCATGAGTCATGAAGATAAAATGATGAGCATGCGGGGTAATAACCCACACTTCTCCCGTGCCACTGTACACCATGAATTGCTGGCCGGACATGCACTGCAGGAGTTTATGCTGAACCGTTACAAAGCATACCGTCATTTTGAAACGCCTTTCTGGATCGAAGGATGGGCTTTGTACTGGGAGAGACTGCTCTGGGATCAGGGCTTTGCTAAAACACCGGAAGACCGCATCGGCATGTTGTTCTGGCGTAAGCACCGTTGTGCCAGGATCATCTTTTCTATCAACTACCACACTGGTAAATGGACACCGCAGCAATGTATCGACTTCCTCGTTGACCGTGTAGGGCATGAGCGGGCCAATGCAGAAGGAGAAGTACGGCGTTCTTTTGTGGGCGGTTATAGTCCGCTGTACCAGATCGCTTATATGATCGGAGGACTGCAGTTCGAAGCACTGAAAAAAGAATTGGTAGACAGTGGAAAGATGTCTTACAAACAATACCATGATGCCGTGCTGAAGGAGAATATGATGCCCATTGAAATGTTGAGGGCGATTCTTTTGAATAAACCAGTACCCAAAGATTTTGTCAGTACCTGGCATTTTTACAAGCTATAACGGAAATACGCCGGGTGCTTTCCAGCCCCGGCTTTTTTATGTTGCTACAGTCTCAACTTATCAGGTGCGCCTGCCAACTGCATAGCGTAGTGTTGCTGCGTTGCCCGGGAGGGATAAAATACAGGGAATACTCGTTAATATTTATGCAGTGTTCCTCTTTTTTTCAGAATACTTTTAAATGTCATACAGACAATTAAAAACTTAATTTAAACAGACCTTTTATTGATGGCCTGTTTTCAGAGATGAGATGAGTAAGAACAAATCATTGGAGCAAAACGCATGTTTCGATAAATAATTGTTTAATTGACAATTATAAATTATTATATTAGTTGTTTATAAAGATAAAAAAGGTATGAGATCATTTTTGGGAAAGATGGCGATGGCTGGTGCAGGGATGTTGCTGAGCAACACTGCATTAAAAGCGCAGCTGCAAAAAGACTATCCGATAAGGCCGGTGGCCTTTACCCAGGTAAGGGTAAACGACCAGTTCTGGGCGCCAAAAATAAGGACCAACGCCGGTGTAACGATACCGTATACATTAGAGCAATGTAAAAAAACAGGCAGAATAGATAACTTTTTGCGTGCCGCCGGTAAACTTTCCGGAGATAAACTAACGGAGTATACTTTTGATGATACAGATCTTTATAAGGTGATTGAAGGCGCATCCTACGGACTGCAGGTACAGCCGGATCCAGGTCTGGAGAAATACCTGGATACACTCATCAGTATCATCGGTGCTGCCCAGGAAAAAGATGGTTATCTCTATACCTTTCGTACGGTGAAAGCAGCAAAACCACATGAATGGATTGGCAGCAAACGTTGGGAGAAGGAAGAAGACCTTAGTCATGAACTCTACAATGCAGGTCACCTGTTCGAAGCAGCTGTAGCGCATTACCAGGCCACCGGAAAGAAGACACTGCTCAATATCGCGATTAAGAACGCGGACCTGCTGGTGCGTGTTTTTGGTTGGGGTAAGGAAGAAAAGTTTCCGGGCCATCAGATCGTGGAAACAGGTCTCACCAGGTTATATCGCGTAACCGGTAATAAATCTTATCTGGACCTCGCTAAATTTTTCCTGGATGTACGAGGCCCAGGAACGAAGTATAGCCAGGAGTACAGCCAGTCGCATAAAAAAGTAACGGAGCAGCACGAGGCTGTAGGACATGCGGTACGTGCTACGTATATGTATACCGGTATGGCAGATGTGGCGGCATTAACGGGTGACCGGCAATATCTTAAAGCCATTGATGATATCTGGGAAGATGTGGTAGAGCGGAAACTATATATCACCGGTGGTATTGGTGCAACTGGTGCGGGAGAGGCTTTCGGTGCCGCGTATGAGTTGCCCAATATGTCGGCTTACGCGGAAACCTGCGCGGCTATTGCCAATGTATACTGGAACAGCCGGATGTTTCTGCTCCATGGCGATGCCAAATACATTGATGTGCTGGAACGCACGCTGTACAATGGATTGCTGTCCGGTGTATCATTGAGCGGTGACCGCTTCTTTTATCCTAATCCATTAGCCTCAATGGGACAACACCAACGGAGTGCCTGGTTTGGCTGCGCCTGTTGTATTTCCAATATGACCCGCTTCCTGCCCTCTATGCCGGGATATGTATATGCGCAGAAAGATAACGACCTGTATGTAAACCTGTTTGTAGGTGACTCCGCCAGCATACAACTGAAAGCAGGGAAAGTAAATATTGCGCAACAAACAGATTACCCCTGGAATGGTAAAGATGAAATTACGATCAACACGACCCAACCCACTGCCTTTAACCTGAAAGTACGTATTCCAGGATGGGTGGAAAACCGGCCTGTACCCGGTAATCTCTATTTTGAGGATGACAGTGCTGCCGTGAATATCCCTGTTTTACTGAATGGTAAACCAGTGGTGTACGCGATGGATAAAGGCTATGCTGTGATCAGCCGCACCTGGAAGAAAGGAGATAAAGTAGTGGTGGACTTCCCCATGCAGGTAAAGAAAGTGCTGGCAACAGCACCGGTAAAAGATGATAAAGACCGCTTTGCCCTGGAACGTGGCCCTATAATGTTTTGCCTGGAAGGCCCGGATAATAAAGATGCCACCGTGCAGAATATTGTAGTCAATAAACAGGCCGATGTGAATACGGTCTTCCAGCCAACCCTGCTCAATGGCGTGATGACCCTGCAAATGGCAGGTAGTTCGGCCAGCAGACAACTGCACACCGATTCGCTGATCAGCAGCACGCAAACGGTAACGGCTATACCGTATTACGCATGGGCCAATCGTGGTCCTGCAGAAATGACGGTATGGATTCCTTTTGAATCTTCGGCGGCCCGTCCCAAGCCAGCGCCCACCATTGCGTCCAAAAGCAAAATCGGCGCTTCGGTGAAAAATCAGCGCATGTTTATGGCGTTGAATGATCAGTACGAACCCAAAGATTCCAAAGATAACAGCGCCCTCTATTTACATTGGTGGCCGGCTAAAGGTAGCACGGAATGGGTACGCTACGATTTTGACAGCACCTATACCGTTAGCAGCTCCAAAGTATACTGGTATGACGATGGGCCTTTTGGAGGCTGCCGCATTCCCGCCGCCTGGAAGCTCTATTACAAACAGGGAGCTGACTGGATACCGGTGAAGAATAAGACACCCTATGTAGTGGAGAAAGATAAATATAACCTCATCACCTTTGAACCCGTTACAACAACTGCGTTAAAACTCGAAGTACAATTACCTGCAGAAAATGCAAGTGGTATACACGAGTGGATCGTGGAATAACAAATTATACGCATGAAATACAGCCATTTTGCTGCCATCGCTCTGTTGATGGGGTGTAGTACTGCTATCGCTCAATCAAGGGCCAGCATCCATGTAAATACCGCTGTAAAGGGTGCTGTAGTACCAGCTACCCTGCACGGTATTTTCTTTGAAGAAATCAGTCATGCCGGCGAAGGAGGACTTTATGCGGAAATGGTACAGAACCGGGGCTTCGAAGATCATTGCATTCCTGCAGGTACACAATTGAAAAACGGCTGGCTGCAACCTTTTCCGCTGAAGCCGCATTTTATGCTCAACGGACAGCCATCCGACTGGAAAATGGAATGGCCCCTGCAAAGTCAATGGCCAGCCTGGCATGCGGAAGAAAAAGGAAACGCCACGATGCAATTATCTATTGTCAGCGATAATCCCTTACACAAATCTACTCCGCATGCTATGCAGGTGGAGGTAACGGCGACGGGCCTACGTAATGAATCTGCATTGGTAAATGAAGGTTTCTGGGGTATGAATATCAGCAAAGGATCTCCATATCGTTTATCTTTTTTTGCCAACGGTAGCAAAGGTTACGCCGGTAATGTGCGCGTTTCTCTGCAAACAGCCGGGGGGAAGGTACTCGCGGATACTTCTTTTACAATTGCCGCAAAGGCCAGCTGGGAAAAGTATACTGCGGTACTCACCGCAAAGGATACTGACCCGAACGCGCGACTGGCACTTTCTTTTCAGGGCTCCGGTGCCTTGCTGCTCGACATGGTGTCGCTCTTTCCGGTGCATACTTTCCGCGACCGACCCAATGGTATGCGGGCAGACCTGGCTACCCTTATCGAAAAAATGAAGCCTGCTTTTGTGCGTTGGCCCGGCGGCTGCTATGTAGAAGGTATTACGGTAGAAAGTGCACCGGACTGGAAAACCACGCTGGGACCACTTGAGCAGCGCATACCAACGTATAGCCCCTGGGGTTACTGGAGCAGCAACGGATTCGGATATCATGAATACCTGCAGTTTTGTGAAGATATTCATGCCGCTGCGCTGTACGTATTCAATGTGGGCATATCCTGTGAATACCGCAGTGGCACCTTCATTCCGGACGATAGCATTGCACCGGTGATACAGAACGCACTCGATGCTATTGAATATGCTATTGGCCCGGTCACCTCGCGCTGGGGTAAACAACGTGCTGCCAACGGCCACCCTGCGCCTTTTCCACTGAAGTATGTAGAAGTAGGTAATGAACAGCACGGTCCTGACTACGCCAAGCGATACAACCGTTTTTATGACGCCATACACGCCAGGTATCCTCAGATAGGTATTATTGCCAGCATGGGCATTGGTGATGTAAACCGGCATACACTGGATAGTATGCAGTATACAGACATTGTAGATGAACATGCATATAAGGATGCCGGCTGGAGCCTGCGCAACTTTGATCATTTCGATCAGTATAAACGAGGCCACTGGCAAATGTATGTGGGAGAATATGCCACCAATGCCGGTGTAGGCAACGGCAACCTGCGGGCTGCCCTGAGCGATGCGGTATACGTGATGAGCATGGAGAAAAATGGCGACCTGGTAAACATGAGTAGCTATGCACCATTGCTGGTGAATGAACATGATGTGGACTGGCCCGTGAACCTTATTCATTTTAACGCCGCCGCCAGCTTTGGCCGCATTTCTTACTATGCACTTAATATGCTCAATGATCATAAAGCCACCATCAACTTCCCGGTGACGACCAGGATACAGACCGAAACAACGGAACAACCGAAGTTTGCCGGCGGTATCGGTCTCGCTACCTGGGATACGGAAGCGGAGTATAAGGATATCGTAGTCGTACAAAATAAGGATACGGTATATCGCAGCAACGCATCCACCGGTTTAAAAGAATGGCTGCCGGTGCGGGGTAGCTGGCAACAAGCCGGTGATATCATGGCGCAAACTACGGAAGGTGCTCAGCAATTGGCTGTATTGAAAGATCATCACTTTAATGCCTATACGCTTACTTTGAAAGCGCGTAAAACGGGCGGGGTAAATGCTTTCATTATCCCGTTTGCCGTGAAAGATACCAATACCTGTTTGCGCGCACATATAGGATCATGGCTGAATTCTCATGCGGTGTTTGAAAGTCTTACGAATGGATACGAGGTAGCAGGTATCAGTAACCCGGTAAGACTGAAATCCCCGTTGGCATCGGACCATTGGTATAATATCCGGCTGGAAGTAGGCAACAGTGAAGTAAAATGTTATTTAGAGGATACCTTATTGATGACTTACGAGGAACCACAAAAGTTGTTCACCATTGCAGGGAAAGATGAAAAAAATGGAGATATTATCCTGAAAATAGTCAATGCCGGTGAACAGCCGATGAATGCTGATATTCAACTGGATGGCGCTACAGCTGTTCACCCCATAGCACAGGTCATCACGTTGACAGCCGATACTCCGGAAGCGGAAAATTCTTTTGACCGGCCGGCCGCTTATGTGCCGCATACCACTACCATCGATAATGCCGGCGCGCAATTCAGCTGGACTGTGCCACCACTTTCAGTGAATATTATCCGACTGACCCCGGATAAAACTGTAATACACACATTGCAGGCTTCTGGCAAATTGAAGCGGTAGAAGCCGCGAATCACCACTTCCCATCATCTGGAGACCTGCAAGATAATTATTCACTTTTTCCGTTCTTTGAAAGAAATGGGAAGATGATCGTTGATAATCAGCGATCATCTCCCCATTTCTTTCAAAAACGGAAAAATATATTTATACTTTGTATTACAAAGTGCTTTTTATTTTATAGCTTTACACCGTATTCAAAACCTATATATGGAAGTTGGAATTTCCAAACGCCAGCCGATAATAATTAAGATCGGCCTGGTATCACTATGCTGTTCAGTACTCGTATTTATATTGTCCTCTTGCCGGATAGGGAATCCCAAATGGGAAGCCTATTTTTTGATAAATCACTTTATCGTATTAATCTGGTTCTTTGCCAATTGGTTCGGTGGTGAGCTCAGACGAAACCCTCATAGACGAAAAGTGGTAGCCATATTTGTTGTCCTGTTATTGTTGGATGCTTATACCATTAATAATGAGGTATCCGTATTTAAATCAACGGCCACCTGGTTTGCCATTATACTGGTAATGATATGTGTTAACATCATGGCGTTTTGTTTCTTTGAACAATGGCCGGAATGGGTAAAGTGTCTGCAAAGCGCGGTATTGGGTTTCACCTTATTGGCACCGGTTTACCTGGCCTGCTATCTGCTGAATATGTATATAATCAGTCTGATTGGTCTGATTGCTATTGGCATTTCCATTGTTACGTTTTCCCCGCTATTCCTTTTATGGTTTAACCTGCGAATGGTACAAAAACTGATATGGCCGGTGTTTCGTTATCGCGTCATTTATTTAATTGCGCTGGCACTGTCCCTGACCATTATTACCACTTACGCATTATTATATGCAGTAAACGTAAAAGCGATGGAGGATGTTTTCAGTGTAGATGACAGACCAGCAGAATTGCCAGCCTGGGTGAGTGTAGCACAAAAGTTACCGCATAATTTCATGACGGAAAAGATCCTGAAAACGGGGATTATTTATATGGCCCCTGGAAGTTGGGATAGCTTTAGCCTCTGGTCTATGCCACAAAAGGAATACGATGGCGAAATTAAACATGATCCGCTGTTCATTACATCTGCTTTTATATTTGGGACCACCAACATACCAGAAGAAGACAGGCTGAATATCCTCAGTGTAATATATGACAAGCGACATTTTGCAGAAGATCGTCTTTGGACCGGAAAAGATTTGGCCACTACGAAAGTTAGCACCAGTGCTGATCTCTGGCCACGTTATCACCTGGCATATACGGAGAATACGATCACCGTAGCAAACAAGAGCGAAATGGGCTGGCTACAAAACGGAGAAGCTATTTATACTTTCCATTTACCGGAAGGGGGCGTAGTCACTTCTTTATCGCTATGGATCAACGGAAAGGAAGAAAAAGGAATACTCACTACCAGGCAAAAAGCGCAGGCTGCTTATAAAGATATTGTCGGTGTTCAATACCGTGATCCTTCTGTAGTTCATTGGCAGGAAGGAAATCGGGTAGTCGTACGCGTATTCCCGGTACCCGTGCGTGATACCCGGAAATTTAAAATAGGTATCACGTCTCCATTGCTGGTGAAGGAAGGTAAACTGGTATACCAACCCGCCTGGTTTGAGGGACCGGTGCATGATGACGCAGATTATGAAGTCAATCTGAATATGGATAACTGGCCTAAAGAAATGGCATTCCCATCCGGATTCCATCCGGGTAAAGGCAAAACCATCGTGCGTAAAGGCAGCTATGACGCAGAGTGGGAATTGAAAATTCCGGAAGAACAAATAGATAATGCGGCTTTTAGCTTTAACAACCAGCGATATACGCTGCTGCCTTATGCACCGGCCTACGAATTTTTTGTACCGGAAAATTATTACCTGGACGTCAACAGTAGCTGGCAATACAACGATTACCAGCAAATAACAGCACAGCTGAAAGACAAGGCAGTATGGGTATTTCATCCACAAAAAGGGATGACGGCTGTAACAGAAAATAATAAGAAGGAACTATTCGATGAGCTACAGCAGCTTCGCTTTTCCCTGTTCCCGTTTCATCATATCAGTAATGCAGCCAGTGCTATAGTAATTACTGCTTCCGAAAATATTTCTCCACAACTGGGCGACCTGGAAGATGCGAAGTTCCGGGATAGGTTACGTACTTTCTTTACCAGGCAACCCGTACGACTATACGATATCGGTAGCACCCTTTCACCTTACCTGGCTACCCTGAAAGAATCACGGTCATTGATCTACGAAAAAGGAACAACAGCGCAGTTGTTATCTCAACTAAATAAAAATAGTTTCTTAAAACAGGAGGAAGACAGCTCACAGTTGATGATGGCCCAGGCAGGTATGCGCATAGTGCGAAGTACAGATAGTACCCTTGCACCCGGCCCGGATCACCTGGCACGACTCTTTGCGTATAATCATGTGATGCAACAGCTGGGACAGCGCGTTACGGCAAAAGACCTCAACAATGATACTACCCTCATCGAGGTGGCAAAGCAAGCGTATATCGTATCGCCACTATCCAGTTTGATTGTACTGGAAACGCAGGCAGATTATGATAAATTTGATATCAAAGATGATGGAAATACATTGAAAAATGCTTCCTTACACGGACATGGGGCTGTTCCTGAACCACATGAATGGGCACTGTTTATTATAGCCATGTTGCTATTGACCTATGTAAGATTTGAGAAGTTGCTGTTCCCGAAAAAGAAGAATATATGCTAACGTTATTGTATACACGGTGTACAAGTAGAGGGGCAAAACTGCCGGCAACATGGTTGCTGGCAGTTTACATAGTAACAGGCATCATGGAGCTGCAAGCCTATTTTGCCTGGCGCAGCACCTTGTTCATATTGTCAGTAGTAGCCATGGTCATGGTATTCCGGATAGACCGTACCCGTGCAGGCAGTATGCGTTGTGGCTGGGTGGCGATGTGTTTTTTATTGCTGTCGTGGCAGCTGCCGGTCTTCACTTTACGTTATGCTGCACTGGCCTCCGCCATCTTTTTTGTAGTAGAGTATTTTTATGGGCGCATTCATCTGCTCACCTTTATTACCGCTATACTGGTTACACCAGTAATAGATTATGCTGCTAACGTATTTAGTTTTCCGCTAAGACTGTGGCTTACCGGGATGGCTGGAAAAATACTGGCAGGCGTTAATCCTACTATTACCACCAACGGTAATGTAATTCAACTGGGGCACAATGAATTTACGGTGGATGTTGCCTGTATGGGATTGCAGATGATGCTTACCTCCCTGCTTTGCGGGGTGATGCTGATCGCCTTTTATCAGCGCAGGTATCAGAAAACACTCCCGGGAATTCTTATCGGCCTGGTACTAATGGGCATTACAGGTTTAAATATTATAGCCAACTTGTTTCGCATCATTTTGCTGATACAATTTGCATTACCACCCGGCACGGCTGCACATGATGCTGTAGGCATTTTATCGTTGCTCATCTATGTCATACTTCCCCTGATACCCGGAATTAAATGGTTATTGCAGCGGTATGGAAAAACAGTGATGGAGCACACCATTGCGGCTCCCCGCAGGTATGGGCTGGTACTGCAGCTGTTGCTCCTGGGGGGTATTGTAGCCGGACATTATTTAAAAAGGAATAATGCTGGAAGTGATATGGAGCGCAGCACCCGTATAAAAATACTGCCAGGTTATACGCAAACCATTGAAACCGGCCACGTGATTAAACAAACAGCTGCTGATGCCTTGCTATATATCAAACCTATTCCCGGCTTCTATTTTACCGATCATCAACCTATGATTTGCTGGAAGGGGAGTGGCTTTGAATTTTTTAATGTACAGGAACAGACTATGCAGGGTGTGAAAATGTATACCGCGGAATTAAGAAAGGGAAGCAGTACATTGTACACCGCCTGGTGGTATGAAAATAGTACCCGCCGCAGTAGCAGCCAGCTGGAGTGGAGATGGGATGCACTCTGCAGCGGGGATAATTATTACCTCATTAATATGACGGTAGAAAAGAAAGCATTACTCGAACAAAAAACAGGAGCGTTGCTCCGTGCACACCTTATTCAGTAATCACTTCTGTTTCTTCTTTATGCCTTGGCTGATAATACAGATAGAAATAAGCCAGTATTAAAATGCCCGTCACAAAAGGAATCAGTGCCAGGTGCTTATAGGTAATATCGCCCATAATCACCTGCGTATCAAAATGGAAGAACTCACTGATCATCCAGTAGGAGTTCGCTGAAATCCAAACGGTGATGGCTACGTTGTGGCATAACTCAGACATAAACTGACGGGTGCGCCACGCAATAACGATGGAAATAATCAGCGTCGGAAAGATCATGGCAACGCCCAGGGGCTTCCAGATCATACACCAGCTGATATCTTTCAATAGCCAGAAAACAATATGGAGATTTTCCATCTTACGGTAACTTAAAGGAATAGAGTATACCGGTGATGTGGTTGCTTGCTTACTCATGTGTGTAGTTCAGTTAATTTTATCTGGTTGAAATAGGGGATAAAGATATTCTTTATCTTCGTTTTGCACCAGCTAAACTCCGGCTATGAATGAATTTTACTGGAATTACCAGCACACAAAGTTTCATGGTATCAACTGGATCCCCGAAAATCTTGACCGGGTAATGATTATTGTACACGGGATCGGAGAGCATATTGGTCGTTATGATCATGTGGCCGCATTCTTTATGAAAGAGGGTTTTGCAGTGATCGGTATTGATCATTATGGGCATGGTAAAAGTGACGGTCCCAAAGGAGGCTCCAAAGGTTTTGAATTTATGTTTGATTACCTGCAGGCATTTCTGGGCTATGTAAAAGATACTTATGGTAAGCCAGTAGTGATGTATGGACATAGTATGGGCGGTGGTGTATTAACGGGTTTCTTACTCAAAAGGCAGCCGGATATCCAGGCAGCAGTGATTTCGGCTCCGGCGCTGATCATTGGTATGCGTCCTGGTGGTTTCCTGAAAGGCACCTTGAAGGTATTGAGTGCTATAGCGCCCAATATCCGCATCAAACAGGGACTCGATATTAATAAAATTTCACATGATAAGAGGGCGGTAGAAAAGTTTAAGGCAGATCCTTTGCGTCACGATAAACTCAGTTTGCGTTTGGCCAATGATATGATTCAAAATGGCGCCTGGTGCCTGTTACACGCGGTAGAATTAAAAGTTCGTTCCTTACTGATCCATGGCAATGCCGATGAATTTACTGCTGTGGAAGGCTCCCGGTTGTTTGCGCAGCGGGCTCCCGCTGCCCYGCTTACTTACAGGGAATGGGAGGGGATGTATCATGAAATGCATAATGAACCGGATGCCCGGGATGTTTTATTGTTTGTGGCCGGTTGGTTGAGTAATGTGAGATAATTAGTAAATTGGGTTTACAATTCTATTAATTATGAAAATCCAAGGCTCTTTTAAATGGCTTTTGCCGGCTATTGTCATGTTTTTTGGCACCACCGCATACGCACAACAAATTGATCTCGGCGTTAGAGGAGGCATTAGTATTCCAAATCTTACGGCGGGTGGCAGTGAAGAAAATCCCCTCAATAAGGGTTACAGTTCCCGTCAGGGTCCCGATTTCGGTATTTTCGGGGAATACCACATCAGTAAACTTTTCTCTATCGAAGCAATGATCAGCTACTCTTCACAGGGTGGCAAAAAGAATGGATTGCAGGCATTTCCGGTTCCTCCACAACAGGCGGGCCAGTTGCCTCCCGGCACTACATATCTCTATGCAGATTTCAAAAGTCAGGCAAAACTTAACTACCTGATGGTGCCTATTCTGGCTAAATTTGGCTGGAACCTGGGACCGAAATCACCGCTGCGTTTATATGTGGATGCAGGTCCTTTCTTTGGATTTCTGCTGAGTGGTAAACAGGATATCACCGGTGGCAGTACCACCGTTTTCCTGGATGAAAAAGCTACACAGCCAATTGGTCAACAGTCTTTCGACCAAAACGTAGACATCAAAGACCAGCTGAATACTTTCAACTTCGGTGTAAGTGGAAACGTAGGACTGGCTTACCTCTTTGGTCGTAGCCAGGTATTTGTGGAAGGTGGAGGAAACTATGGCTTCCTCAATATTCAGAAAGGAAGCGCCAATGGTAAAAACAATACCGGTGCTGCTACGGCATCTATCGGATATGCTTACCGCATCTGTAAATAATTCATGGAGGATGTTAGTTGCTGATGAATATTCATCAGCAACTAACATCAAATAACTTAAGGATTAGTAGACCATAACCCCGCAGATTTCACCAGCACTCTTCTGTTCAGCTTCAACTGCGCCACTACAAATTCCGCCAGATCTTCCGGCTGTAATACTTTGTCCGGATTACCATCTGTTAAATTCAGGTCTTTCGCCATATCCGTAGCAATGGTACTAGGTGTTAAAGCACTTACCCTGATATTATGTTTTCTCACTTCCAGCATCAGGGATTCTGTTAATCCCAGCAGCCCGAATTTAGAAGCGCTGTAGGCACTCGTAAGCGGAGCGCCGCGTTGTCCGGCTGTGGATGAAATATTGATGATATCACCTGTTTTTCTGGCTATCATACCCGGTAATATGGCACGGGTTACATAATATACGCCCATCAGGTTGACCTGGATGATTTGCTCCCATTGTGCTGGTTCCAGTTCTAGGAAACCACCAAAAGCCGCAATGCCTGCATTGTTGATCAGTATATCAATGTCCCCCAGTTCTTTTGTGAGATGTGTAACGGCAGTGTTGACCGCGTTCATGTCGCTCACATCGGCAGTAGCATATGCCACTTTCACACCCATGCCGGTTAATTCTTTGGCCACTTCCTCCAGTGAACCTGCACTACGTCCCATCAGGGCTATATCAACACCTTCCTGTGCCAGCGCTACTGCCAGCGCACGGCCTATGCCTTTGCCACCACCGGTGATCAGGGCTTTCTTTCCTTTTAATGATTCCATATAATGCGTTCGTTTTTTAAGAAAAAAAAATACCTGGCAAAGGTACAAAGCTTTGTTCCAATTACAGGTTATCTTCGCAGATATCCACTATATAACTGTATCAGACCATGATAGAAATCTCCAATGAAAAACTCACCGTTGTGATTGACCCACAAGGCGCAGAATTACAAAGTATTGTCCGTAAAGATACCGGGCTGGAATATTTATGGAGCGGTGACCCGGCTTTCTGGGGCAAAAAAAGTCCCGTACTCTTTCCCATTGTAGGAGGTCTGAAAGACAATACCTACCGCTATAATGGTCAAACCTATACCCTCGGCCGCCATGGCTTTGCCAGAGAGCAGCTGTTTACGGTGACGGAGCAGGGAATGGAACATGTCAGCCTCCGTCTCTCTGATAATAAAAATACCAGGAACGTATACCCCYTCCATTTTAATTTTACCATTCAGTACCTCCTGCAGGACGATCAGTTGCAGGTAACCTACCAGGTGGAAAACAAAGATGAAAAAGTATTACTCTTTTCCGTAGGTGCGCACCCTGCCTTTAAATTGCCACTGGTAGCGGATACTACCTACGAAGATTATTACCTGTATTTTAATAAGGAAGAAGAAACCGGCAGCTGGCCACTATCTCCCGGCGGACAAATAGAAACAGCTCCTGTACCACTGCTACAGCATACGCATGAACTACCCCTGAAAAAATCATTGTTCTACCAGGATGCCCTGGTGTTCAAAGATCTTGCCTCCACCGCTATCAGCATTAAAAGCAAGTCTACGCCACATGGATTAACACTGGCTTTTGAAGGCTTTTCTTACATGGGAATATGGGCGGCAAAAGATGCCGACTTCGTTTGTATTGAACCCTGGTGTGGTATTGCTGATAGTGTAACTGCTACCGGAGAACTGGAAGAGAAAGAAGGGATCAACCGGTTAGCTCCCGGTAAAGTGTTTGAAAGAACATGGACAGCGACGCTGTTTTAGCAGTTAGCCATTAGCTTTTAGCTTTTAGGAAAATGCAGCGAAAAACACCATTTGTTGGTCTTCGCTGCATTTTCCTAAAAGCTAAAAGCTAATGGCTAAAAGCTTAAAAGTTATATCCGGCTTTCAGGCCAAAGAAGCTACGTGTACCATCTTTGAACCATGCTTCATACTTGCCTTCTACATCCAGACCGAGTACGCGGATACCCAGACCCKGTGCTACCAGTCCGCCTACGCCGTTATAGCCATTTCCGGTGTACTGAACGGTACCACCTTCTACCTTCACATACAGAATAGAGATCAGCTTGTACCGTAACCCCAAACGGATAGGCACTACATTGTAAGCTTTGTAATCGGTGGTAAAGTTGTTAGTGGTAACGCTTTTACCGCCAAAATGGAAGTAGCTCACAGAACCTACAGCCGTTAAACCTGCTACCAGTTTAACATCAGCACCTAAACCAATACCATAACCGGTATTATGGGTCTTACTGAAATCGCCTACAGGAAAGCCCGCTTCAACAAAAGGGCCAATACTGAATCGTTTTAATTGTGCCTGCGATGATTGTGTACTCATACAAATCACCAAAAGCATGGTTGCAAATGCCAGGAAGATTTTTTTCATAAGAACTAATTTTCAAAGGAATGGTTGACTAGCAAATTAGCCATAAAAGTAAGGAACTAATTTTAAATGGTTGACTGATAAAATTTTGTGGGAATTTAAAATTGACTCATTTTATTTAATGTGTATATGATTGAATGGGCGGGTAACAAGGGTTTAATAAGCGCAATATCACCTACTGTGCCTGTTTCCAGCCATGCTTGATGGACTTAAAACAGAAAAGCCTGCTATAAAGCAGGCTTCTTCTGTTTCAAGTCATAAACCAATTATGAATGATGTAAGATGGCATCCTGTGGTAATAACAGATCTTTCTTATGATGTGATCCATGTCCATTTGTAGGGACCACGTCTATTTTCGGTGGAATCAGCTTATATACTACGGGGGTCACTATACGTGATAACAATGTAGAGCTGATCAGGCCACCAATCAACACAATGGCCAGTGGTGCAATTAACGGATTGGTAGATATGGCCACCGGTATTAATCCGCCGATAGCGGTGAGCGATGTGAGTACGATGGGCAGGAAACGTACTTCTCCTGCCTCCCGTATGGCCTCTTCCAGTGGTTTGCCCTGCATGCGCAACTGGTTGGTGAAATCTACCAGCAAAATAGTATTCTTTACTTCTATCCCTGCCAGCGCTATCAAGCCTATGATGGCCACAAAAGAGAGGGAGTTGCCTGTTAGCCACAAACCTATAGCAGCACCTACTATTCCTAACGGAATCACCGACAAAACAATCAGCATGCTCTTGAAAGTTTTGAACTGCAGAATTAATACCGCAACAAACAGGAAGATAGTAACAATGATCACACTCATAAATCCACCAAAGGAATTTTTCCTGCTCTCTACTTCTCCACCCATCTCGTAAGTATATCCTGCAGGGAGTTTCAGCGCATCCATCTGTTTTACCACATCTCCGATCACCTGGTCAGTCAGAAAACCTTTCTTTATAAAAGCACCTACGGCAACTACCCGGTTTTTCTCCTGGTGATTAATAGTTAAGGGAGATGTTTCCAGCTGTAGCTGTGCTACCTGTGAGAGTGGAATCGCGGTCCCCTGGCTGTTATTGACATAAAGATCCTTGAAAACGTCCATCGTTGGTTTTCCAGTTTTCTGTTTGGTCAGCAGGATATCATAATCATTGTCGTTCTGATCATTGTACTGCCCCAGGTTAATACCGGATATGGCTAAACGTACTACACGGTCAATGTTGGCCGTTGGAATGCCCAGCTGCTGGGCTTTTTCACGGTCTATCTTTACACGGATATCTGACTTCAGCGTACTTACCGGGTTGTTGATATAAATAGTACCGGGTGTTTTTTCCAGCATCTTTTCTACATTGGCAGCCATCGCACGTAAGCTATCCAGGTTATCTCCAAACAAGCGCACTTCTACCGGAGCTACCATCGGTGGTCCCTGTTCAAAGTTCTTTACCTCTACTTTAGCGCCTGGATAAGGTGTCCATTTTTTACGAAGGGACTCAATCAGTTTGGTCTTTTCAGCCGGACTGGTATGTTCCCCCAGTTGCRCAAAGATCTGGGCATAATCACTTCTTTCGTTTTCCTGCGTTTCGTTGTAATAGATACGGGGATTGCCTTTCCCGATGTTGCTGGCAAAAGATTTGATGGTCGTCTCCTGTTTCAGTTCTTTTTCTATTTGCTTTACTACCTCGTTGGTATACACCAGATTCGACTGCGGTGGCGTAAATATATTGATCAGGAACTGTGGTTTTTCGGAAGCAGGAAACAGGCTAAAGCCAATCACTTTAAACAATCCTATTGCTGCACCAAAAATAACCAGGGATACTACCATCGTGATCACCGGACGGTGTAACGCCTTATCCAATAATTTTGCATAACTGCCATGGATCAGCTTTTTGAGCAAACGCATAAACAGGTTGCCTTCAGGGTTACCGGTATGCTCTTTCAGTAAACGGCTGGAAAGGAATGGGATGATGGTAAGCGACACCGCCATAGAGGCCAGCACACTGAATATCACCGCCAGCGGGAGACTCCGGATAAAGTCGCCACTGCCTTCCGGCATGAATACCAGGGGCATAAAAGAAATCACCAGGGCAGCAGTACAACCTACCACGGCCAGTCCTATTTGTGAGGTGGCTTTGAGGGTGGCTTCCATACGACTATGCCCCTCAAGCATCCATCGCTCTATATTTTCTACCACCACAATACTATCATCTACGAGCAGCCCCAATGCTACCACCAGTCCTACTATACTCAACTGGTTCAGGTTAAATCCAAACAGTTGCAACAACACAATACCAATGGATAACGACAGCGGAATAGAAATCATTACAATCAATGCCGGACGTTGTCCTAAAGGCAGGAGGGTGAAAGCCACGAGTAGTATGGCGATGATGAAGTCTTTGCCCAATCCGCTCAAGCGGTTATTTACTGCATCGGCCTGATCAAAATATTGCACCAGGTCAATATTGGGAGGCAATGTTTTTTTGAATTTTTCTATAACCGGTTTATACTGCAGTTGTGTTTTGGTAATGTTTTCTCCGGACTTCTGTGCAGCGGAAACGACTACACAACGGTGACTGTTGAGCCTGACGAAATATTTTTCATCTTCAAAACCATAGTATACGCGTGCAATGTCTTTCAGGAAAACATTTTTTCCATTACCGGCAGATACAATCGTGTTGCTGATTTCATCGATGTTCTGATAATTGCCGCTGGTTTTGATATTAAAGCTTTTCGCACCGGCATCAATGCTCCCACCAGGTATATTGGCCATTTCGCTTTGTATTGCCGCCATCACGTTGTTAACGGGCAGGTGCAGCTGTGCCATTTTATCCAGTTGTAATTCCACACGTACCTGTTGTTCAGGCAGGCCATGCAGTTTTACATTTTTCAGCGAGGGTACTTTTTCCAGTTCATCCTGTAATTTGTCTGCGTAATAGCGGAGTTTATCACGGGATGCATTTTCAGAAATCAGCGCTATCTGCATCACGTTTACATCGGATGGCTCCTGCTTTCTTACTTCAATGCTGTAAATGTCTGCCGGTAAATCTTTCCGCTTGTTGTTCACTTCTCTTACCAGCTCCTGGTATTTCTGGTCTACGTTGGAGCTGTATTTATATTCTACCCGCATCACGGCTACTCCATCACTGATAGAAGTACGTACCCGTTTAATATCATCCAGTCCGTAGATTTCTTTTTCCATGGGATCTACCACCAGGTCTTCCATGTCTTTAGGGCTGGTGCCAGGATACACTACAATAACGGTGTATTGTGGTGCTCTCATTTCCGGATCTTCAGAGCGGGGCATGTTGAGGATGGTGGTGATACCCAACACAATGATCATAATAAATATCACCAGGGTGAACTGGTAATTTTTGACGGCATAATTAGCTATTTTCATGATCGCAGGTGTTATTGGATGATGCGGATAGGTGATTGATCTTTCAGATAGGCGCTACCTGAAATGATGAGGGCTTTTGCCTGTTCCATGCCATTGCTGATGAGCACATTTTCTTTTTCCATTCCGGTGATAGTTACGGGAATTTTCTGTGCGGTTTTATTGTCGTTGGTGATGAATACAAAACCGCTGCTGCCATTGCCATCCAGCAGGGCGGCATATGGGATGCTCCAGGCAGTGTTGCCGGTAACAGCACCTGCGTTAATATGACAACGGCCAAACATGCCGGCCGCGATAGCGGCGGGCTTGCTGCCGGTGAGTTGTACATCGATGAGGAATGTGCCGCTTTGTGCGTCGATACCTTCAGATTTACGTGTAATCATCCCAGTTAGACTATCGCCGGGTACGCCGGATATTTCAATCGTAGCTTTGTCGCCGGTTTTTACCTGTGCCCATTCTCTATCACTTACGCCTACACGAAGTAACCAATGTGCGCTGCTGGCGCCGTTGGTTTGCAATACGGGGGTACCTGCATTCACCATTTGTCCGCTGCTCACCAGTTTATGCAATACATAACCATCCTGTGTAGCGTGAATAGCTGAATAGCTGCGGTTAAACTGAGTGGTGCTGAGTTGTTGGCGTGCCTGATCCATGGTGGTTTTGCTGTTTTCCAACTGTTCCTGCGTAGCTACGCTGTCGTTATGCAGGCGAACAATCCGTTGATAGTCCCGTTGTGCTTTTTCAAATGCCAGCTGGTCTTTCTGTACCTGCGCATCTATTTCTGTGAGGTTCAGTGTTGCCAGCAGCTGACCTTTGTGTACGGGGTCGCCTTCTTTTACCAGTATGCTGCTGATGATACCATTTGTTTTGAAAGAAAGATATACTTCATCATCCGTTGTAAACTGGCCGGATGCATTGATAGATACTGCGGTGCCTTGTTTTTCCAGTGGCATTATTTTCACCGGGATGGTATCTGAAGGTGTGGTGGTAGCCGCCGGCTTGCTGCCGCAGGAATACAAGATCAGGGAAAGAGGCAGCAGGAGCAATGTATTTTTCATATAAGTATGTTTATTGGTTGTTGTTATTATCAATATTGTAAGATGCCTGTGCACGTTCTACTGCAGCATAGGCCGTTTGTACAGATGCCTGTGCCACGGTAGTTTGCAGCTGTGCCTGTGTCAGTTGATTTTGTGCGTCCAGTAATTCTATATACAGGAGTTGTCCTTCTTTGTAGACCTTCATCTGATCGCGGTAATATCTTTCGGCAAAGGACAACTGGCTTTGTGCGGTTTTAAAACTCCTTAATGCGGTCTGATAGTTGTTAACCGCCTGGTACAGCTGTAAGCGCAGTTGATCGGTGGTCTGCGATGCGGCGTTGGTGATGGTTTCCACATCATTGGCGGCCTGTTTGATCTTGTATTTATATTTATGAGAAGCAAACAGGTTCCATTCCAGATTTACACCAAAGAGATAATAACGGGTGCTTTTATCGAAGGTTGCGCCTGTACCCTGTGAACCCAGGTCAATGAAAGTGCTGAGCTTAGGGATAAGATAAGCACGTTGTAGTTGTTCGTTTAACCGGTACGCTGTAGTGGCACTTTTATACTGGGCAAGTTCCTCCCGCTCATTGATATCTTTGCCAGGGAGTTGTGCCGGTGTGATCAGCAGGGTGCTGTCCAGTGTCACATTTTCGTCCAGTCCCCGGTTTAGCAGGAAGTTGAAATATGCTTTGGAATTCTGGCGGGTGTTAATGGCTTTGTTGATATCCGCATCGGTTTTCTCTTTCTCTGTTTGTGCACGATACAGGGCGGTGTTATTGCGCATGCCGTTGCGCACCATGCTTTCGTTGATGCGTATGTTTTCGTTGATCAGCGAAAGGGCGTTGTTATAAATAGCCACTGCCTGCGCTGCCTGGTAGTATTGATAGTAAGCGGTTTTGATGTCACGTACCAGTTCCC
Source organism: Chitinophaga sp. 01L420 (assembly GCF_056399985.1). Taxonomy (NCBI): domain Bacteria; kingdom Pseudomonadati; phylum Bacteroidota; class Chitinophagia; order Chitinophagales; family Chitinophagaceae; genus Chitinophaga; species Chitinophaga sp. 01L420. The sequence continues at coordinate 39,939 of NZ_JBFTSK010000043.1, forward strand.
GTTTGTATACATTTACGGCAGCCTGTTGCTGGGTAATCTGTTCTCTTTTGATCTTCTGGTTGTAATAAATTTCCGCGTTGATCAGAGGGAGACTGGTCCGCACTTTTGCATCATAAAAGTTATCAGGGTTGAGCTGAACTGATACATTTTCCAGCGATTTGAAGTTGTGGCTGTTGGTCAGTTGATTCAGACTGTTATACACCGGGTTCATGATATCCCCGATAGGGAAGTCGATGGTACGTCCACCGCTCGATTTAGTATAGCTGCCAAGGAGGGATACATTCGGGCCAAACAGGCTTTTAGCTTCCTGTAATGCAAGCAACGATTTGGTGAGCTGGAAGTTTTGCTCTTTGAGCCCTTTATTATTGCTGAAGGCGGATTGTATGTATTGATCCAGCACGGTGTTTTGTGCGAAGGAGCTGAAACCTGTCGTGAGCAGGCCAATTAACAATGCTCCTTTTGTGAGTGATGTGTACATAATGAACGGTGTTTATTTATACCGAAAAAAATAAAGCCACATGGCTTTTGTTATCGTTGTTGATATACTGAACAGTGTTTAATGCCGGACTTTAAAAAAAGCCGTGAAGGCTTTTGAATTATTTCGGCGACACATTTCTCTTTCACACCTGGTCCGCTAAGCGTTAGCTGCTATGGCTTTCCCGATTTCAGCAAGTAATTGTTACAGCAAAAAATCAGCTCCGCTTATAATGCAGACGTTTAACTCCGCGAGATATTTTACGATCAGGTAAATTTATTTTACGCTTTAATCATGCGCAGGTATTCCCGGATAGCTTCGTCCACCACAGCAGGCATCTCTTCGTCAGATACACGGGATACTTTTGAGCACCTGCCCCGCAGGTGCAGGCTGATCAATCCATGTGCAAAGCCCCATACGGAAAGCGTGGCAATGGTCGCATCTTTAAACTTCACTACTTTCTTATTAATACACTCCTGCATGAGATTATGCAGTGCATCATAAGCCGGATCCCCGTTTTTCCATTTTTCTTCTTCCACCAGCGCATTCATGGGCGCCTTGATGATAAACATCAGGTCATATAACTCAGGATGCTCCCTGGAAAATTCTACATACGCTTTGGCCAGCTGCTCCAGTCTTTTAAATGGAGCATTGTCCGTTATCTTATTCAGAAACTCACTTGCAAGGGTTGCAAAAGCATCAGACTGCACATCATACAGTAACTGGTCTTTATCTTTATAATAAAGATAAATAGTGGCAGGACTGTACTCTATCTTATCTGCGATGTTGCGGATAGATACTTTTTCATATCCTTCTTCCACAATCATTTTAACAGCTACGTCTACAATACGTCTGCGCATCTCCGCTTTTTCCCGCTCTTTTCTTTCTATTATGCCCACGTTGAATTGTTTACAGTGCAAATATACTGAACAGTGTTCATTTTCCAAATTTATTTTTAAAGAGAAAGAGAAGTGGTTGATTTTCAAGCCTTCTTCTCCCTGTATCCTTTACTCTACACTCACCTCATCACAACATAATGCTGGTTTCTTTCCTTCCACCAACCGCCACTCCGGTAACACTGCCGGACACTTCGCCGTTACCCGTATATACTGTGCTGAAGTTGCCGGCAAGGTAAATGAATAGTGATTAATACGCACAACATAATCCTCTTCCGGCACCGGTATATCCTTTACACCAGCGGATTTAAAAGACACTCCATCTGTAGACGTTTCAATCAGCAGCTGCGTAGGATTGAAGATATAATGCCTGGCGTCCTGCAGAAAATTCAGCTGTATCTGATGGAGGGTTTTACTACTACCCATGTCAATGGTGGCGATCATATCCTTACCATAAGTAAAGAGCCAGTTATAACTAAAGTCGTTACCACCAAATAATCCATCTGTGAGGGTGGCTTCTTTTTTAGGCGTGTACTCCGGTGTATAGGCGTTTACGAGTGTTGCCGGTGCGTGCAGGGCGAGACTATTGATCCATTTACGGGAGAACAGCTCCTCCCATTCCTTTGCATAGGCATCGGGAGATAAGCCGCCTTCAGAAAGCTCTTGCACGCCGGCCGCTTTACATTGCTCCGTGAAATGCTTTACCCGCGCCGGCCACTTAGGATTTACGCTGCCATCGGGCTGCAGGTAACCATATTTTTCGTTGCCATAGAAACGGGATTGCTGTAATACAACATACTCCAGGAACAACCGCGTTTGATAGACCCGTTGTAAATAAGTATTGTTGTTACCTGCGGCAGCTTCGGCTTTGTCCAGCAGGGTAGAATATTGGTCTATCAGGGCCGGTGATAAGTAATCCCGGGAATTAAAAATCGGGTTGCCATAAATATCCAGGGTGCTGTGGGTGCTTTTAACGGCATTGCTGAGCGCTTCGAGGTACTGGCCTGCAAAAGGAGCAGCAGGGCCGTAATAGCCCTTTAAAAACGCACTGTTCACCTGTTTAATGTCTGCATTGGGTTGCCATAACAGGGCCGCCTGCACGTAGCTGTTATATTCCGCCATGTCGCCATAGGTTTCACCACTGCCCTGTGAGAAAACCCCTTTTACATGATGTGTGGCGAAATATTGAAGATTGGGTTGCTGGTTATTATAGTCAGGAAATGGTGCCAGGTAGTTGGTGAACTGTGTAGTATAATCCCAGATAAACAGGTTACCGGTAGTAGCTCCCCAGCTCTCAAGATTTTTCCGGAATCCCGCAGCAGAAGGTGTTTGCGATAATGGATCCTGTCGGAAAGCATCGATGGTGCTCAGCATAATGAATACATTGCCTGCTGGTTTTGTTTTCAGGGGCGCTTTGGCGGTATAGCCATAGGCCAGTGTGGTAAAGCGCTGCTCCGGAAACTGACTGGCTACCCGGTTTACAAAGCGGATCAGCGAGCCGGAAGGGCCACCTTCTTCTGCATCCGCTTTCTTACACTGATCGCAGGTACAGGCGCCACCACCATCCTGTGGGGCTATAGACCAATACATGGCATCAGGGTTGTCAGCGATGGCTTTTTTAAACCAGGCTACCGTTAATGCATACACGTTTTCATTACTCAAACAAAGCTGTAATGCCTGTCTTTTTCCATTTACCAGTGAATAATATTCAGGATGCTCTTTAAAATAAGTGATGGGAGGTAATATTTTAAAAAAAGAATGTCCCCATACGCCCCATAAATCTTCGAAGCGCTGCAGCCCATGCCATGCCAGGTATTCCGGATCGGAGGAAGCAGGGTAGTAGCTTTCCCTGTATATAAAGGCCGGTTCCTGCAGATCTGTCAGCGCGCCGTTCATGCGTATATCCTTTGACGTGAGAACAGTGGCGGGGCCTTTCGTATCCTTACGGCAACCCATATACGTTTCCAACGTGTGATATACGCCGTATACTACTCCTTGTCCACTGCCCCCGCGGATATAAAGTTGTTTGTCTTTGCTCCCTGTGAAAAAGCCATCATTTTTTATTTTTTCCGGTCCTAAAGTATGAATGGTATTACCAATGAACACTGCCGGCTGATCTTTATACTGAGTTTCTGCGATCACGGCTAACTTCGCTCCGGAGATACGTTGTACGTAATCCTGTAAAATACCGGCAGCCCTGGTTTCTGCTTTGGTAGCTGACGCCGGAACCACAATCACATAGGTACTTTGCCCTTGTTTTACCAGGAGGAAGTCTTCCGCCTTACCAGGCTGACACGCACTGTATAACAACGTCGTGATCATTAACAAAAAGCTGTTCATAATTCTGCACATTGTAAGTCGGTTAAAATTTCCGCTGAAGCGTTACATAAATGTCGTACTGGTTCTGGAACCCGGTATCACTGATCTTCTGATTAATCCAGGTACCATATAATCCCAGTGTAGTCCGGTAGTGAAATACTTTCTGGTAGCCTGCGCCCACACTGTGTGTCAGCAAACCGGTAAGATTAGGGAAATTTACCAGCCTGCTCCGGTCATCGGGAGAGGTACCCAGTCCCGCTACCACTTGTAAGTAATCCTGCCGCCTGTTCATATAATAACGGGTGGTCAGGTTAAATGCGGTGTAGCTTTTAGGCGACTCACTGATCACAAATCCCCGAAGGTTCACCCAGAAATCACCAAATGGCTTTGCTACAGAAATCACACCGGAAATGCTGCTGGTACTATCCAGGTTCAGGTAACGTCCACCCAGCTCCACTTCAATTTCTTTTTTAAATGTTTTGAAAATAGAATACGCAGCACGCAACTGTGGAAATACAGTTTTGTTGGAATAGGCCACCATACCGTAGGAGTATAGTTTAGTGTTGTGGGTATAATACATTTCTGCCAATCCCTGTAAGCCGTTCCCGGTTTGCCTGCCGGCATAGTTCAGCTGCACGGCATAAGAACCCCGCTTAATAAAACGCCGGTATTCTATGGTGGCGATGTTGTATTTATTATCTGAATAATCGTAGCTGGAATTGAGGTAGTATAAGCCGAACTGGTTCTTCAATGTTTTACTTTGCAGGTAGTCGCGGTAGTCAGTGTTCACTGCAGTGGGTTGTAGTTTTGCCACAGAATCGGCTACCAGTGCGGCGGCAGCAAAGTCCTTTTTATTCTCCAGGGTGATTGCCCGCTTCATTAAAAACGCTTCGTTACCTGGATAGTATTTTATTCCCTGCGCAGTATACGCCAGCGCACTGTCGTAGCGCTGTTGCCCGTTCAGAATATTGATACTGTACAGCAATGCCATGGAATCTTTATGATTCAATGCCAGCACCTGGTTAAACATGGCCAGCGCGCTATCTGGCTGTTGATTACGCTGGTACTCTGTACCGGCAGACATCAGACTGTTGATATATGCTGTTTTATATTTGAGCGTATACGGATATTTAGACATCAGGTCTGCGGTGATAGCGGCAGCGGCGTTATAATCATGATTATCCTGTAATACAGATGCCTTCTTTAAGAGAAAATCACGGTTACCGGGATAATATCCCAATGCTTTATCTGCATAGTATAATGCGCTGTCGGGCTTGCCGGTGGCACTTTCCAGGTTGATCATATACTCCAGGGCATCCTGGTTGGAAGGAACTATGGCCAATACCTGTTCAAATTGTTGCTTGGCCAGATCGTACTCTTCTGCCTTCATTAAAATCCTGCCGGTGGTGAGGCGCATCTCTGCCAGGTTATTACTGAAACGATCATCTGCCGGAAAACGGGTAGCCAGTTGTCCGGCTATTACGGCTGCTTCTTCGTACCTGCCGGCATCTGCCAGTACGCTGGATTTTTTCAGTAAAAAGTTGGCGTTGTCCGGGTAATAGGTGAGTGCCTGGTCCAGCACCTTTAATGCCGCGGGTGTATTTTTTTGAGAGATGTAGGTATTGGCTAAGAGATTCAGTACGGTGGTATCGGTAGGACTCACTTTCAGGGCACTTTCAAAAGATGCCAAAGCCAGATCGTATTGTTGTTGCGCCAGGTAGTCGCGACCACTGGCCGTTTGTAGCAGTACCAGTCTTTCTTTTAACTCCGGATTAGGTGCGCGCTGATATAGCAATTCTGCCAAAGCAGCGGCAGTACTATATTTATGATCGCCTTCCAGTACATCCAGTTTTAATGCCAGGAGGCGGGTGTCGGCAGGATTATTTTTTAAGCCCCTGTTAATCCAGGCGAGCGCTTCTTTGTAGGCGCCCCTGGCCATGCTGTAACCAATCAGTTTATCCAGTGCTTCGCGGTTGCCGGGGTTTTTTTCCAGCACACCTTCGTATAACGTATAGGGGTCCGTGTTAGCGTAGTAGGTAGCTGCTTCCATCCGCAGTGATGTTTCCAGCGTGCGGGCTTTGGCATCGCCGGGATAGCGCCGTAGTATTTCCTGCAGCGTGCCGAGTGCTTCTGCATAGGCATGCATTTCCTGTAAAATACCCAGCTTGCGCATCAGCAAATCATAAGAGCCCGGATAGGCGGTGAGCCCTTCATTCACCTGGTCCAGTGCCGACTGGTAGCTGCCGCCTTTGATAGCAACAGCAAGACTGGCTTCCCTGGCCTGCTGGTTGCGGGGATCTACCAGTAATACTTTATCATAGCTCTGCCTGGCCATGCCGGTATTACCCAACTGTTGATAGTATCGGCCACTCAGGAGATAATGTTCTATATAGGAATTCCGGACAGTTGTGTCTTCCGGGTATTTACTCATCAGGGTTTCCGCCAATTCATTGCCACGATAGGTTTTATGCTGTACATCCAGTATCCCCAACTTCTTCAGCATAAAATCCAGGCTACCCGGAAAAGCGCTGAGCGCTTCATCTGCATAACATTCTGCTTCGGTATACCTGCCGGTAGTCAATTCTACATTGATGGCATAGTAATACGCATCCCGGTAACGGGGATTTTTAGTCAATACTTCTTTAAAATATTTGCGGGAAAGGTCATATTGTTTGGTGAGCATATATAACCTGGCCAGCAACAATTGCTGATCAATGAAGTCTGGTTGCTGCTGTAATGCCTGCTTCGACAGGGCAATGGCCTTGTCGTAGTGCTGTTGTTTTGTTTCTGCTACTGCCTGATCATACAGTCCTTCTGCATTATTCTTCTGCTTAAAAACCTGCGCCTGCGTTTGTAACRCCAAACACACTACTATACCTGTTAACAGATGTTTTAATACAGCCATTGCTTTTCTTATTTATAAGTTTACTTTCTTTTACCAAACCCTTGTCTTTGCATATTTCCCCAGGCAGTTTTTTTACCAATAAGAAAATACCAGTATCCCCTGAGCGCAAAAAATACGATCAGCGGATGGTAGATCAATGGTTCAAAAAAGGCCATGAATGCCAGTCCGATTACTTCCCACCAGGTTTTGTAATAGCCATAGGTAATCTGATCCCAGCAGATAGCCAGGGTGGTGATCATCACTGAATACAGGTACACAAACAGCAATAAGATGATCGCATATTGCCAGTTTACCTGATGGGTTATGATCAGGTAGATATAGTAAAGGATCCCGGTAAATTCAATGATCGGCGCGAGGAATTCGAAAAACAGGTTGTAAGGTAATACCACCAGCCCCAGTTTTTTATATCGCGGATTAAAAAATATTTTCCGGTGAATAGTAATGATCTCTGCGAGGCCACGTCCCCAGCGGGTCCGCTGCCGGCTAAATACTTTCATATTGGGCGGCCCCTCTGTCCAGCATTGTGTAGTGGGAATATAGCGGATCGCATATTTCACTTTGTTGTCTAACATATAGGCACACATGCGGGTCACGATATCCATGTCTTCCGCAAAAGAGGAATGGTCATAACCACCAGCTTTGATTGCAATTTCTTTGTCGAATAGTCCCAGTCCACCGGATACGTTGGGTACACTGTTCAAACCACTCCAGCCCATTTTTCCCAGTACATAGGCCCTGATATATTCCATCTCCTGGAAACGGGGCAGCAACTTTTCGGGGGGGCGTACTCGTACAATAACCCCATCATCTATCTCTGTGGAATTGRCGATACGCAGGGTGGCGCCGGTAGCAATTACCTGCCTGCTATCTTCCACTACATGTACATAGCCGCATTGCGGGCAAGGTTCGCCCACTTCTTTGGTTTGCTTATGCTCTTCATCCATGAATGGTTTTATCATGCGCAGGAGCGTATCCTTTTCTATAATACAATCCACATCGGTACACAGGAAATAATCAAACGCAGCGGCATTGATACCGGCGTTGGATGCATCGGCCTTACTTTTACCATTCACTTTATCAATGACGAGGAGCTTATCGTAGGCGGTGTTGGTAGATTTGAAAAGACGCCTTACGGGTTTGGTAACAATCCTTTCATTATAGGCAAAGTCTACCGGCACCAGTTCAAATTCATGGATCAGTTTTTCCAGCGTGTCGTCCGTGCTGCCRTCATTTACAATGATCACTTCAAAACGTGTATAGTTCAGCGTTAGCAGGGAACGAACGTTCATGATAATGGTAACACCTTCATTAAAGGCGGGGGCGATCACTGAAATACCCGGTGTGAGTGGGGAATCCAGCAGGTGGTCATAATTGGTAAAACTGTTTTTTTTGCGAAAGCGTATAATGCCACGATAGGACATGTAAGCCAGCAGGGCGTACATGAATAATAGCGTAACACCATATATAAACACGCCTCCTTCAAAAATGGCTCTAAGCATACGATTCTCTTTTCTTTATTTCTTCTTTCCAAAACCTTGCCGTTGCATATTGCCCCAGGTACTTCTTCTGCCGGTCAGGAAATTATAATAACCACGCAATGAATTAATCACAATGAGCGGGTGATACAGCAAAAATTCCATAAAGGGAGTGAAACAGAGATAAGCCACTTCTCTCCATGTTTTATAATAACGGAAGGAAAGCTGATCCCATAATATAGAAATGGTAGTGATCATGATGGAATAGGTATACACGAAAAGCAGTAACAGCAAGGCATATGGCCAGTTAATTCTGTCAGATGCTGCCAGGATGATGTATACAATAATGCCGCTGAATTCAATCAGTGGTGCCAGTAATTCAAAAAAGAAATTAAATGGAAATACGATTAACCCCATTTTGCCGTAGCGCGGGTTCAGGAACATGCTGAAGTGGGCAGCCATTAACTGCGCAAGTCCCCGCGACCAGCGTACGCGCTGCCGGCTCAATATTTTAACGGAGGACGGTGCTTCCGTCCAGCAAAGGGTTTTAGGAATGTAACGCACGGCATAGGAAATCCGGTTGTCGTGCGCATACCGGCACATCCTGGTAAGGAGTTCCATATCTTCCCCAAAAGAAAGATGATCGTACCCGCCACAACGGGTGGCTACTTCCCTGTCAAATAATCCCAGTCCGCCGGATACGTTTGGTACACAGTTGATGTAGCTCCAGCCCATTTTCCCAAGTACAAAGGAGCGGATATATTCTACTTCCTGGAAACGCGGTAATAACTGTTTAGGTGGCCGCATCCTGGTCATCACACCTTCGTCAAACTCAGAGGAATTGGCAATACGCAACGTAGCGCCAACGGCGATTACCCGCTTCTTTTCTTCCTGCATTACCGGCCGGATGAGCTCCAACAGGGTATCTTTATGAAGAATACAGTCCACGTCCGTACAAACAAAATAGTCGAAAGTCGCTACGTTGATACCGGCATTCACTGCATCTGCTTTACTTTTTCCGTTTATTTTATCTATTACCAGCAGGGAAGAATAAGCGGGGTCGGTAGACTTATATATATTACGTACCGGCCTGGTGAGAATCTTTACATTATAGGCAAAGTCTACCGGGACTATTTTAAATTCATTGATCAGTTGCTCCATGGTATCATCCGTGCTGCCATCATTGATGATGATGATCTCGTAACGGGGATAATTGAGCGTCAGCAGGGAACGTACATTGGATACAATGGTAAGGCCTTCATTAAAAGCAGGTGCCAGGATGGTGATACCCGGCGCCATGGGGGAGCTGGATAGTATATTCAGCTGATGCTCGTTGTTCCGTTTAACATACCTGCGGATGGCCAGCATCGATAAGATAGCCAGCAGGGCATAGGTGAACAATAACACCAATCCATATACGAAAAGTGTGTTTTCATAGAGCCTGCCTGCTGTTTCTAAAAGTCCATTCATCAGTATTTGATTAACGGGTTCATACAATGTTTCAGGATAAGCAGATTTTCGGGGTCTGCAGTATCCAGTAGTTCCTGTAATACCTGGCCGGCGATCCATTCATTTTTTACAATGGATTTGGCGGCACTTTTACGCAAATCAAAATCGGTGGAATGCAGGAATTCCTGTTTCAGGAAGTCGATGTGCTGCCCGCTGCCAATGCGTCCCAACGCTTTCAGTATTTCTATCTGGCAATGCAGGGGTTGACTGCTGTAAATAGCTACCAGCTTATCTTCCACATCAGGCACTTTCAATTTGCCGAGGCAGTTAATCGCATCTGCGCGGAGGTAGTGGTCTTTGGTATCCAGCAGCTTTTTTACGGCCGGTACTGCCGGCAACTGGTTGTAGTGAATGATGAGCTTTAAACAGAAGGATACCACGCTCTTGTTGGAAGAGTAGGTGATCCATCGCGCAAAATTGGGGATGGCAATATCTTCGGTAGTGGTGATGATGCGGAACAGTTCTACCTGGTCCCACATCAGCAGGGGATCTGTTACTACGTCAAAAAATTTGAACGGCTCATTTTTACTGAGCTTGATATAGGCATGTCTGGCTGCTGCCCTCAACTCACGGTTATGGCTATTCGTTAATGGTAATATGGATACGTCGGCAATAGGAATATCCATGTTGATGAATTCTGTCAGTGCCCGTACTTTCCGCTCCCACTTAGACGATTTCATTTGCTTGATATTATCCTTATCCAACTCCAGTTGCAGGTATAGCGTCCGCAAAAGATGTCCGGCATTGCCTCTCACATTCCGGCGGAAATGGATGATCCGGTCGGTGGTGGCTTGCCTGGCCCATTTTTTTTGCAGCGGTAATTTCCAGAATCCTTCCAGGTTCAGTTCTACCCGGTCCGGATGGGTGTTGGCAAGTGGATCAGGGTTTGCCAGTACCTCCTCAATGATCAGGTTATCCAGTTTAGGTAGGAGTGATGCCAGTCTTTTTGCACGCTGATAGCCCCGGTAACGGTTTCTTAAAATGGAGAAATAGGCCATTAGCGTAATCACAGCAGCAATTATAATAAATATCATCGCCAGCTGTATGGCCAGTGGCGCTCCCTGGAACAGGTTCCAGGCTGGTTCCAGGAAAACAGGTACTTGTATGTCCAATATCCAGCTATTTAGTCTTCATTAATAATCTTTTCACCCTTATCAATAATTCTGCAGGAATGATGGGCTTCTTCAGGAAATCATCGGCGCCCAGTTTAAAACCCTCCATGATCATATCTTCATTACCTGCATTGGAAACGATGATAACAGGAATGGGCTTTTCCCTGTCAGGACTTTTTACTTTACTGAGAATTTCAAACCCGTTGGCATATGGCATCATAATGTCCGTAATGATCAGGTCATAGCCGTAATTGGTGGCCTCCAGTTTTTCAAACGCTTCTTTGCCGTTGGACACATGGTCCAGCTCATATTCAGTGGAGGCAAGAATTCTGGCAACTATCTTCGGCATGATCTCGTCATCTTCTACTAACAATATTTTACTCATAGTGGGCTGAATTTAATCCGGTAAACAATGCAGGTGCCGCATTGTTTAAGATGTACGGATGTATGATGAAATTTGGTTTTTATGGTATGCATTAAATCAGGAATATGATTTTTTTTAGTTGTTGCAATCACTCAACAATTTATTTGCGTAGATATATACTTTAAAAGCTGATGATAAGGTTTTTCACAGATGGTATAATTTTTTTAAATTAATGTCAAAACAGATACGTTGCGTTTTGCAAAGGTATTGAATATGAAGGCATTTCGGTACATTTATACCTAATATAACAATTTTACAAAACACAACAATTACCTTTTTTTTCGCATTCAACGATGAAGATCTCACTGGTTAACAGACTGTACCTTGGCTTTTCCCTTGTGGTATTACTTGTAATACTGGGAGGATTTCTAACCTGGCGCACGTTCGATACACAAACGGAAGAAGCAGGATGGGTGCAACATACATACCGCGTACTTAATAATTCGGAAAGGGTGCAACGACTGTTGTTTGATATGGAAGCCGCCAGGCGCGGGTTTCGCAGCACATTCGAACATCGGTACCTGCAGCCATACGAACTCGCATTACCCAAAGTAGCGCCGGCAGTAAACGATCTGCGCACCATGGTGGAGGATAATCCGGTACAGGTAAAGAATGTAGACTCTCTCGAAGATGAGGTGAACCACCTGTTAAGCTTCTGGAATGAGCTGGATCACATCGCGGATGCGCAACGCTTTAAAGATAACGCCAGCATCACCGAGAAAGAAACGCTGCTGATGGACAAAGTACGGACGAGAATAGGTGCCGTAAATGCAGAAGAGCGCCGGCTGCTGGCACTCCGGGAAGAAGTCAAGAAAGATTCTTTCGGTAAAGCCGTCAAAGCGCTGCTACTTAATAATGCTTTTATCCTGCTCGTAGGCTTTATCCTGATGAGGATTACATATACGGAGTTCAGAAGAAGACTAAAAGCTCAGGATGCACTTAACAGTAAGCTGGATGAAGTGGTAGAACTGAACGCAGCCGCCAATGAAAGAAACTGGCTGCTCACCGGTGTAAATAATATAAATGACAGCTTGCAGGGAGGCCATAACCGGGATGAACTGGTACGTAAATGCATCGAGACCCTAACTGGTTTTGCCAATTTTGCTGCTGGTGCCTTTTATTGTTATGATGACGTACATAATGATCTTCGTTTAACTTCGGCAGTTAGTATGCCGGCAGCTATACCTGGTATTGTTGCTTTGAACGATGGCTTCCTGGGAACTGCTGCCAATAGCAGGAGTATCCACGTGATCCACGACCTGCCGGCTACGTACTGGCAACTGGGCTCCGCCAGCGGCCGGGCTATTCCTGGCTCTATCATAATGGTGCCGCTATGGATAGAAGATGAATTGCTGGGGGTGATAGAACTGGCCAGCTTTAAGGAAGTGGCCCCACTGCAGCTCCACCTGCTGGAACTGCTGGAAAAAGATATATCCGTGGCCGTTAATGCGGCCAACGCCCGGAGCAAAGTATTGTTATTATTGCAACAGGTACAGGAACAAAAGGAAATCCTAATCAGTCAGCAGGAAGAACTACGGCAGTCGAACGAAGAACTCAGCCGGCAGTCGGAAGTACTGCAGGCTTCCGAAGAGGAACTACGGGTACAGGAAGAGGAAATGCGACAGGTGAATGCGGAAGTAATTGAGAAGAATAAAGCGCTGGAAGCCGCCAGGGGCGCTCTTGCCGTAAAGGCGGCTGAACTGGAAGCCAGCAGCCGCTATAAATCAGAGTTCCTGGCAAATATGTCGCATGAGCTGCGCACACCACTCAACAGCGTATTGATCCTCGCCAAAATGTTGCAGGAAAATAAAGGTAAAAATCTCACGGAAAAACAAATGGAATATGCGGGCATCATTTATAAATCGGGCTCAGACCTGCTGCACCTGATCAATGATGTACTTGACTTATCTAAAATAGAAGCAGGTAAAGTAGAGATGAACTTCGAAGAGGTAACCGTTACCAGCATCATGGACGACCTCTCTGATCTTTTCGATGTAATCTCCGCTGAAAAGAAAATTCAATTTATCAAAAATATTGCGCCGGATGTTCCTGCTACCATCGTTACAGATAAACTCCGATTGCAACAGGTGATCCGCAACCTGTTGTCCAACTCCTTTAAATTTACCCCAGCAGGCGGCATTATCAGTATTGCCTGGTATAAGAGCGATGCCAATGCCGTAGGTATCAGTGTTACCGATACCGGCCCGGGTATACCTGCCGATAAACAGGAACTGGTATTTAATGCCTTTCATCAGGGCGATGGCGCTACCAACCGCAAATACGGAGGGACTGGTCTGGGCCTCAGCATCAGCAGGGAATTAATGCTACTACTACATGGCCAGATCCGCCTGGATAGCAGTACTTCGGCCGGCACCACTTTCTCTGTTGTGATTCCTGCGGATGGTAAAATACTATCTGCTACAGAACAGGCGGTAACCACACCGGAAATCGGCACCGCCATAGCTTTACCTGCTGATAACGTAGACGACGACCGTCACAACATCAGCAAGCAGGATAAACTGATATTGATCATTGAAGATGATATCTACTTCGCTGATATACTCCGGGATTTTGCCCGCAATAAAGGCTTTAAAACTATTGTGGCACATAACGGACAGGATGGATTGGCCTATGCGCGCAAATACCTGCCGGCAGCCATTATACTGGATATGAACCTGCCTGTTATTGATGGCCGCAGCATCCTCAAAATCCTGAAAAGCAGCGAGGAGCTAAGTAAAATACTGGTTCATGTGGTAACGGGCGCCGATATACAGGGAATCGCAGAAGATAATATTCATGGCTACACGAGAAAGCCGTTGGAGCTGAAAGATATGGAAGAAGTATTCTCCAGCATCAGCTCACAGATACAGGCCCGGCTAAAGAAAGTGCTAGTCGTATCCGCAGGACCGTTGAGTGCCGACACCGCACTCAAAACAAAAAGTGACGAAAGAAACCTGGAAACACAATATGATATCGCTACCGGTATCACCCCGGCATCGTCATTACTGGCAGAGAAAAAATATGATGCCGTTATCGTAGAAATTGGCTACGATTTAAATGCGGGCATCGCACAGTTACAGGCGCTCACCCAGATACAGGAACCGGGCAATACCCCGCTCATCGTATATCTCGACCAGGATATTACCAGCAATGAAGAACAACAACTGAAGAAATATGCGTCAGCTATCGTACGCAACTCTTCGTATTCTACTGACCGCCTGATGGACGAACTGGAGTTGTTTCTCTACAAACTACAGAAGAAAACAAGTGTGGGGAATATTCCACTGGAAGGAATGGAAAATACATTGTCCGGCAAAAAGGTGTTGCTGGCAGATGATGATATGCGCAATGTTTTTTCTATCAGTGCCCTGATGGAAGAGCAGGGGATAGAGGTATTGACTGCCGCCGATGGCAGGGAAGCGCTGGATATATTACAACAGCATCCACACCTGGATCTTGTACTGATGGATATTATGATGCCGGAAATGGATGGCTATGAAGCGATGAGACGTATACGTGCAGACGCCCGGTTTCAACAATTGCCTGTCATCGCATTAACGGCTAAAGCTATGGCCGGCGATCGCCAGAAATGCATGGAGGCAGGCGCTTCAGACTATATAGCCAAACCAGTGGATAACATTAAACTGCTATCTTTGTTAAGGGTATGGTTATCATAACAGGCCTATGATAGAAGACATCAGTAACAGCGATTATACGGATCTGGTGAAGATAATTCAACAGCGATATGGTTATGATTTTACGGATTATGCCCCCGCTTCGTTGAAACGCCGCTTCATGCGGTTTACAGGTTATGCACATATCGACAGCGTCTTTGAATTAAAGCACCGGTTGCTGAATGAAAACGGCTTTTTTCAGGAAATGGTCCAGTATATTACTGTGAATGTGACAGAAATGTTCCGGGACCCCTCTTTCTATAAAACACTCCGGGAGCAGGTATTACCAAGACTGGCATCTTATCCTATCATAAAAATATGGCATGCAGGCTGCGCATCGGGTGAAGAAGTATATTCTATGGCTATCCTGCTGGAAGAAGCCGGATTGCTGGACAGATGTCGTATATACGCGACCGATATGAATGCCGCTAATCTCCGGAAGGCAGAAAACGGTGTCATCAACCTGAAAGACATGAAAGACTACACCTATAATTATATGCAGTCTGGTGGAATAAATGATTTCTCTAATTATTATACGGCGGGTTATGATAATGCGATTATACAGCCGGCCTTACGGCGTAACATTATTTTTTTTCAGCATAATCTGGTGACAGATCAGGTATTCAATGAATTTCAACTCATCTGTTGCCGGAATGTTTTTATATATTTTAACAGAACACTGCAGGAACGCGTAGTTAAATTATTTTATGAAAGCTTAACTTCGTTAGGTTACCTTGCATTAGGTATAAAAGAGTCATTGTTGTATAATGAAGAGCGGTATAAATTTGAACCGGTGAGCATTTCAAATAAGATTTTCAGACGCAAAGTATAGTCATTGACGCTTTCTCACAAATACAGTATCCTCATGATCGGTGGTTCTGCCGGGAGTATGCCTGTATTGGTGGAGTTGCTGAATCAGTTGCCATCTCCCTTTTTTATACCTGTGGTGATCATTCTGCATCGGTTAAAAAATGTAGAGAGCGAACTGGACAGATTGTTATCTGTACAACAAACCATTGTAGAACCAGAAGACAAAGAAGCATTATTACCAGGAAATATTTACCTGGCTCCGCAAAACTATCATTTACTGATAGAAGATGATAGTACCTTTTCCCTCGATTATTCTGAACCGGTAAATTATAGTCGCCCTGCTATTGACCTGAGCTTTAGCAGTGCCGCTAGTGTGTTTGGCCCTGCCGTGCTGGGACTTTTACTCAGCGGCGCCAATAAAGACGGCGCAGCCGGATTATGCCGTATTGTTGCTGCCGGTGGCACAGGGATTGTACAGGACCCGCTTACAGCTGAGTTTAGTATGATGCCCCAGGCGGCTATGGACCTTTGCTCCGGCGTACAACCGATGCCGGTAAATGACATCATTCATTATTTAAGACAAATAAGCACAGCAAATAAAAGTTGACAAATGAAGCAGCACAAACCGAAGACGTTTACCATCCTGCTAGTAGATGATAAAGCGGAAAACCTGGTATCCCTGGAACACATGCTGGAAGGAGATAACCGCGAAATCCTGAAGGCCACATCCGGTAATGAAGCATTAAAAACAGTCCTGCGTCACAATGATATCGGATTAATTATGCTCGATGTACAAATGCCCGATATGGATGGTTATGAAGTGGCGCGGTTATTACAGGCAAATCCCAAAACAAAAGATATCTCCATCATTTTTGTTACGGCTATCAACAAAGAGGAACAGTATGTGATGCGGGGCTTTGAAGAAGGTGCAGTAGACTACCTTTCAAAGCCACTGGATATAAATATCACCCGGGCCAAAGTCAGCGTGTTTGAAAAACTATACCTGTATCAGCAGGAGCTGAAGGAAGCCATGGTGGAAAAAGAAAAGGTCAACAAGCAACTGGAGCGTTTTATGTATGTAGTAGCTCACGACCTCAAATCTCCTTTGTCCGGTGCAATCGGCCTGCTGGCACTCATCAATGAAGATGAGCGTATCCAGAGCGCCCCTGACCTGAAAGAATACATGACGATTGTATTAGGGGCAACTAACCACCTGACAGAAATGATTACTTCTATGCTGGATTATACCCGGCAAAGTGAAATGGAACAAACCATTGAAGACGTAGATGTACACGAACTGATCGCACAATTGTCGCACTTGTTATTTCCACCGGCACATATCGGCATCGAAACCGTTGATAAGCTGCCGGTGCTGGAAACCAACAAACTAAAACTGCAACAGGTTTTTCAAAACCTTATTTCCAATGCCATCAAGTACAATGATAAGAAAGAAGGAGTCATTACGATTGGAGGCACCGACAAAGGTGAGTTTTATGAATTTTATGTAAAAGATAATGGTCCTGGTGTGGCCAAACGTGATACGGACCGCATATTCAAGTTGTTTGAAAGACTGGATAATGATGGTAAGGGCGATGGCACCGGGATCGGTTTGAATATCTTCAAGCTGCTGGTAGAAGAGCAGGGGGGCAAGGTATGGGTCGAATCTCAGCCTGGAGAGGGTAGTACTTTTTATTTCCTGTGGAGGCAGCGGTATTAGTATTATTCAAATATCCACAGCCGGCCACTGATCTGTTGCGTGGTAACGGGTAAACAGGATACCTTTAATATTTTATGTTCCAGCTTCCATATCCAGTTGGTAATAGAATTTTCGGGAGAAGAAAACAGCATTACTGCTTCTTTATAGATGTCGTCTATATTCAATGCCTTATTCCGGAGTTGCATCATCGCATCAGAAAGAATAGCTGGTAATTGTTCTCCCGGTCCTGAAAGTCCCAGCAGGGTTGCCCCTTCCTGGTTTACCCATCCGGAAAATCCATCATTGTTAATGAACACCAATGCATACGGGATGGTATGCAGTATTGCTGCAAAACGGATGGCTACGCGCTGAAAGTATAGTTGCTGCTGAGAATGCAGCAGTATTTCCTTCAGGCGTAAACGGATAGTTTCTATGCATTCCAGGAAGTCATTATTAAACTGCTGGGGCGCACTCCAGCCCAGTATCAGCAGACTGTTGTTGGGCGTTGTATTAATGGGAATAATGATAGCAGAGGAAAAAGCCTGTAATATTTCCTGTAACACATTTTCCTTTGGCGGCGGAATGTCGCGCCAGTAAATAGTTTTAAACCCCTGTGTATACAACAGCTTTTTTATAGGCTCCGGGTTTAATACCATATCATTCAAATGCACGGGCGATGCACATTTCACCTTCGCTGTTTCCTCATCTTCAAATTCAAGCTGCAGGGCAATATCCGCCTCTGTAAGATTTTTTACAAGAGAAATACTGAAGGCAAGAAAAGAGGAAATATGTTTGTCCTTATCCCAGCGACTCGTTTGGTTGATAAAATTTAATGCTTTACGCTCCCAGGTACTCACAGTATGAAATTGAAGTATGAAATAATTACAGAAATGATCGTATGGCAGCAATAACTTCTTCCGGTGCACTGATATGCGGAAAATGTCCGTGGGTTTTTACTTTCGTCCGCCGGCTGTTGGGTATGTTGGCTTCCAGGTATTCGCTGACGATGGCAGGTACCGCAATATCATTCTCTGTTTGTACCACCAGGGTAGGAATGGTGACTTTGGGCAAAGCATCCCGGTGATCCATATAAAAGATGGCCTTTGCAACCTGTATGGCTACGTCCGGCCGTATCGCCTGAAGTGATTCCGCAAAAGCAGCGGCTAATTCCGGTCTGTCTTCATTTCGCATGGCCAGTTTAGAAAAACCACTTGCCCAGGCATGGTAATTTCCTTCCATGGCTTCAAAAAGACTGGTCAGCGCATGATTATCAAATCCACCTATATAACCATCTTTAGGATCGTTCTGGTAACGGGGACTGGAACCCAGCAGTATGAGGCGTTCTATCATGCCAGGATAATGGTTGCTGGCCAGCAGACCAGTCATACCACTTACCGAATGGCCAATAAAAGTGACATTTTTTACTTCCAGTGCCTGGATAATATCGGCTATATCTGTAGCGTAACCGTTTACAGACTCATAACGTTTAGGACTGTACGCTTTCATCTGGGCTTTACCGCCGCCAACATTATCAAATAATACAATCTGGTAATCTTTTTCGAAGGCTGGGATAACTTTTGAAAAGGAGGTCTGGTCTATTCCAAATCCATGGGAAAATAGGAGGGTTTGTAGGGCATCCTGGTTACCAACCACGTGAATATTATTTCTCTGAATAATGTCCATAACAACAATTAATATTTGAAAATGATGAACTATAGCCGCTAACAACCAGGTTATTTGAGAAGGCGGACTAATCCGGATAGGGGTGCGCTATTTCGGTTTAGTCCGCTTTATTTGGGCTTTCCTCCCTTCGGGAAGTCACATTTTCAAATATAAGTAATTCCTTCGAACCAACTACTTACTAACCTCCAGCACTTTAAATGTGCCGGGAGCAATAGTGGCCTTGGTTTCACCTGCTGCAGGTAAAAAATCAGCTACGGGCAGGTACACATGATGTGTTTGTGGATCCTGCACCAGTGTTCTGGCGCCTTTACGGGTAGGTATGGTTGCTTGGGAGAGATATTTATCGGCGCTGGTTTCCTGTATAACGGATAAGGTACCTTCGCCGTTGGCCGCAAAAATGATTTTCTCCGCTGCATCAAATGCCACGCCATCGCAGCCGTCGCCAATAGGCAGCGTGGCCACAATTTTTCCGTTGTCGGCATTGAGTACTACCAGCACCTTATTATCGCAACCGGAAAATAAGCGGTGGGTAGCCACGTCTATCGCCAAACCGGTAGGCGCTTCTCCTTTGCCCAGCGACCAATGCGGGCCGGCAGTAAAAGTATGGGCATCTACTTTCACCACTTCGCTTTTATCTTCCAGGTTAACATAAATATTTCCCTTACCATCCGTAACCGCTGTTTCAGGGCTGCCGCCCAGCGCTACGGTAGCCACTACCTGGTCATTACCAGGGTCAATGACAGTGAGATTTGCACTGTTGCCATTACAAATAATGATTTTCTGAGAAAAAGGATCAAACAGAATAGCATCGGGCTTAGCCCCGGTTTTGATTTCTCCCAGCACCTGGTTGGTTTGAATATCAAATACTGTGGAGGTATTCAGTTTACCATTTGTGGTATATCCTTTCCGGAATTTTTCCGCAAAAGCAACGCCATGTACCCCGGTGGTGTTGGCAATCATGCCGGTGCTGTCGCCGGTTTTTTTATCGAGGATATTTACAGCAGTACCATGGGCCGCATATAATTGCCCATTGACCGGATTCAGGGAAATGTAATCCCATTTGCCGTCGCCACCGACCTTGAAGGTCCGGCTGACATGATATTCGGATTGCGCCATCACAGCGGCGGAGGACAGGAAAAAAAGAGTAGTCAATATCTGTTTCATAGCAGTGAATTATTATGCGGCAAAACTCGTGTTTGATTCTGGAGACAACCTGTAGTCTTTTTACCTAACACTAAATACCCCTTGCTTTTTTGAACCGCTTTTCTATATATTTACGTTTAAACCTTTTGGTGATTGATGCACTTGCCGGATACCGCGCTGCTGGAACGTATGCAATTGCTGGATGATAAAGCTGCTTTTGATGAATTATATCACCGTTACTGGGAGAAATTGTACATCGCAGCTTACGCCAGACTGCAGAATGATGCAGACGCAAAAGATTGTTTGCAGGAAGTGTTTGTGGCCCTTTGGCATAAGAGAAAGGATATCGTGATCCGGCAGCAGCTGGATGCCTACCTTTTTATTTCGCTCAAATACCGTGTGCTCAATCATCTCCGCTATCACCACAACTACCAGAAACACCTGGATGTTTTTGCAGATTTTCCAATGCCTGTTTTGCCTTCGGCAGATGACCACCTTTTTTTGACGGAAATACAGGCGGTCATTGCCGCTACAATCGCCGATATGCCTGAGAAAATGCAGGAAGTATACCTGTTGAGCCGGCGTGACGGACTATCGGTTCAAGAAACAGCCACCCGGTTGGGCATCTCCGGTCAAACAGTAAAAAATCAGCTGACTACCGCACTGAAACGACTGAAAGACAAACTAAAGCACTACAAATAAAAAATATTTTCTCACCCTATAGTACCACCTTTTTACACAGGTGTCTTTACTACTACAAATGGTTAAAGCGTGGATGCTCAAGATAAAATAGCAAAGATCCTCCAGCGGCTTGAAACCGGAACCTGTACTCCACAAGAACTGCAATGGCTGCAGGACTGGTATGAAAACCAGTCTGAACAATCTATGCATACATTCCGGGACGAAGCCCACAAGCAACAGCTGCAAACAGATATGTTACAACATATCCATGCAGAGCTGGAGCCGGTACAAGCACCCGTAGTACGGATGCGGTACCGCTGGCAGATCGCTGCGGCTGTACTGGCCGGAGTTGTAGGGGCGTGCAGCTGGTGGTTTCTGAGCACCTGGCAGCCCCGCCATAAAATGATCATTGTGCAGGTGGCCACCGGGCAACAACAGGAACTCGTATTGCCCGACAGCTCCCGTGTATGGCTCAACGCAGGCGCCAGAATGGAATATCCGCAGGAGTTTGGCAACGTGCGTACCGTGAAACTGGATGGAGAAGGATTCTTTGACATAAAACAGGACGAGCAACATCCGTTTGAAGTGCATACCGTCGAACTGAATGTGCAGGTACTCGGTACCTCCTTTGACGTAAAGGCTTACAGCACCCTGGATGAAACACAGGTAACCGTGAAAACAGGCATGGTGAAGGTGCTGCACGCACAAAAAGGGCTCGATGTACTCAGTGCCAACGACCAGCTCATATTCAGCCGGTCGGCGCAGCAATACATGAAATCAAAAGCAGACAACCAACAGATCAATGAATGGGCCAACGGTATGATCAGCCTTTCGCAGGTAGGTTTCGCAGAACTGGCCCTCACACTGGAAAATCAATATGGTGTACATATCCGGTTTAATCCGGCAGAAATGAAACAGGACGAATATACACTGCGATGCAGCAAAGAACTAACCATTACGCAGGTCCTGGACCTGGTAAGCAGCATACATCCTGTACAATATGATATAAAGGAAAAAGACATTACGATACACCGCAAAAGCTTTTAGCCATTAGCTGTTAGCTTTTAGCAAATGCAGCGGAGATAATCATATGTTGGTCTTCGCTGCATTTGCCAACAGCTAATTGCTAAAGACTAACAGCTAAAATCCGCATACAAGGAGGATGCAACCAAAATAAATAGGATGGACATGGAAGCCATCCCTGCGATAGCTATACCCTTTTAGCTGTTAGCTTTTAGCAAATGCAGCGGAGATAATCATATGTTGGTCTTCGCTGCATTTGCTAAAAGCTAACAGCTAAAAAAAACCGCATCTGTTGGAGCAGACACGGTTTTAGAAAGTTATACAACAGTCAGGCAGTGATTTGCAGACACGCTTGATGACTGTTATATGCATTTAGTTAACACTAAAATCAACCAAATATATGCAAAAATCGCTTACGCTAACTTTTATACCAGGTCTTATGAGATGGAGCGTAATGGTCACTGTTTTTATACTGGGAGGTATTACCCTCCTGTATGCTAATAACGGGTACAGCCAACCGTTACAGCAAGTCAGGGTGACAGAGAAATTTGAGAACGAATCACTCGCATCGTGTGTTAAAAAACTGGAATCGGGTTACCACCTTTCTTTTGGTTATGATAACCAGGAATTGGTACGCTACCAGGTGAAGAAATTAAAATTTGTAAACGAGCGGCTGGAAAAGGTATTACAGGCCCTGCTGGAAAATACGCCACTGAAGTATGTAGAAAAAAACGGTGTACTGTTGATCGTGAAACAGGCAGCACCGCCTATCGTTAATTTGCAACAAACCGGTCCCGGTAAAATAAAAGGTGTTGTCAAAGAAGGTGAACAGGGACCGCCAGTGCCAGGCGTTACCGTGAAAGTTGCCGGAACAAAATATTATGCGGTCACCAATATAGAAGGTGGCTTTGAAATATCATTGCCCGCCGGCACCTATCACCTCACTTTTACCTCCATCGGCTACGGTGCAGAAGAACTGAAGGCGGTGAAAGTATTACCAGGAGTGGTGACATCAGCCACCGTGAATTTATTTATCGCTGCATCGCGTTTAACCGAGGCCGTAGTTATTGGTTATGGCGTGCAGGAAAGACGCAGCCTGTTGGGAGCGGTGGCTACCTACGAAGCCAGCAAGGAATCCGGACAAATGCCGCTGACCATTGATCAGGCCATGATCGGTAAACTCCCCGGCGTATTCATCGCCCCCTCCAGCGGCGTGCCGGGAGCCGCTTCCAACATCACCATCCGGGGTATCAGCACCCTCAATACCAATGGTAACTCCCCGTTGATAGTGGTGGACGGCGTACCCATTTATGGGATTGATCCCAACCTGAATACAGTAGACTATAATAAAGGTAACTCCCCCGGATTCGCTTATGGCGGCAACCAGGTAGTAAATGAATACCGGCAACCTACCACCTTTGAAAAAAATCCACTCGCCACCCTCAATCCGGATGACATTGAATCTGTGGAAGTATTGAAAGACGCCTATTCTACTGCCATATACGGCTCCCGCGGCTCCGCCGGCGTCATCCTGATCACTACCAAAAAAGGAGCGAAAGGAAAAATGCGTGTAGACGTACAGGTGAGTACTTCACTGAGTAAACCAAGGGAACTGCCCTCAATAATGACCGGTGATCAATACGCCGATTTTTATACAGAACTGTTCCGGCAAAAAGATTCTATCGGCAAGGCAACCTCCGGTAACTGGTACACTCCCCTTAATTATAACTTTTCTAAAGGTAACGGCACCAACTGGCTCAACGAAGTGGTCCGCAATGCCTATGGCAACAATGCAGTAGTGTCGATGAGCGGAGGAACGGACAAGTCCAACTACTACGTGAGTCTCGGCTATAATAAAGAACAGGCTTATATTATTAACAACGACCTTACCCGCTACCAGGGCCGCGTGAACTTTGATAACCAGATGAGCAAATCCCTGAAAATAGGTGTGAGCATGACGTTGAATCAAACCACCAATAACTCACTTAGTGCGCAGAATGTATATCGCTCTGCTATTCAGAAAGCACCCAACATCGGCATATACGACAGCACCGGCAAATACAACTGGTTGTATGGTAACAACCCTACCGGCCCGGAGGAGGTGTCGAACCCGGTAGGAGAGGCCCGTTCAGGTAAAAATTATAATACTGATAACCTCGTGCTGGGCAATGTTTTTGCCGATCTCAAACTATTGCCCTGGTTAAGCGCACACTCCGATGTAGGAATAGACTGGATCAGCTCCCGTGCTTATGACCGTATCATTGACCGCCCTCAGACAATTGGCGGCTCCGCTACCGAAACGCAACAACAACTCCGTAAATGGGTCATCAACAACCGCCTTGATATCAATAAGGTCATAGGAAATGGACATGCAGTGAGTGCCATGCTGGGACAAAGCTTCGAGAAGTCGGTAGAAAATACCAACAGCGTAAGCGGCAAAGGTTTCCTGAACGATGACATGCTCAGTATTCTTACTGCCAAAGACAAAAGAGTACAGAACTCTCTGCAACAGCAGTGGGCACAGGTATCTTTCATGAGCCGACTGAATTATGAATATAAACATAGATACATGGCCGGCATTACCTACCGCCTGGATGGGTCTTCCCGGTTCTCCGCCAATCACCGCTATGTAGGCTTCCCTTCCTTTGCAGCAGGATGGGCACTCAGTGAAGAAAGCTTCCTGAAAGGGAGCAGAGCTGTTGAACAACTGAAATTACGCGCCAGTGTAGGGTTTACCGGTAATGACGGTGGCAACGGCTACTACGGTAACCAGGGTCAGTATGTGATCAATGTATATGGTGCTACTTACGGTAACACCCCTACGATCGACAATCAGCAACCCGCTAATCCCAACCTACAATGGGAACGCACCACCACCTGGAACATCGGCGCCGACTATAGCTTATGGAAGGGACGGATCAGTGGATCAGTCGATTACTATCGCCGTCAAACATCCAATGCCATCCTGCAGTCTGCCCTGCCTTATTTCATGGGCTTCGATCTGCAGCAGCAAAACCGTGCAGACCTCACCAATAAAGGCATTGAGTTTAGTATCAACAGCCAGAATATGGCGACGAAAGATTTTCACTGGAATACCACTTTCAATATTTCCGGCAACCGCAATACCGTGACCCGTTTGCATCAGATTGATGAAGAACAGCTGGCCGCAGAAAATGAAACCACCGGTGGCCGCTTCTGGCGCGTAGGACATTCTGCTACCGCTTTTTATTTATATGACTGGGCCGGTGTGAATGCCAGCAACGGACAGCCACAATGGTCAGATAACAGCGGTAAGGTATCTGAAGTACCTATACAAAAACAATATCCGGATGCACCCTATGTAAACCGGAAATACATGGGAGATGCCATGCCCGTTGTTTTTGGAGGATTAGGCAATACATTTACCTGGAAAGGATTTGAGCTGAACTGTTTCTTCTCTTTCTCCGCCGGTAATAAAATGTACAACGGTGCCAAAGCAGCCATGTATAGCTACCTGGGAAGTTCTTCTTTTGCCAATAATGTATACAACCTCTCTTCGGATTTGGTGAACTACTGGAAAACGCCCGGTCAGAAAACGGATATTCCCGCATTGATCAATGGATCCAACTATTCACAGGTGGGCTTTGGTACCTCGTACGACTATACGTTGGACCGGAAAAGCTCCCGCTTCCTGGAAGATGCTTCTTTTGTAAAACTGCGTAGCCTCTTGCTGGGGTACAATTTCAATGACCAGCAACTGAAAGGCGCCAGAATATTTACCGCATTGAAATTGTATGCAGAAGTAAACAATCTCTTTATCCTGACGAAGTATTCGGGGCTGGATCCGGAAGTGAGTGCATACGGCTCCTCTGCATTGAACATGGGATTTGATGAACTCACCATGCCTTCTCCACGTACCTGGAGAGTAGGTATTAAGGCATCTTTCTAACATTATAAACTGAGCTGGATATGAAAAAATACAAATACCATATAAGCCTGTTTACGTTGTTGCTGGTGATGAGCGCCTGCAACAAACAACTGGACCTGAAGCCGGAAGGCACCATGGTAGAATCGGAGTTATTGAAAAATGAACAAACTACGGAAAGCTACCTCGGCAGCACTTACCTGGCCTTGATGGATGCTGTGGCAGGAGACAATTACCTGGTGGGAGATGAGACCGCAGGTATCACAAGTACCTTCGATCAGAATATCATCAAAGGCACCATGGACCCACGCGATGATCGATATGCAGCCATCTGGTCCAAGCCTTATGCGGCCATTAACCAGTGCAATGTGATCATTTCCCAGTTGCCCAAATATGCGAAGTTCGATAAAAGCAAACAAGCCATATTCATTGCGGAAGCGAAGTTTATACGCGCCTATTGCTATATGGCCTTGCTACGGCTCTACGGTGATGGTGCATTACAGGGAAAATCCGGCAATATGGGCGTGCCGTTGCGACTGGAACCCTTTGACGGATACGATGGTTCTCAGGATGTAGCGAGGGCCACTAATGGAGACGTTTATACACAGATACTGAAAGACCTGGATGCAGCTATTCCCGACCTGCCGGTCACCCGGGGTGATGCACTCAGTCAGGGTAGCAGGGCTACCAGAGGGGCTGCAAACGCCCTGGCGGCCAGGGTTTGTTTGTATAGCCAGGCATACGATAAAGCGGCAGTATATGCACAGGCAGTCATGAGTACCAATACATATCATCTGCAACCCGCCTTCTGGGACCTGTGGCCGGATAATTATACTACCAGCGCAGGAAGCTATCCGCTGAACAGTGAAATGTTGTTTGCCCTGCCGGAAAGTTTCAACAAAACTGCACGGCCAAATGATAACAATGGCATTTACTATGTATATGGCTTCAGCAACCCGCTCCCGGATTTTCTGAATACCTATACTGCCGGTGATGAGCGCAGGGATAGCCTGATGCTGTATCATCACCCGGTAATGCGCAAGTTTACGGATCAGAACATCCGTGACAACGTGCCCCTGATCCGTTTACCGGAAGTGATGCTCACACTGGCGGAGGCCCTGGCGCAAACCAAAGGAGTGAACAGCGCTTCCATTGATTTACTGAATACGGTATATGCCCGCGCCTATACGAAAAAGGGAGTGCCAAAAGTATATACTACCGCCGACTTTGCCACACCGGCAGCATTGGTGACCAGGATCTTACAGGAACGCCGCTGGGAGCTGGCCTTTGAAGGGTTTGCCCGCTTTGATGCCATCCGCAGCAACAACGCACCTAATCCGCAATTGCCAGCCAACCGCTATGCGTGGCCCATACCGCAGCACGAAATAGATATTACAAAAGGCCTGATCAAACAAAATACAGGCTATTAATTATCATACGGGAAACTCAAATAAATGCAAATGAAAAAAATCATCGCCGTCATTTCAGGAACTATGATCTGTATCGGCAGCTATGCCCAAACCCAGCAACAGATTGTACTGCAGGGAACCATTACGGGGGATCTGAAAGGACATAACAAAATGTATATCTACTCACGTACCTATTCTGATTCTGCTGTCATAGACAACGGTCATTACACGCTTCATATTCCTTTCACAGAGCCGGTGTATCTCATGCTGGTTCCGGAATATGTGCTGGCTGAGCGACAAATGTATTCTCCCTTTGGAATCCTGATGGATAAACCGGTTACCTATACCGTCACCACCGATGTGGCAAAAGGAATGAGCGCTTCTGTTGTAAAAGGCTCCGAGGCAGTAGAAGTATTGCAGGCTTATGGTAAACAAAAATCTGCTGCATGGAATAGCATAACTGCCGAGCTGAAGAAAGAATATGGTAAGCCATGGATGGAGGAAACAGATCCGCACTACGCAGCATTTGAAGTAAAACAAAAAGCCCTGCAGCAGCAATACCTGGTTCCATTACTGCAAAAACTGATAAAGGATCATCCCAACTCCTATGCGGCAGTATTCAGTTTAGGAGAGGCAAGGGAGATGATGAGTCCGGAGCAACAGGAACGACTATGCGCTGGTTTATCTCCCGAAATGAAAAAAACAAAGGAAGCCAAAGAATTTCAGCAGTTTACACAAGGGATCAGGAATTCAGCTGTAGGCAAAAAGGTAAATGATTTTACCCTGCCCGATGAAAAAGGTCAGTCGCTCGCTTTCAACAATTTCAAAGGAAAATATATACTGATAGACTTCTGGGCCAGCTGGTGCAGTCCCTGCCGGCAGTCGTTTCCGCATATGCGTGAGGTGTACCAACAGTACAAAGATCAGAACTTCGAGATCTACAGCATCTCCATCGATAAAAGCAAAGCCGACTGGCTGAAAGCAGTGGCACAGGAAAACAATCCATGGAAACAGGCATTGGATAATATCAATATTGCAGGTAGCGGTTTCGCGATCACAGGAGTACCCACTACTTACCTGATCAGCCCCGAAGGCACTATCCTGATGAAGGAAGTAGGCTTTAATCCGGATGGCAGCGGCGAAATAGAAAAGAAGCTGGCAGCGCTTTTTGGCGGCAAAGTAAAGACCAATGAAAAACCAGCGAAAGAAGAAGGCAAGGTGATAGAAGCCATGCCGATGGTGCCCATACAATAATTCATCTTTTTAAAACATACACTTTCAAATGAATAAGTACCAAAACAACATCGCTGGTATGCTATTGCTGGTGGCGGGGATTACCTCCTCCGCCTCCGCACAGCAGGCAAAGAAGTTCATTACGGTGAACGGTAAAATTAAGTTTCCGCCTTCGGCAGAACAACAGGGAAAATTCCCCTTCCGTGTACAGAAACAGGTGGGCGACGACCGCGTAACCATAGATACCATTCACCTGAAAGCAGATGGTACCTATAGTATTAAAATAGACGCTACCCGCCCGCAGTTCTATATCCTCAACGAGTTTGAAGAAGACAGGCTCACCATCTGGGCGGGTAAAGACAACCTGAAAATTGATTTCCGGGGCGAAGACACCGCGGTAATGAAAATAAAGAATCCGCCTTACGTGTTTATTGAAGGCAGCAAGGAAAATGACCTGATCAATGAGGTGAATTTTATCAATCACCGCAACTATCAGAACATGATTGAAGTTGGACAGTTGCAATACAAAGCTTCCCTGGCAAAAGATACTGCGCTGGAACGGGCCCTGGGTGAGCAGTTCAACTGGTTGTTTAATGATATGGGGGAACGTATTAAATTGCTGGTGAAAATGAATCAGCATACACCGGTACTGATGTATGCGCTGGATTTCCTGCATCCCATCAAGGATAAAGCCCTGATACTGTCTGAAATAACGCGCTTATCAAAAGAATACCCCTGGCTGGCAGAAGCTAAACAAAAGAGAATCGATATGGCCAACGCGGAAGCCATTGCAAAGAAAACAGGTATAGGCGCCGTAGCCATGGATTTTACGCAGAACAATACCGCTGGTAAAGCAGTTAAACTATCTGACTATCGCGGTAAATATGTGTTGCTGGACTTCTGGGCCAGCTGGTGTGGTCCTTGCCGTGCAGAAAATCCCAATGTGCTGGACAACTACGAAAAGTACCACAGCAAAGGGTTAGAGATCCTCGGTGTATCACTGGATGATAAAAAAGATGCCTGGCTGAAAGCTATTAAAGACGATGGACTGGAATGGGCACACGTCAGTGATCTCAAAGGCTGGAAAAATGACGTGGCAAAAGAATACAACATCCGCGCCGTTCCCAGCAATTTTTTAATTGATAAAGAAGGGAAAATTGTAGCCGTAGACCTGCGTGGAGAAGAGCTGACACAGAAGCTGGCAGAAATTTTTGGTAAGTAAATAGAATCACCTGTAATGTTAGATGTTATGAAAAAAGTATGGACACTGTTGTTAATCTGCTGTAGCA
>NZ_JBFTSK010000044.1:0-67577 GCF_056399985.1 Chitinophaga sp. 01L420
GGTGTGGAAGGATCTGCCATCATCTTCACCCGGTTAAAAATATTGGGCACAGGTTTACCCGTTGCATCTACCAGCTGCATTTGCAGCTGATCGCTTTTCATGTTGGTAAAGAGTTCCAGGTAAACAGTTTTCTTATCTGCCAATAACAGTTGTACGCGGCATACGCCCGTGGAAATATCCAGGGTATGTCCTATCAACTCCGCCATTCTGCGATCAAATCCCAGTACCAGCGATCCACATGGAAATGGCCTGGGATATGGCTGTCTGTAATTTTCTGCTGCCAGCGTTTTGTATTGCTGGTACCAGGTATCGCCGTCAAGATCCGGGATGTCTTTTACCTTGTTAAACACATAGTTGAAGTCATGCAGTGCTTCGCGGTTGTTTTCCGCAATGCGGATATCCCATACATTATTATGTCCGAAATAAAGCACTACCGCATCAGGACGGGTAGTCACCACTACGCCCATGCCACCATTGCCCAGTAAGGCGCCCTCAAAAAAATCAGGGGCCGGCTTATTGTAAACAATCGCATGTTTTGCGGCTATCGCGACAGGCCGCAAGGGCGCCCCCGTTGTTTGTGCGTAACCGGCCTGGAAAAGCACCAATAAAAACAGTGTGCAAAATGATCTATACATAACGTGGATATTATCTGAAGACCCAATATAATACTGCCATCACCGCCAGTAACACCCCTGACAATACTTTATAGTTTGCCAGACCCGGCCAGCCTTTTGCGCGTAGCGGCGCCAGCGGGCTTTCCCAGTACAAACGGCTGCTTTCAGCAGTATGCTGCATCGGAAAAGCAAAAGATAAAACAACCTGCAGCAATACGCAAACTACAAACAGGTAAAAGGCCACCATCAACGGTGGGATGTGGCTCAAAGGCCCTTCGGGATACACTTTGCCGGTCACGTATACAATTGCTCCCAACGCGGAACCCAGCCACAAGGTATATTGTGCAGCTTTGGAAGATGCTTTCCTCCAGAACACGCCCAGCAAAAACACGCAGGTGATAGGCGGCGCAATATGTGATATTACGTCATTAATACCGTTAAAGAGACTCTCATACCGGTTCAACAAGGGTAGCAGGCCAATAGACAACAGCAGCGCTAAAACGGCCGCAATACGGCCTGTTTTTACCAGTTGCTTATCGCTGGCCGCCGGCTGATATCTTTTGTATAAATCGTAACTCACCAATGTGGCAATGGAATTCAGCGCACCGGAAATCTGGCTCATTAAGCCCGACAATAAGGCCGCCACCAAAACGCCCACCAGTCCGGGAGGCACCAGTTTGGTAATCATCAGAGAGTAAATACCTTTTGTATGCATCTTCCCATCGGCCTGCTGCAATGCACTCAGATCCAGTGCGCCCTGCTTGTATAGCACATAAGCCAGCAGCCCCGGCAGAATGAATATAAAAACCGGGAGCACTTTTATAAAACCACAGAACAATGCGCCGGTACGGGCATGATTCTCATCTTTTGCGCCCAGCACCCTTTGTACAATTGTTTGATCAGCACACCAATACCAGATGCCAATAACCGGGTATCCCAGGAATACTGCATACCAGGGCAGTCCGTTCGGATCACCTGCAGGATGCAGCATCGACAACTTATCCAATTGCTGATGCTCCTGTAACACGGCCATCACCGGTTGCCAGCCACCTACCTTCCACCAGGAAAGCAGGGTAATGATCACCGCACCGGCTAACAGTACCACCGTTTGCACGGACTCTGTCACTACCACTGCACGTAAACCACCCACAATCGTATACGCGCCTGTTACCACGGCAATCAGGATAATGCTGCTGAACATATTGATGCCGAACAACGTTTCCAGTACAATGCCTCCCGCCAGAAATGAAAACGCGATATGGATCACAATGGCTGATACAACGGATACGATTGCCAGCCAGTCCCGGCAAGCGCGGTTATAGCGTCGCTCCAGGAAATCCGGGAGCGTAGCCACTCCTGACCGGATGTAAAATGGTATAAAAAAAAGTGCTAACAGGATCAGTGTAAAAGCGGCCATCCATTCAAAGTTACCTGCCAGCAAACCGGTGTCAAATCCGCTTTGTGCAAGGCTCACCAGGTGGAGACAGGAAATATTGGTAGCAAATAATGCCATGCCTATCATGGGCCAGCGCAGGGATTTGCCTGCAAGGAAATATTCTCCCGCGGCATTGCTGCTCTTCTTTCCGGACCATCCAGCCCAGAATCCCAGTAGCACAATAAAGGCTACATAACAAATGCTGATGACGGTATCTGTGGTAGAAATCATTCGGGGAAAGTATTAAGGGCCAGCAGATCACAACTGCTGCCCGGGGTTTCAGGAGTACGGTAAAATCCGCCTGTTATCTGCGCAGGATGGGTAAAGTGCGCACGCAGGTGAGGAATGTGCTCCAGGAATAATGCTTCATGTCCCATTCCGATATGATTGAATAATACGAGGTGCTGATGCAGCTGACCCATATCTCCCACATGTGGCACCACCGGTACCCCATACTTTTTACACAACAAACTCACCGTAATAAATTCACTGACACCTCCTACCCTTACAGCATCTACCTGTATGAAACCAGCGCAGCGGGTTTCCAGGTAATTTTTAAAGATCACTTTATTGGGCACATGTTCTCCCAATGCCAGCTTCACCGGGTTCAGTGCTTCCGCCAGCGTTTTATGTGCCAGCACATCATCCGGATGGGTAGGTTCTTCTATCCAGTATGGATTGATGTCTGCCAGTCTTTTGCCAATAGCCAGTGCCTGCGGCAGATTCCATTGTTGATTGGCATCTACCATTACTTTGATCTGATCCCCTACCGTATTTCTTACAATATGCGCTCTTCGTATATCCGTTTCCGGATCTTTAGCGCCCACCTTTAACTTCAATGCGCTGAAACCATTATCAAGTGCACGTTTACAGTTAGCTTCCAGCTGATCATCGGAATAATTAAACCAGCCGGCAGATGTATCATAGGCCGGGTAACCCTTTTGCAGAATACCTTCCCGCGATACGCGGGAAGATTGCATATCTGTGAGCATACGCACCGCTTCTTCGCGGGGCAGCACTTCTTCCAGGTAAGAAAGGTCCAGTGTATTCACCAGTTGCTCCGGACTCAGGTCCAGCAACAGTTTCCACAAAGGCACCTGCTGCTGTTTCGCCCAAAGATCGTAGCAGGCATTGGTAACCGCCGCCAGCGCCAGATGCACTACTCCTTTATGAGGCCCGAGCCAGCGGAACTGTTGTTCATCAGAACGCTGCTTAAACCAGTCACCGAAAGTAGCCATCACTTCACTGATATCTTTGCCTATCAGTTTTTCTCCATAAAACCTGGCGGCAGCGCATACCAGTTCATTGCCTGCACCCAATGTGAAAGCCAGTCCCGTACCGCAATTACCCTTATCGTCATACAAACACGCTACCGTGTACGAGTATACGGGATTCTGATGTATGGCATCACTACCGGCTCCTCCGGATAATGGAAACCGGGCATCTTTCACTATTATTTTCTTAATCATTTTTTATCATCATTTTTAATAGGAGCAATGTCTATGGCAGGCTTATCTGTTTCCAGTACAACCACGGTATCATTCGGATCCGGTAAAGCCGGCAATGTAAGTGTGATATGTCCGTCGGCTTGCAGCAATGCTACAGACGCGCCTTTCATGATATAAGCTTTATTTATTTTTACTCCGGGCAGTTCAGGCAATATCAACTGGTTCACCGGTTTAAAAATATGCAGGTAAATCTTTTTGCCACTGCGGGTAGCAGCATAGGTGTCATTCGGCTCATACGGACCACCGTGTGTATTATAAATGGCTGCTCCATACTGTTTCAGCCAGGTGCCCATTTCCTTTAAACGTGCTACCTGCTCAGGTTCTATTTTACCATCAGCGCGGGGCCCCACATTAAACAACAGGTTACCATTGCCACCGGCAACTTTAGCCAACGTTTGTATACATGTTTGCAACGATTTCATTTTATCGTTTGGCTTCCAGGACCACTGTTGACAGATCGTCATACAGGTTTCCCAGGGCGTTAGCATGTTCAGGCTGCCGATGCGTTGTTCCGGTGTGTCAAAATCACCCAGGAAATTAGCGGTACCATCTGCGTTGGTGCCCGAAAATGACTTACCAAGGCGGTTATTGATGATCAAATCTTTTTTCAGCGTTTTAAGATAGGTGTACATATCCAATGCAATCGCTGGCGTCCATGGACTTTCCCAGGGACCATCAAACCAGAGCATGTAAGGATCGTAGTTATTAACCAGTTCTTTCAACTGATTTTTCATGTATACTACATACTTTTCCATATCCGGTTTTTTTCGTTTATCCGCCAACGTTGGGTCGGTGGAATTATCGAGCGGATAATTCTCCTGGTACCAGTCCAGTACGGAATAGTAGATACAGAATTTAATATGATATTTTTTGCACGCTTTGGCCAGCAGTCCTACCACATCCTTTTTAAAAGGGGTAGCCATAATATTATAATCTGTATAGGCAGATGGCCATAAACAAAATCCATCATGGTGCTTCGCTGTGATGGTCAGGTATTTCATCCCTGCTTCGCTGGCGGTTTTCACCCATTCATCTGCGTTAAAACCGATCGGGTTAAATGCTTTGTAGAGTGTGTCGTAATCAGTAGCGGCCACTTCGTGGTGCCTGGACCATCCTATTTCAGTGCCCCGCAGCGTAACGGGTCCCCAGTGAATGAACATACCAAAACGCAGGTCCATAAACTGGTTCATAACTGCTTTGCTGGTCAGTATTTTCGGATCCAGCTGGGCATTGGTCTGGCTGTAGCTGTTGAGTGCTAACAGCATTAAACATAATGTGGCAATACGTTTCATTGTGCTTGAAATTTATAGTGTATGCTTATAACCTAGTTCGGCGCCTCCACTTACCGGCATGATACAGCCGGTAACAAAGCGGGCATTATCAGATAACAGGAACGCACATACGCTGGCAATTTCTGTCGCTTCCGGGCAGTAACCCAGTGCGTGAATATTATCCAGGTATTGCTCCATGCGGGCGGGATCTGCCTGCTCTTTGTTCCA
Source organism: Chitinophaga sp. 01L420 (assembly GCF_056399985.1). NCBI lineage: Bacteria > Pseudomonadati > Bacteroidota > Chitinophagia > Chitinophagales > Chitinophagaceae > Chitinophaga > Chitinophaga sp. 01L420. The sequence continues at coordinate 5,057 of NZ_JBFTSK010000044.1, forward strand.
CTGTCGCAACATGGGCGTCCATACTCCGGCAGGTGCTACCGCGTTTACTCTTATACCATCGGGTGCATAGTCCAGTGCCATGGCTTTGGTGAGCGCATTTACCGCTCCTTTACTACCTGCATAGGCCGCGTGATTTTCCTGTCCTATTTCACCTACCATACTACTGGTGTTGAGGATGCAACCACGGGAAGCCTTCAGTGCTGCTATGCCGTGGCGGGTGGTATAGTAAATGCCCCGGATGTTTACATTCATCAGCAGCTCCCACTCCTCTTCCGTGGTTTCGTGTAATGGTTTGGCAGGACTGGCGATCCCTGCATTATTATGGATGGCATCCAGTCTTCCATAGGTTTGTAATACTGTGTTAATTGCTGCACCTATAGCCGCACTATCCAGCAGATTGGCCGTCAGCAATAAATGTGATCCACCCAGTTGTATTTTTAACGCCTGCAGGGCTGTGGCATCTTTATCTATCACCACTACGATAGCTCCTTCCGCAGCGTAATTCAATGCGCAAGCAGCACCTATGCCGGAAGCGCCTCCTGTGATCAGCACTATTTTATTCTTCAGTATCATTATTCATATTGTTTCCGTGGAAAATGTACATGAAATACAGGGCTTTGGTACCTGATTTCAAAAGTAACAATGGAAAAGGTAGATCATCCCGGTGAAATTGACTTAAATCAACACTATTTTGACTTTATTAATGATTTTACCTATTTTACGCTGATAATATGAAGCCAGTTTTTGCCATACCGGGCGACAAAGCCCTCGAACAGCGTGTATACCTGGTAAAGGAGATTACACAGTCGCACTTTTCTACAGAATTTCATTTCCACGATGAATGCCAGCTGGTGTATGTGGTAGAAAGTGCCGGACGCCGTATCATAGGCGACAATATCGAATATTTTGAAAGCGGGGAGCTGATTTTTGTAGGATCCGGTACGCCACATGTATGGCATAACGAGCAAAAATATTTTGAAGGAAAGGATAAGCTACAAGCCAAATCCCTTGCCATGTATGTTTCACCGGAATTACTGCTGGAGCACCTGGCACCTTTCGGTAATATCAGCAATGTAAAAGCATGGCTGAAAAAATCGCAACGCGGCATACAGTTTTATGGTAAAACCAAAGCCGACATACTGGCCCTGATGCAACAAATGCTACAGGAGCAGGACCTGCAGCAAACCATCACGTTTATCACGCTGCTGCAAAAAATGATGGCCACCAAAGAATACCGGTTACTGGCCGGCACCAATTATGTAAACCTGTACAACGATAAAGATCAGTCCAGGATGGACGATATTTTCAAGTTTATTTTCCGGCATTTCAAAAGAGATATCCCGCTGTCAGAAATAGCTGCCATAGCCGGTATCAACGTACATTCCTTTTGCCGCTTCTTCAAAAGCAGAACACAAAAATCGTTTACCCATTTTGTCAATGAATTAAGAATAGGTTATGCCTGCAGACTGCTGCAGGAAAAGGAAATGTCGATGATGGAGCTGTCGGCTAAATGCGGGTATAACAACACCACCCACTTTAATCGTTTCTTCAAAAAAATAAAAGGGAAAACACCGAGAGAGTATAAAAAGGATGTTTTACAAATGGATTAATGCACGATTTGGGGTCTGACTCAGGATAATCCTGAGCCAGACAACATCCGCTGCTATCCATTCACCAGGAAATACACGATCCGCGTTACTTCCGCAGCCTCACCGGTTTCTATTTTCAATATATGTTTACCGGGTGTTAAATCATCGCCCAGGATCAGATACCAGGGCAGGTAAAGACCTTTACTCCACTGTGTCCGTAAATCCTTCATTTGCACGGCGCCACCATCAATACTATAGCTGATGATGCCTGCATCCGGACCGGATACAATACTGATTCCTATGGTACGACCGGTGAAGGGAAATTCCACGGTAGCATGCGCCTTACCGGATACCAGCATTGGCACTTTCACAAAACCTTCCCTGGTAGACACTTTATCGGATGGCTCCCAGGATTCGGCTATAGAAAAACCATTTTGGGTGGTAGCCCCGTGTATATCTCCATAGGCACCGTTTTCATAATTCAACGGATCTGCAGGAGCCGGTAATTTCGCGGATACCAGCCGCTTGGAAACAGATCTGCTGAAGGCGCTATCCAGTAATTTTTTGATAGCATTGAAATATATATTTTGTCCAAAGGGAGATGGATGCAGATCCTTGAAATCATCTTTCCAGTTAAACTCGTGTGCATCTATGCGGGTAGTCACTTCTTTGGCCAGGTTGATAAAAGGAAGATGATATTTCTTTGCAAGATCTTCATGTACCTGCACTTCTACCGGCACTTTTCCGGCATGGTAATCAGCCATTTTATCTTCGTCTACAAATGCCATCAGGACAATATTCACCTGCGGATTGGCATGGAGCGCGTGACGTATAATGCCTTCCATAGCTCTGCGCTGTGTAACTTCGTTGGTACCATTTGCCCGGTCATTCACCGCGGCTTCTACAAACAGCAGGTCTGTTTTACCTTTGCCCAATACATCCTGTTTAAACCGGAAAGCGTGTGGCAGACTGCCTAACGATGGAATACCGGCATTGATATAACGGAATGCAGTGCCCGGGTAAGTAGCAGAAAGATAATCGCATACTTTACCACGCCAGCCTTCCATGTTGGTAATAGAGCCTCCCAGAAAGGTCACAGTGGCCTTTTTATCGGATTGGATATGATACCAGGCATTATCCAGATATCCGTATTGTGTAATAAATTGTTCCTGTCCCTGTGTAGTAACGGTAATGGCTACACTCAGCAGCAGCCATACAAAAATTTTCATCATACGATTGTTGATTGTAGCAGTGTGGTTTTTATTTTGTTTGATTATTTATTTCTCACGAGGTTCCTGATTTTGATGCAGGCGGGCAAGGTGGTCAGATAGCCGTTATCAACAATAAACGTAAATATAAAACCGGTCACTTTTTTATCGCGGTTGATCCAGGGGTGACTGCCAAATAAGCCGGGGCTGCTGTTTTCTATCAGCACGTCACCAGGGCCTGTTACGTCGCGCCAGTTGCCTATACCGTAAATGCCTTTGGTTGTGAGCAACGACAACGGGTAAGGAGAATAGGCAATAGTGGTGGCGCTGCTGGTTTGTGGTTGTTCCATGGCTGTTACTGCTGCCTCACTCAGTACTCTTGTACCGTTGGCGGCGACTCCCTTATTCATGACCATATACAGGAAGCGCATATAATCATCCGGTGTGCTGGTTGCGCCACCTCCAATCTGTGGGTTGGCGGTTAAACCAAAGCTGGTGCTGGTCATGCCACAGGGTGTAAATAACTTTTCAGCCGCCAGTGTTTTCCAGTCTTTCCCTGATGCCACTTCACAGACACGACCGGCTACCTGCATACTAACTCCGCCATAATAAAAAGTGGAACCTGGCGTATATTGTAAGGCAACATTTTTTGCGATGCCATCGGCTGCTGCGCTGAGGGTGCTCAGCACATTGGTCTCATACCCCTGGGTAGAACTACCGGGGAAACCGGAAGTATGTGAAAACAGCTGGGCGATGGTGATCCCTCCTTTATGGTAGGTGGTGAATATGGGCAGAAATTTACCCACGCTGTCTGTTAACTTAATTTTCCCTTCATCCACGAGGCTCATGAGTATAGCGGCCGACAACCATTTGGAGCAGGAGGCGATCAGCTGGCGGGTGCTGCCATCATATCCGCCAAATCCTTTGGCGTAGACCGTTTTTCCATCCACCTGGATAATTCCGTAACATTTACCTCCGAATTTACTGGTGGCCGCTTCCGTCAATACCTGATCCACGTCATTGTATTCGGGCGCAATGATTGTTTTAGACTCGGTTTTACTGCAGCCAGCCAACAGCATAGCCGTGAAGCAGCATAACAAATAACAGTGCAGGTGTAATTTCATTGGTGTAAGCTAATAAATTAACGAAACTTATTCAACATCCTCCTTTTCTATTAAATTGCGCCCATTATGAAATATAATAACGTTCTTTTTGACCTGGATGGTACATTGACGGACCCAAAAACAGGGATTACCAAATCTGTGCAGTATGCCTTGGCGAAAGCGGGTATTGTAGAAACGGACCTGTCCCGGCTGCTCCCTTTTATTGGACCGCCGCTGCAGCAGTCATTTATGGAGTATTATTCGTTTACCGAAGCACAGGCCTGGGAAGCGGTCAATGCTTACCGGGAATATTTCAAGGTAACAGGTATTTATGAAAACGAACGTTATGAGGGCATCCCGGAACTGCTGAGCGCCCTCCTCTCCCAGGGCCGCCGCCTGTTTGTGGCCACCTCCAAGCCCCAGATCTTTGCAGATGTGGTGATCCGTCATTTTAACCTGGATCCCTATTTTACAGCTGTTTACGGCAGTGAACTGGATGGTACCCGTGCCGACAAAGGGGAACTGATCAAATACCTGCTTACAAAAGAAAATCTGCCGGCGGAGCATACCATGATGATAGGCGACCGTAAACACGATATTATTGGTGCGCAGAAAAATAATATCACCGCTATCGGTGTAGGCTACGGTTACGGCACTACGGAGGAACTCAATGCCGCCGCACCCGACTTTATATTTAATACAGTAGCCGAATTAGCCGCGAGTTTTTCCTGATCTTCGAAAAAAACCTGCGTTTTCCCCAAAATTATCTTGCCCTAATTAATTTATTAGCCCTTTATTAGGGCATTCATTAGTGCCTGTATGCTTACTTGCAGGAAGTTTCCACGTTGTACCCATAGCCCGGCATTGTTCAAAAGAAAGCCCTTACTGAAAATCCGATTATCATTCCACGAGTATTCATTCATTGATATCTGACATGAAAATCCAATAGTAATTCCTAAACATCAATTCTTCCACACATGAAAAACAAGTTGCATCTTCTGTTCGCAACCCTTGTTGCATTGTCTGTTGGCTGCTCTAAAAAAGAGGCCGGCACACCATTACAATCGCTTGATGGAAAAAAGGCCTCCATTAGCGCATTCGGCTCTCCTGTCGGCGATGTAGTCGGCAAAGTCACTGTAGGCTACCAGGGCTGGTTTGCCGCCAATGGTGATGGCTCACCCATCAATGCCTGGTGGCACTGGACCCAAAACTGGGGAGCATCCCCCTCTTCCACTAACAATGGTATTAAATCCTGGCCCGATGTGCGGGATTACAGCAGTACCTACCAAACCGCCTGGGCAAATCTTAACAATGGATCGCCGGCGAAATTATTTTCTTCCTTCACTGACCAGACAGTGAACACCCATTTCCTCTGGATGCAACAGAATGGCATTGATGCGGCCGCGCTGCAACGCTTCAACCCCAACGGTACCGAAGGCCCTGTCCGGGATGCCATCACGGCCAAAGTAAAAACAGCAGCAGAAACGTATGGCCGCAAGTTTTACATCATGTACGATGTGAGCGGCTGGACCAACATGCAATCAGAAGTAAAAAGTGACTGGACCAACAAGATGTCGGCCTACACTTCTTCTTCCGCCTACGCCAAACAGAATGGCAAGCCAGTGGTATGTATCTGGGGCTTCGGATTTAATGATAACAACCATACCTGGTCGGCAGCCGTATGCCTGGATGTGATCAACTGGTTTAAAAACCAGGGATGTTATGTGATTGGCGGTGTACCTACCCATTGGCGTACCGAAAGCGATGATTCAAGACCCGGCTTCCTGGCCACCTACAGCGCACTCAATATGATTTCGCCCTGGATGGTAGGTCGCATTGGTAATGTAAATGACGTAGATAATTTCTACACAAATGTAAACACCCCGGATCAGGCGTATTGTAACAACCACGGCATCGACTATCAACCCTGTGTGTTGCCAGGCGATTTGCAGGAGCATCAGCGCGCACATGGCGACTTTATGTGGCGGCAGTTTTATAATATGGTGAGAGTGGGTGCACAGGGCATTTACATTTCCATGTTTGACGAGTACAATGAAGGCAACCAGATTGCCAAAACCGCAGAAAGCTCCGGTTTCATCCCCGCAGGTTCCAACTTTGTGACGCTGGATGAAGACGGTGTGGCCTGCTCGGCAGATTACTACCTGCGCCTCACCGGCGATGGCGGTAAAATGCTGAAAGGACAGATTGGCCTGACAGCTACCCGCCCCACACAGCCCATCGTAGGTGGTGGTACCGGCGCGCCCATCGGACAAACTATTACCCTGAAAAGCTCCAATAACCTCTACGTGTGCAGCGAAAACGCCACGCAGGCAATGAACGCCAACCGCACCGCAGTAGGCCCCTGGGAACAGTTTGTAGTGGTAAATGCCGGCAACGGGAAGATTGCCCTCCAAAACGGCGGCAAATACGTATCCTCCGAAAATGGTACACAGGCCATTACCTGCAACCGCGCCGCGATTGGCGGTTGGGAACAGTTCGACTGGATCAACAACGGAGATGGTACCATTTCCCTCAAAGGCAATAACGGCAAGTTCGTTTCCAGTGAAAGCGGTACACAGTCTATGACCTGCACCCATACCACTGCCGGTGCTACGGAAAAGTTCAGGGTTAACCAATAAAAAACAGGCTTCTTCTTTTATCTGATTATCCAGGTATAAATGCTGGCTCTGCCCGCAACGTGGTAAATTACCTGGATACTCCAAATAAAAGAAGAAGCCAATATTGCCGTATGGAGGCCCAGCATAAATTTCTCTATCTTTGCCGCTGTTTTAAAAGAGATAATAGCGATATATGCAAAGCCCTTTAGTGACGATTATTGTTCCGGTGTATAACCTGGCTCCTTTCCTGCCGGCTTGTATTGATTCCCTGTTACAGCAAACCTATACCCATACAGAAATCATCTTTGTAAATGATGATTCATCCGACTCATCGCTGGAGGTATTAACCAGCTATCAGCAAACACATAAAAACATACAGGTCTTTTCTCAAGCCAACGCAGGCCCCGGCCCCGCAAGAAATACAGGACTGGATCATGCCACCGGTGAATACATTTTGTTTGTAGATGGTGACGACACCATCGCACCGCAAACAGTGGAACTTTGTATGCAGGAAGCGTTAAACACCAGCGCAGATATCGTTTGCTTCGGCTACAGAAAAGTAAGCGGTACGGGCAAGGATTTAAAGGTGCTGGAATCATTTGAATATATCCCTGAAAATTTTGAACATACCGACTACATCAGCAGCTTTTTGAGTGAAACAGCTCATAAAACAGATAAAATAAATACTGCCTGCTGGGGTAAGCTTTACAAGCGATCATTGATTGAAGATCATCGGGTATGGTTCCGGCTTTCTATTTTCGAAGACTCTCCTTTTGTACTTGAAACCATCTGCCTTTCCCGAAAAACGAGATGCATTGCCGGAAATTTTTACAACTATTTTATTCGCGAAAAAGCCCATGCGGAAAAATCAATTACGTCGGCACAGGTGTCTGACTACAAGCTCTCCTACTTTTACGCGTCCGATGACTTAATGAAAGATTTTCTGCTGTCTAAAAATCTATTTGATAAATACAGCCATCTGTATTATGCCTACCATAACTCCAGGGTATTGCTATATGGGGGCTACTTTGAAGTGTATTTGGATAAAGGGATAGAGAACAAAGCCAATTGGACTGCTGTGATTGACCAGTTAAAAAAGAACCGCCACAGTCTTACCATGCGCAGAAAAGGATTGTACAGGGCTTTCAGAAAAAGGATTCCGTTCCTTTACGTCGGTGCATTCATCAGCATCATCAGCCCATGGGCGGCACATCATTTTTTCAGGATGTACGAGAAAACGCTGGCCCCAAGATAGCATCCATCTTTTTAAAATACTGCTCAATTCCAAACTCCCTGGTTACCTGCTGATGCAGGGCTTCCGGATCAATGGACCGGCTATTATCTGCCAGTACCTCATCAAGATGCTGTAATATAGCTTCCGGAGAATTGATATCCGGCAACAGGTATACACCGGGAAACTGCATATCCAGCAACTCGCTGATGGCGCCTACATTGGTACCAATTACCGGCATCCCTACGGACAATGCCTCCAGCGTTACCAGCTCAAAGCCTTCAAACCAGGAAGGAACAATCAGCAGATCCCCCTGCGCATAAGCGGCGGTCGCAATATTGTCAATATTCAACCCCATTTTCACCGTGATGTTTGCAAATGGTTCAAAAAACGCGGTATCCGGTGTTTCGTTACACGCAATTAACAGTTTCCAGTTAGTGGATTGATCGATAGCTGCTGCCAGTTGTTTTAAAAATATCAACCCTTTGGGATTTGTTAGTCGGCCTACAAAAAGCAAGGTGTGTTGTTGCTGCGGCGTTTTTTCAAACGGATGAAATCTGCTGGTGTCAACACAATTATGTTGGACAATAATTTTGCTTTCCGGTATCTGATAGTAGGTGATCAGGTCACGTTTTACTTTTGCAGATACCGCAATCACCTGTTTAGCCCGCTGGCAGCTTAACTTCTGCAGGTTAGCCATGCGGCTCAGCCGATCATCTGTTCTGCCGTAAGCCACTTCCATGCAGTGATAGCAGCCATGTATCAGGATAAAGTCGGCTGGAAACAGAGGAGTAGCTTCTCCCTGCGACATCACTACATGATGGGAACGTTTATTCAGCCACAGGAAAGCAGAGGTATACCGGGCCAGGTAGATCGCCTTTCTCTTTTTAAAATGGCGGAACCGGAACAGTTGCTGAAAGATCCTGCCAAAAAGGGTATGATGAATGAGATAGTCTTCGTCGATGATCTTTGTTTCAATATTCCTGGAATGAAAATATTCATCAAGGTAATAGGTCACCCTTTCTACACCACCCACAATAGACTTGCCGTTGAACGATATAAGAAATACTTTCTTTGCTTTCATGTGTGTACTTCTTTTAACTACCTATACCTAAAGCGCTATCCAGTTTTTTAAATCCTTCTTCTTTTGAAAAATGTTTATGAAAAGATGATAAACTCTGTTGGCTCATGGATTCATAAAAGGCTTTATTTTCCAGCAGGTGCAGTATGTGCACCGCAAATTCTTTTGGATTGTTGGCAGACAGGCAACCGTTGTTGGTTTTATCCGGCACTCCATCCAGTCCACGCTCTGTGCATACTACGGGTAGACCATGCGACATGGCTTCCACCACTTTCACTTTTACGCCGGTGCCGGTAAGCATAGGACAAAGTGATACCCTGGCCTTCAGATAATACGTATCCAGGTCCTCCACAAAAGGAATGCGGACTACATTTTTATGCTCCGCTGAAACGTGCGGGGTAATGGAACCGATTACACAGATCTTTATATGTGCCGGCAACAGCGGATATACATCTTTGAAAAACCAGGCAGCAGAGATCAGGTTATGTGGATTGTCCGTAGCAACGTATATCAGGTCAAACTCCTTCTCTCCTAATGGCTGCACCACAGGTGGCGCATCCATCATCATTGGTATATACTTTATTTTTCCTTTCAGGAACTGACCAAAAAAGTAGGTTTCTTCCATAGAAATGGCCCATACCTGATCAAACTGGGATAATCTTCTTAACTCATCTCCCAGCGCAGCCCCCATATCAAATCCATTTTCGTTCTGGTGTTGGGAAGCTAGCAGGTCATGTGTATCTATAATCGTCACTGCCTTGCCCAGGTAGGGGTTATCTTTTATGAGATCCGCCCAGTAAGCATAGCTGATGATAATATAATCGTATGACTGTTTTTGCAGAATGGCATCAAATTGTTTGCGCAGATTCCAGGTAGTATGATTAGGAATAGATCCTTTTACCAGTTTCAGTTTACGCTCAAATAATACATGCCACAATTTATAGGAGAAGAAATACTTCACTGGATTTTTCTTCACAGGCTTCCTTTCCAGGATCCATAAATTTTCCGCCAGCCCGCTGTTTTCAAAGGCCTGGATACTTTCAGGTGTATATCGTCCCCAAATCGATTTGGTGATGAAATCTACCTTGATATCACGCGCTTTAAAATATTTCAACAGGTTTAAGGAGCGGGTCTGACTTCCACTATTTTTATCAACAGGATTCAATGGGAAAAAATAGAGTATTCTTTTCAAGCGTTGTTTTGTTTTGTTAACTACGGCTGCAAAACTACTTCATTTTAGTGTAAAACCATGAAGGCGGCTAGTGATATGCCCTCATTTGCAGCGAGGATGGATTCAGCAATTTTACTTCTATACCGGTAGCTGTTAACAGCCCTGTTTGTTGATTGCGTTTAAACACCACAATGTTACCGCTGTTCTGATTGGCAACCAAGAGAAATTTACCCGTAGGGTCAATCATAAAATTCCTTGGGTGCCGGCCACGGGAAGACTCCTGCCCTATTTGTTTCAGGGTACCCTTTTGTTGATTTATGGCATAAATAAAAATCATATTAGCACTTTCCCGCGTAGAGGCATATAAAAATTTGCCATCGGGAGAGATGTGAATGTCGGCACTGTTATAATCATTCGCAGGCCCCTCCAGGTGGGCGCTGATGCGCTGTATGCTGTCGAGTTTACCGGCTTTGTATTTATAGCAGCTCACCATACCGCCCATTTCTTCTATGCAGTACGCATAGGGCAGCTTCGGATGAAAAATGATATGTCTGGGACCAGCACCGGGCACTGTGGATGTATAAGGCGGCGTAGCCGGTTGTAAGGGTTCCTTGGCAGCAGGTACCAGCTGGTATCCCCTGATTTTATCAGCACCGAGATCCGGGAAAAAAGCATAATGGCCGTCCGGAGAAAATACCGCGGAGTGGATATGTGAGCTTCGCTGTCTGGGCAGGACGCTGCTGTCCTGGAAAGCAATCACCTGTTTGGCGGGTGCTATTTGACCCTCTCCCGGCAATGGAAAAACAGATAAGCTGCCTCCGGAATAATTGGCACAAAGCAACCATTTTCCATCTTTATCGGTTCCCACATAAGCCGGATTATCTCCCCCGCTGTTTTGGCGGCTGAGCAGTGTCAGGGTTTCTTTGGTGCTGTCAAATGCCAGGCTGCTCACGCCACCGATGTTGGGTGTTTGTGCTTCCGAACAGGCATAAATATATTTACCATCGGGCGACAGGGTAAGAAAAGAAGGATTGAGTATCCCTTTCAGTGCAGACACCGGCTGCAGTGCCCCAGTGTTGTAGTTGAAGCGGTACAGGTAAACACCATCTTTGTCTTTATCGCGGTTATAGCTTCCCACAAACAGGTAATACTGCTGGGCGTTTGCCAGCAAACCAGAGAACAGTGCTATGATAGAAAAGCAGCAGAATTTACGAAACAATTGTGAATGTTTTAAGCGTGAAATGAGACTACAAGATAATCATCTCCGGAAAAAATAATAATAGACAAAATTGTCTATTATTATTTTTTAATGTAGCTTTGTGAGATCATGGCAAGACCAGGAAATCCAAAAGAAAAAATATTGGCAACTGCGGGCCGGTTGTTTTATGAGCAGGGATATAATTCCACTGGCATCAACCAGGTATTGGAAGAAGCCGGGGTGGCCAAAGCGAGTCTTTACAGCCACTTTGGCTCCAAGGAAGAACTGGGGCTGGCTTACCTGAAAGAGGCCAGAACGGAATGGTTTGCTGGCATTACAGCAATGGTGGATAAAAAAGCTGATCCGGCAGACCGGTTGCTGGCCATCTTTGATTTCCTGGAACGTCAGTTGCCGCTGCAACATTTTAAGGGGTGCCGGTTCATTAATATGCTGGCAGAAATCGGGGATAGTCAGCCGGAGATGCAGCAACAGGTACTGGAACATAAACGGAAGCTCAGGCGCTACGTACAGCAGTTGCTGTCTGCGGTTCCTGATTCGGGGGAGGCCAGCTTAGCTGACACCATTTACCTGCTGTTTGAAGGCGCCATTGTGGAGAGTAAAGTGTACAAAGAAATCTGGCCGGTGAAGACCGCGAAGAAAATGGTGAAACGGCTGATAGGTGCGGCACCGGGTGATTGATGAAGGATGGATTATTTTTTTACCCTATTATAGACAATTTTGTCTACTATTTAAAACGATCAATAATGAGTACAATCAAAGCGCTTTCTGCACAGGAAGCCCCTACCGCCGCCCAACCGGTATTGGAACAGGTAAAACGTATGCTGGGCCGTGTTCCCAACATGTACGGCGTAATGGCCCATTCGCCGGCCGTACTGGAAGCTTATGCACAATTCAACAATGCACTCCGTAAAGGTAGCCTGGGTGCTCCCATGGCCGAAAGAATTGCCCTGGCAGCAGCGGAATATAATGGCTGTAATTATTGCCTCTCCGCACACAGCTTCCTGGGCGCCAAAGCCGGGCTGTCTGAAGCCGACCTCCTGGACGCAAGAAACATGAAGGCTGCCGATGAAAAAACAGCTACAGGCATGGATTTCACCCGCAAATTGTTAGCTGCTCCACAAAGCCTGTCTGCAGACGATGTGCAGGTGCTTCGTCAGGCCGGGTATACCGATGGAGAAACATTGGAGATCATTGCCAACGTAGTCAGAAATATTTTCACCAACTACCTGAATGTAGTGGCCGGCACTGAAGTGGATTGGCCGGAAGTTCAACCTTTAAATACAACAGCAGATGAGAACAGATAACATCACCCTCCTCATTGAACAGCCATTCGATACCGTATTATCCAATGCCCGGGAAGCCATTGCCAACAACGGATTCCTCCTGCTTCATGAAATTAACCCACAGGCTATTCTGGCTACCCAGCAGATAGTTATTGGCAAAGTCAGGCAATTGCTTTTCTTTCATCCGGTATATATGAAACAGCTGCTGGATCTGGATCCGTCGGCCGTGATAGAAGTACCGCTGAAGCTGGTCCTGCGGGCTACGGATACCGGCGCCACCATGCTCAGTTATCATCTTCCGGAACAACATTTCCAGGGATACTCCGGGTTGGAAGCATTAGGGAAGGAATTGCAGGTTAAAATCAAAGAAATAGTGGCACAGTTAAGTTAGGATTCATGCGGTCTGATGGGCCGCATGTGTACTCCGGCTAAAGGCAGAACTGTTCACACCGGTATTCAGCTTAAAGAACCGGCTGAAGTGCGCGGCACTGGTAAAGCCCAGATCATCTGCGATTTCTTTGGCTGATTTGCCGGTGTAATATAAACAGCGCTTGGCCTCCAGGATAATCCTTTGCTGTATGAGTTTGGAGGGAGATGGAAAATGACACATTCCAAAAATATTACTCAATGTTTTAGGGGATTTATTCAGGGCAGCAGCATAGAACTGCACTTCATGCTGAACGCGAAAATGACATTCCAGCAACAGGCTGAACTTACGAATAAGGTCCATCCTGCTGTCAGAAAGATCTCTGCAATGACCGGATTGCTTTTTAGCGATCCGGGTAATTTTAATGATCAGGCGTTTGAGCAGCGTGCGTAACATTTCTCCCTGCATGTTATCTTTCACGTTCATGTCTTCTATGAAGAGTTGTTCGATGGTGGCAACACCGGCTGTTTGCTCCGGTGATAGTTGTATAAAGAGCGGGTGTACGATGCCGTAAAAAAGAAAGCCCACACATCCTACTTCAGCATCATGATCGGCGATACAATAAAACTCCCGGTTAAACTGCCAGGCCACCAGCTTTTCGGGCGCCTGAAACCGGAAGTGCTGATTGGCTACCAGGGGAAGTATGGCATTGGTCGGAAAAGTATATTCAATCTCATCGATCATCACGGATTGATCCTCACCCGTGTTATAGACGATGGTATTGGTTGTTTCCGGCTTGCTGTTCAGCAGCCCGCTCCCACCCAGCACGTTTTCGTGAATAGTCACCGTAAACCGGCCTCTTGTTACCTGATCTTCAAATTGCCATTTCATATATAATCTTTGAATCCTGTCTGCAGCCACTACTGCTGCAGACAGGTAAAATGTTTACTGAAGTGTTACCCGGATGATATCCGATATAGCGGGCAATGTAGTATAGCCGTTAGGGTTAGGTACCACTGCAATGGGTTTGCTTTCCGACAGTGGCGTTCCCGCCAGGTTAAACTGGGTGATGCCCGCACCAGGGAATTGATTAATGGCGGTACCATCGTCATACAGTGCGATGCTGCCGGAAATGTCCCCTTTGGTCAATGCATCTGTTCCATTACCCGCAGTTGCGAAAAACCAATCGTTCGAAAACCCATACATCGTAGCAATGGCAATACGGTCACCGCTTTGCACGGTGATGTCCTGGCTCACCATGCCGCCTTTCATGTCGTTGATGACCGGTAATAGCACTTTGGTAGATGGCGCTGCCAATACGTATACCGCTTTTACACCGGGCCTGTTTTTCAGGAATGCGGCCAGGGTATCTGCATTCCCTTGCTGCGCCAGTAGTTTCAAGCCTTCGCCACGGTCGGTTTCCCCGGTTTTGTATATCGGATTATCAATACCGTTATAGATCACAACTAATATGGGAGATAATGGTGTGAAGATGCCGGTGAGCCCTGTTATATAATTCCTGAGCATGGTGTTATCTCCCGCTTCCGCAATAGCAGTGAGTCCATTGGCAGTTGGTTGTCCGGCAGTAAAGAGGGAATTCGGTAACAGCAGTTGTCCGCCGGCAATATAAGATACCGCCCAAACACCTGGACTGACAGGGGTTTCATTAGCAGTACCACCCGAAATATTTTTTAGTGTAAGTGTAAAAGTAGAGTTGCCATTATACTTTAACATGGCACTCAGCAGCTTCGATGCCGGCAGATAGCTATTCCCCTGCGCATCGGTACCTTTCACTTCCGTAATGTTCTTAGCATCTGCTACACCGGGATGATTGACCAGTCTACCGGGCGCCTGGTTAATCCGGGTGCCGTTGTCCCATAATTTCACAGCGGCAGATACATCGCCTTCAATTGGCATTCCTTTTCCATCATATACCGCTATACCAGGATTATCCGGTGCAAAGAAAAGGTCATTAGACCAGCCATACATGGAAGCAAAAGTGATCGCCTCTCCTTTCGCAGCCGAAAACTGTATGATCACAGATTCTCCCGGCATGATCACCGGCGTGTTGGTGCCTTTATAGGTGCCTGATTCCACCAACGGTTTTGAGTGCAATACATTCTCTACGGTGATGGTGCTTTTCTGGTCTGCAGGCATAGGATGGTCATCTTTATGACAGGCTGCAAATGCCAGGGGCAATATTGCCAGGATGGGTAAATGAATCGCTTTTTTCAAATGGAGCATATCAAATGTTTTTGTGTACGGTGATCGATTTTTTATGCAACAAAGGTATCTGGCGAATCCCCCTGCATCAATGACCGTCCTTCCCGATTAGTTGTCTATACTTCCCGGATCCTTGTTTTTCCGGTATGTCCTGTTTTCTGTGCAGACAATAAGCTCCCTGTCTTCGGAAAGCGTGGTCATGGGCTGCTTTTCGAAGAATTGGTCTTATTGTCACGAGTGGGTAATATGGAAGCCGATCCCTATTAAAAGTTTCCCGGTACTGCCATCACTGGCTCCCGGAATAGTAGACGTATTTCTGTGCGTATCCTTACAGCATCTTATTCTTTTTTGTAAGGATCTCCTGTTTACCACGTCTAATAGGATGAACAACGGTCATACCGATTTAAAGCCGTAATTTTAGATAGCTTATTAATTACAAAAAAGATGAGACAAATATTTCTTTTAACACTGATCCTGGCTTCGCAGATTGCCTGCCATAGCCAGACGGGCAACAAAGAACCAATGGCAAAAAACCCTTATTACTCCAGAACAGACACGAAGAAGCTGCACATTACAAATGCGGAATGGAAGAAAGTATTGCCCCCTGATTTATATGCAGTGGCCAGGGAAGCTGCCACGGAAAGGCCGTTTACCGGTAAATACTGGGATGCAGATGTGAAAGGCAGCTACTATTGCGCGGTATGCGGCAATCCGCTGTTCCGGTCAGATGCGAAATTCGCCAGTTCCTGTGGCTGGCCCAGTTTTTTTGAGCCATTGAAAGCGAACAGCGTGATTTACAAGGAAGACAACACCCTTGGTATGCAGCGGACAGAAGTGATCTGCGAACGTTGTGGATCGCACCTGGGACATATTTTCGATGATGGTCCCCCTCCTACACATAAACGTTTTTGTATGAACTCCGTATCGCTGGACTTTGAACCAGATCCGGGCTCACACTAAAGATAGTTGTTCATAATGCTGCACCACCGGGAATGGATCATAAAATTCATGTAGTAATTTTTTCCATTCCTGGTAGTCAGCAGATTGCCGGAAACCAATAGTATGATCTTCCAGTGACTCCCAGTTGACCAGCAATATATACCGGTTGGGTTGCTCTATACATCGTTGCAACTGATGCCCGGCATATCCCTTCCTGCTACTGATAATATGGCTGGCAAGGCGGAAATTCTCCTCAAACTGAGGCTCTCTACCCGGTATTACATCCAATACAGCTACTTCTAAAATCATACGCTTTATTTATAGCCTGGTAAGATACAAAAAATCATTCCTGCAGGAAGTGGTCCAGGAAGGCCTTCCCGAAATCAGAAGCTGTTAACTGCTTATTCAGATTATGTTTCAGTGGGTTAAAGAAACCAAAAATGCCCGCTTTCACCAAGTGATAAAAAGGGCGGCTCAGGTCCTGCGAATTAGCGAGGATAATAAAGCAGAGGTCTTTCTCCGGGACTTTCACAAAAAGAGCCGAGTAGCCAGTCCACCAGCCGGTATGCCATACCACCTTTACTCCTTTATAGTAGCCAATAAACCAACCCAAACCATATTGTATGGTTTTCCCTTTTGGGGTAACGTAAGGAGTAAAAATTTTCTTCCAGGTAGTATCATTCAAAAAACGCGCTTCATCAATGGCATTGGAGTATAGGGCGAGGTCCGCCACGGTGCTCATGATCCCCGCTGCGGGCCCGAAGCCGTAGTTAAAAGTGATGGGGCTAAGCTGTTTGTTTTTCCAGTCGTAGGGTTTGGCTACCCGCTGCATAAAAATGGCTTTATCGTAACCGGTGAGCGCAAAGTTCACGCTGTCATCTGTGCTGGGGGCCGTATTTTTGAGTGATAGCGGCACAATGATTTGCTGCATGAGCAGTTCTCCGAAGGAATGTCCGGAAGATTGTGCGATCACTTTTCCCAGTTCATTATACCATCCACCGTTGTAGCGGAATTTATAGCCCGGTTTAAAACCATTCAAGTCATTGCCCATGGCCGTATGCGTTAGCAGGTGCCGGACCTTGATGCGTGGATCACTGCCCCAGCGGGCGCCCAGGTTAATGCCGTATTTGCTGATCGGATCGTCCAGGCTTACCTTTCCGGCTTCCACCTGCTGCAAAAGAATAATGGACCCAAAAGTTTTGGTCACGGAAGCGATCTGGTACACGGTATTTTCATCAGGTAGCAACGGTCGCTCTCTGTCTGCATAACCGAAGCCTTTTTTCCAGACCAGCTTTTGCCCATTCACGATGCCTGCAGAGAGACCGGGAATATGGTAACGTACGCGCAGGCGTTCCAGTTGCTGCTCAAAACCGGCGACGTTGGCCGTGTTCCATACACTATCGCTGCCGGTTACCTTGGTCACCGTTTTGTGGACGTTGGCCGTGCGGCAGGAAAATAATAATACGCTTACAATGAAAAGGAGTCCGGGTACTTCCCGATAAAAGGATTTTGAACTGTTGATCATCCGGGTTATATGTTTGGTTGTAAAGATCCCTGTTTACAGGGGTCTCACCTACTCAGATCCGGATTTGAGCAAAGAAAAAGCACGTGATTATTGTATTCCGGGTGCATTTTTTCTGAATTCAGAAGGAGACATGCCCGTTATCTGTTTAAAGACGCGCTGGAAAGTAGCGGGTGAATTAAAGCCACAATCATAGGCGATACCAGCAAATGTTAGCTGATCTGCATCTGCCTGTAACAACTTCTCTTTAAACAGGTTTACCCGGTAACCATTTACATACTCATTGAAATTTTTATGGAGATGCTGATTCAGCACTGCAGAAATTGTTTTAGGGGCTAAACCGATATGCTGGGCCACTATTTGGAGGGTCAGCGCAGCGTTCAGGTAAAGATGATCTTCTTCCATGGCTTTTTTCAGCAACACAACGGCCGCATCAACGGTGGCAGCAGGCAACACCGTCTCTGTTCTTTTGTCTGTGACCAGTTGCCGCCAGGTAATTAAATATCCTTTTATTCCCAGCCAATAGATCAGTACTGTAATGGGTACGTAAATAGGATACCAGTCGAAAATATCCAGCATTTTATCTGTGTAACGCGGAATAACGTAAGGTACCAGGTACAAGAACCATATTACACTGAAACCAGCCATCAGCCAGGTGAACTGCTGCAGCCAGCCAAAGCCGGGCACGGGTTTGCCAGCCGCCTTATAAGTAGCCAGGTATTTAAATGACAGTCCCACATAAATCGCCAGGGAAATCCATCGTGGAATATCGGAATACACATTATAGGTATCAATAAAAATACCCCAGGGGGCAGGATTATTTTTCACGGTATTGGTCAATACCCCTAGCACAAAGATGGTGGCGATAAGCGGAGCACCCAGGTCAATCACCACCGGCAGGAACTGTAGTCGCTGCTTCCGGCCAAGTGTAAAATCAGGTTCCAGGAATGCCCTGATATAAAAATACATCAGTGGCCCGAATAACATGCCTGTGATGAAGGGTACAAAGTTGGACAAAAACGATAGCCAGGGCGAACCAAACCAGTTGCTGAAAGAAGCGTATAGGCCAAAACTGGCCAGAGCCAGCAGAAAAATGAAAGCCGCCAATAACCCGTTGGTTAACCGTTTCCCCGGAGAATAAAAAAGCAGGCCGCTAACGATAAAGCCCTGTATCGTACCCAGTAAAATAATGGTTTGCAATAATCCCTTCATACAATCCTGAAAATAATGTTGCTAAAAGAATTTTTCTATCGTAATCCCATAGTTGACCAGCAGGTTTTCGCGGTTGGTGCGGTTCAGTTTATTATAGGTCATAGCTGCGGTAAGACTAAGCCAGGAACGGAGTTTTACAGAAAGACTGTTATCGCATTTTATGATATAGTCGTCACCGTGGGTAAGCGAGTTCTGGATATAATTGGAGCCTTCCAGCACAATCATGTTAATAATTACCCATCTGTAATTTATCCGCAGTGAATTACGGATGGTCTGATAAATATCGGGAATCGTATCATGCAGGTAAAGGTTACTGGCCTCAAAGAGGAGCCCATCACTGATGTTAAGTCTGGCGTTTGCATGGTGTATAACATAATAGGCTGCACCACCGCCACCCTGAAAACGGTTATTAATCTTTAGCGAAAAGCTTTTATCGAAAGTGGCCAATCCCCAGTAGTAGATTTTCTTTTCGCTCCTGAGCACACTTATATCCATAAAAGCGGAGAAATCATTATTGGTAATACTCCGGTCCTGCTTCCCGTATACATAACTGGCGGCTGTATTCAGCATCAGCTTTTTCTTACTCATTTTAAAGCCCAGGTTATTATTCAGTAAGAAGGAATTACCATCGTTGGTATTATTAACAGAGCCAGTAGACGCGTACTTAAGATAATAATGCACAGAGTCGCTGAACTGAGCAGCCGTAGTGAAACCGTAAAATAATGTCAGTAATAGTAAAACTATTCTCTTCATATCTGGGTACTTAGTTTAAATCTGATGCGATTCCCCCGGGCAGCACAATTAACGTGCCTGAACATTCCTTTGAATGAACTATATTTAGACTATGCTTAAAAACGCCATCAGCAACATTTTACAACGCCCGTCCCGGTTATTCCTGTTGGCAGCGGTACTGACATTTGCGATTTCCCTGCTGTTTTGGAATAAGGAGGTGGATATTCATATCTCTGATACCATATATATCCTGCCGGTATCCTATTTGCTTTGGCCAATTGTGGGTTGCTTTATGATATTCTTCCTGTTGTACCAGTGGCTGAATAAATTTCTGCCTCTGAAAATATTTGCCTGGATACATGTGATACTGACCTTAGGCACATTGCTGGGAGCATTCATTTTCTTTTACCGGCAGCATCAAATTATGCCACTCATCAACATACCAATACGGGGTATAACTGCCAACGACATATTGGAGCCCTATAGGGATCAAATGTTCCCCTATAGGGTCATTGCTTTTCTGCTGACCAATGCACAGGTCGTATTTATATTCCACCTTATTTATGGATTGATTACCTATTTCCGAAAAAAACCCTTCACTTTATCATAAAAAAATAAAGAATTTTAGAGATCTTAGTCTGCTTGTTGTGCGCATACATGCGCAGGGCATCATTGCTAAAACCACCTAAATTACAAACCAAATGTCATCAAGAAGAAATTTCCTGTTACAAACAGCCCTTGGTGTGGCTGCCACCACGATGGCGCCTTTTGCCGCTACCAGCGCATTTGCGGGGAATAAAGCTACCAACAACAAAGTAAAAGGACAACTCCCGGTAGGCATGGCAGGATATACTTTTGCCAAATTTGACCTGGACCAGGCCATTGCCATCATGAACCGGGTGAATATTAAATATATTTCTGTAAAAGATATTCATCTCCCCTTAAACAGCAGCCCGGAAAAAATACAGGAAGTGCTGGGTAAATTTGCGGCTGCCGGCATCAAAGTATATGCGGTAGGTGTTATCTACATGAAAACAAAAAAAGCGGTAGATGACGCTTTTGAATATGCCAAACGCGTAGGCGTACCACTGATTGTAGGCGTGCCTACCCCTGAACTGCTGGACTATACAGAAGAAAAAATCAAGTCTTATAACATCCGCCTGGCGGTACATAACCACGGACCGGAAGATGCGTTGTATCCCGGACCAAAGAATGCTTATGACCTGATCAAAAACAGGGATGAACGCCTGGGGCTCTGCCTGGATATCGGCCACGCTACAAGAGCAGGTGAAGAGCCTTCCCAAGCTATACTGGCGTACAAAAACAGGATCTTTGATCTCCATATCAAAGATGTGAGTGTTGCCGCCAAAGATGGTAAAGCTATTGAAATTGGCAGAGGTGTGATTGATTTTAAAAAGCTGGTAAGTGCGCTGGATAAAATTAATTATCAGGGTGTATGCGCCATTGAATTTGAAAAAGACATGAGTGATCCATTACCCGGCATTGCTGAATCAGCGGGCTATTTCAGGGGAGTGATCAATACTGTAAATAGTTGATTGGAAAGGTGGTGTTACGTTGATGAACGTAACGCCGCTTTTGTTACTACTGATTAAATTTTCCGGGTGGGATGCTGAACTTTTTACGGAAGGAAGTGCTGAAATGCTGCACAGACGAATATCCTGTCCGATCCGCCACTTCTTTGATCGGCATGCCTTCCTGCAGTAATGTTCTGGCCTGATCCAGCCGAATTTCATTCAGATAACCAAAAACGGTATTGTTAAACAGTTCTTTAAAGCCGTTCTTCAGCTTAAAGGTATTGGTGCCGGCAATGGCCGCCAGCTCCTGCAGTGTGGGTGGGTCGGTGATATGCTGCAGCAGGTATTCCCTGGCATAAGTAATACAATCTTTATCATGCGAAGAGGTGAGCGCAGTTTTTCCCGGGACACTCTGCTCAAATGCTGCTGCCTGTAAGGTGAGCAACTCCACACATTTGGCCTGCAGGAACAACAATTTTAAGCCACCGGAAAAACGGCAATCCATGATCTCGCGGATACAACGATGCATGGCAAAAGACATTTGCTGCCCTTCCGGATGGACATTGGCTTCCACTTTACTATCTATTTTTTCCGCAAAGCCGCTCAATAACCTGCCGGTATCTTTTACCAGGTCCATGAAATAAGTACGGGTAAAATGTACTTCAAAAAATTTATAGGGGTCCAGTGCATGGTACGATGCATCGCCGTCGAAGGTGGGGATGTACATGATATTATGCAAATTGGGACTGAAATTATATTGCATACCGCTGGCGCGGTTATTCACGGTACCATTACCTGCCAATGCAAAGTTCAGTTCCACCACATCTTCTCCTTCCATGGAGCGGATGCGGAAATGCCGTTGTTGTAGCAGCATGTCACCGTAAACGATAAAAATATCCGGCAGGCAGATCTGCACCAGCTCCATATCACCAAAGTCAAAGCTGACTTTCTCCCTACGTTCCTGCACCAGTGGCCGGCCGCCGTCTGCCATCTTCGGGGGGAAAGGCAATGTTAAATCCTGCCATACCCCGTCCTGGTCCTGCACCATCATGCCCATAGCACTTCATTTATGGTAAATAAACTATCCCGTTGGTATAAAAAACTATCCCGCTGGTGTAAAAGTAGTCATTGTGATATGATTCACCTTTGAATAAAGTTAAATATTTCAATGGAAGAAAATACTAAAAAGAAGTCGGGCGTGTCCCGGTTACTGGAAATAGCCGGCGGGCGCAGGCGTCTGTTGCTGCTATCTGCTGTACTGGCTGTGCTACACGTACTATTGGCCATTGTACCTTACATCCTGATGTATGCTATTTTGAAGGCCATGATATCGCCGCCCGTTGATGCCGGGCTGATAAAAACATATATCCGTGATGGCGTTTACGCTGTTATAGCCGCCTATGCTTTGCTATATGCCTCAGGTATGGCGTCTCACGTGGCGGCGTTCAACATCTTGTATGAGTTGCGGAAAAAAATGGCTGATAAATTAGGGCGGCTACCACTGGGATTTATTAACCAGTATAATTCCGGTGCGCTGAAGAAAATTATGGCAGATGATATTGAGCGTATTGAAAATTTCATTGCGCACAGTATCCCGGATTTTGTAAAAGGGATGACGCTGCCCCTCGTTACGCTGACGTACCTGTTTACCGTAGACTGGCGGCTGGCGCTGGCCAGCTGTATGCCTATTGTATTGTTGGTGATATTGATGCCGATCATGTTCAGCAAAAAGAGAGTAGCAGAAATGACCAATTTCCACCGCTCACTGGAAGACATGAATGCCGGCATAGTGGAATTTGTAAGGGCCATGCCGGTGATCAAAATATTCGGGCATACAGCAGTCAGCTTTGATAAATACAGCGGCACCGTATACCGCTTCCGGGAAATGGTCATCGCCTGGGTACGCACCTCCGCTCCTGCTTTCGGCATATTTATCAGCTTTGCGAGCAATGCCTCCCTGCCGGTACTGGCCGTAGGATTTTACCTGTATTTCCAGCAGGGGCTCAGCTTATCTGTGTTGCTGTTGTTCCTGATACTGGGCGTAGGTTACATCCGTCCGTTGTTTGCTTTAAGTAACCTGGGTTCACAGATTTCCGTGATTAACCACGGCGTAAAACGCCTAGATGAAATTCTCTTCAGCAAGGAAGCCGAAACTGTGGGCAATGAAACATTAGGAACAGATTACCGCATTGAATTTGACCATGTTTGTTTTAGTTATGACGGTCATGCCGATGCGCTGAGGAATGTAAGTTTTAAAGTAGCGCCGGGAAGTATTACCGCCCTGGTGGGGCCTTCCGGGTCTGGAAAATCTACTGCAGCGCAATTGGTAGCGCGCTTCTGGGATATACGGCGGGGCTATATTCTTATCGGCAACCAGGATATACGCAAGATTAAACCAGAAGAACTGATGCGGCATATTTCCTTTGTTTTCCAGGACAGTTTCATGTTTCAGCAAAGCATCTATGAAAATATCCGCATGGGTATGGACAAAAGCTCCGCTGAAATTATGGCTGCAGCAAAGGCTGCACAGTGCCACGACTTCATCACCCGGTTGCCTGATGGCTACCAGACAATCTGGGGCAAGGATGGTGTACATCTCAGCGGTGGCGAGCAACAGCGGATACAACTTGCCAGGGCCATTTTAAAAGATGCGCCTATCCTTATCCTGGATGAGGCGACCGCCTTCAGTGATCCGGAAAATGAATACCTGATACAACAGGCATTCAATCAATTAATTTCCAATAAAACGGTGATCATTATTGCGCACAGGCTGAGTACCATTACACGCTGTAACCAGATTGTAGTCATGGACAAAGGCGCTGTAGCCGGCATTGGCCGGCATGAGGTGCTGTTGAAAAACTGCTCCCTGTATAGCACCATGTGGGATGCACATACCAGGGCTAAATCTTTTGCGCTGACAGAGGAACAAATATCTATTGCTACTTTAAATACCACTACCGGATGATCGCGAATCTTTTCTTTACTTTTAAAACTGCTCCGGCCATTGTTCGCCGCAGTGTACTGCTGGAACTGCTGCACAGCGTTTTCATTGCTGTACCTACCGGATTCCTGCTCCTGATTATACAAGATCTGTTCTCAGGCCATCCTTCCCAATCGCGTTTATACACGTACGTTATGATCATGGTGGCGTTTCTCATCGGGCAACTGTGGGTATCTGTAAAAACGATCGTCACCAGTAATACGATGACGTATACCTTATCGACCAAACTACGCATATTGCTGGGAACACATCTGCAACGATTGTCTATGGGTACTTTCAAGCAACGTGACCCGGGCGATCTGGCAGCGGTGGTATTACAGGATGTGGCCAACTTTGAAATGATCTTTGGTCATACCATCGGTAATATGGCCGGTGCTGTCTGTGCCACGTTGATTATTTCCATCTTCCTGTTTATCAGCGACTGGCGGCTGGCACTCCTGCTGCTGGCCGCATTACCGGTGTGCTGGGCCATGGTTAAAATATCCAATCTGCTGATTGTACAACAGGGAAAAAAACATGTACAGGCCAGGAACGAAACAGGTGCACGTTTCCTGGAGTATGTGCAGGGTATCCGCCATATTAAATCCTTTGGTATGACCGGTAGTCGCTTTAGCACACTGGAATCTGCGCTCGATGATTTCCGGAAGACCAGCATCCGCACAGAAGCCATCCCCGGCCCATTTGTGATTACTGCCGGCGTTGTACTGGAATTGTTTTTTCTGTTGATGCTCAGTGTGGCTGTTACCTTTTTAACCAAAGGCAGCCTGACGGTGGCCACGCTGATTACTTTCGTCATTATTGGCTACCGGTTGTATGAACCGATAAAAATTCTGTTGGTAGACTATGTCATTTTGCGCTACATGAATATTAGTCTGGGCCGCGTCATTGAGTTGTTGAAAGCACCGGTACAAAGCGCCGGCAAACAGTTGGTACCGGAGCAGTATGACATCTCCTTTGAAAATGTAACTTTTGCTTATCATGGAAATAAAAAGGTATTGGAAGCCGTATCCTTCCGGGTGCCGGAACGCAGTATGCTGGCGCTGGTGGGGCCTTCCGGTTCCGGCAAAACCACCATTACCTCGCTGATTGCCCGCTTCTGGGATGTAACGGAAGGTACTATAAAAATAGGCGGCACCGATATAAGGGATATGTCGCCGGATGAAGTGTATGCGTGCATCAGCGAAGTATTCCAGGATGTATACCTGTTTGACGACAGCATCTATAACAATATCCGTTTCGGTCGGATGGATGCCAGTGAAGCGGACATTCTCGAAGCCGCAGCAGCGGCACAGGTGCTGGATTTTGCGATGGAGCTACCCGAAGGTGTACATAGCCGTACCGGAGAAGGAGGCAACAAATTATCCGGCGGGCAAAAGCAACGTATCAGCATCGCCAGGGCCTTATTAAAAAATGCGCCGGTGGTATTACTGGATGAAGCCACTGCTTCTCTTGATCCGGAAAATGAAATTTATATACAACAGGCCATACAACAACTGGTAAAGGGAAAAACCGTGGTGGTAGTAGCGCATAAGCTGGCTACCATTAAAAATGCAGACAACATCCTGGTGCTGAATGAGGGGAAAGTAACAGAGACAGGAACGCATGAATCCCTGCTGGGAAAAGGTGGATTATACCACCGCTTATGGGAGATTCAGCAAACCGCGAATGGATGGAAGATTGGGTAGCTAAAAGGAATTAAGAATTAAGAATTACGAATTACGAATTACGGATTTGTGGGAAGATTTCGGTCTATATCCCCACAAATCCGTAATTCGTAATTCTTAATTCGTAATTCTTGTTGGCCTGTAGCCGGAATATGGTTAATATTACGTACTCAAACACCCTATTATTTTATACTCAAAATAATGCTATGAGTCCATTAAACATTACCGTGTATCTCCAGGCGCTGGGAGGCAAATTACTTGGTCCCAATGCTTACAATCCCAACTATGATTCCATTACCGTGCTGATTAACGTAGATGGTACTCCTATCGACTTAAATTATGACGCCAGTAGCAGTATTGATGATGGAAACTTTACACCGCTGGTGAGTGGTAGCACACCTTATCTTCTTCCTATTCTTACTCCCAACAACACCAATGGTGGGCAGGCAGACTACCTGGCTGCAGACAGCAACACGGTAACCGCTACTCCTTATTCCACCGCGCCAATAGTAATTGGGAACATTACACCAGCGACTATTATTGCTACTGTGCCCTCGCCTAACGGTACGTCACAGACTATTACACAAAACGTATTGCTTATTCCCACGCAGTCATCTTATACTTTTACCTTGATTGTTCCCGGTTTGCTGCTGGAACAAAATACCGTCACACCGCCGGATGGCGACATTTCGGTACTGGTGAAAATGATGTGTGGATGCCAGGTCTCCGTCAATACTTACAAGAGTTATTGGTCACCGGAGGATTTCGATGTTACTGCCTATGTCACTTATAGTGATGGCAATATCGTTACCTATGCCATGAGCTTTGATACCAACAGCAATGATTCTTCTTTTATTGCTACAATAGATGATCTGTCTTACACGCAGATCTTTTATACCGCACAACAGCGTAGCACCGGCAACTACGGTTACTTAACCGTACAGCCGTAGAAAAATAAAAAGGGACTGCCTCCAGTGAGAGACAGCCCCTTTGATTCATCATCTATCTACCTACTTAACTTTTACATTGGTGGCGGGTGCATCGTCCCTTACTTCTTCGCTGGCGATGGTGATTAAGGTATCACCGGCAGTCAGATCTCCGAAGACTTCTGTCTTACCATTTTCACTGCGGCCTATTGTAACGGGCACCCACTTTGTTTTCTTGTCCTGTACTTTCACTACAAATACCCCTTTGGTAGAATTCAATACTGCTGTAGAAGGCACCACGAAGTTGCTGGTACTGCTATTCAGCGGAATAGCCACTTCTGCTACCATACCGGGTAATAAAGTTTTATCATTGTTGGCCACATCAATTTCGATGTGCTGGGAACGGAGTTTGCGATCCAGTGCTCCTGCCAGGCGTATTACTTTTCCTTTGAAAGGTTTATTGGCCAGTGATCTTACAGTAAAATTCACTTCGCTCTGGTTGCTCAGATAGCTGGTATATGCTTCCGGTACGCTCACTACCAACCTCAGTTTCTTTTGTTCCTGCAGGGTGAAGATGGGCATTTCAGAACCTTTACCGGAAGGACCCACATAGGCGCCGGCGCTCACATTACGTGCGGTGATAACACCGTTAAAAGGCGCACGGATTTCCAGATAATTACGGTTGTCTCCTACTTCGCGGTGGGCCGCTTTGGCAGCGTCCAGTTGTGCCAGGTCYGATTTCTGGCGGGCAAACGCCACGTCCAGATCGTTTTGTGAAATAGTACCGGGCGTTTTACTGGTTTCCAGCAAACGGTCGTAAGTGGCTTTGCTGGAAAGATAGATAGCCTCCTGTGACTTCAGCCTGGATTCGGCACCAGATAACTGAGAGTTGATTTCAGGCGCTTCCATGGTCGCTAATATTTGTCCGGTGGTGACTTCACTGCCTACGTCTACATTCATCTTTTTAATAAAGCTGCTGACTTTGGCGTAAAGGTCTACCTGCTGGAAAGCAATCAGCTCACCGGGTATTTGTATCGAAGAAGAAAGACTTCCTTTTTCCAGGGAGAAAACGTCCAGTGGGGGCACTGTTACAGATGCGGATGTGTCTTTTCCTTCTTTGGCGCCGGAGGAGCTGCAACTGTACAGTCCTGCGGTGATAATCATTGCTGACAATAAAGGAAATGTTATACGGAAACCGCTGTTCATAAAATATATTTTAATAGAAATTAGATGATTAAAATGATGGTTATGCTTTTTCGTCTGAAGGAATATAGTGTGTACTTTCTTCATCTCTCGGATGCAGCGATACGCTTTGTGTACCCGCTTTACCCTGTCCCCAGGCGAACGCTAAAGGTAATATAAACAATGCCGCGAAGGTAGATGCTACCAGGCCTCCAATCACCGCTCTTCCCAAAGGAGAAGACTGATCACCGGCTTCACCCAGTCCGCTGGCCATTGGAATCATACCCACCACCATTGCCAGGGCTGTCATTACGATAGGACGCAAACGGAGCGCCGCCGCCTCTGTAGCAGATACCAATGAATTGCCATTATGCTTCCTTAGCTGCTCTGCATTCGTAATCAGCAATACCGCATTGGAGATCGACACCCCTACCGACATGATCATACCCATGTAGGATTGCAGGTTAAGTGTAGACCGGCAAAGCATCAGCAGCGCCAGAGAGCCAAGTAATACCGCCGGTACTGTAGCCAGTACAATCGCAGATACTTTGAACGACTGGAAGTTGGCGGCCAGCATCAGGAAGATCACCACAATTGCTACAATCAGCCCACTCTGTAAACTGTCGAGCGTATCGGTGAGTGTGTTGCTCAAACCAATCATTTCTACATTCAATCCACGAGGTAACGGACCCAGTGCTGCTATCGCCTTTTTCACACCTGCAGAAGCAGTACCCAGATCTATATTATTCAGATTGGCAGTCACCGTCATCGTAGGCATCGCACCGAGGTTATCTACTTCACCATAAGTAGTATCTGTTGATAAAGTAGCCACGTCACTCAGTAAAGGCCGGGATGCATTTTTCAGCAAGGGGATTTCTCCAATCTGGTCTTTACTGTTCATCTTACTTTCCGGTACCTGCACCTGTACGTTATAGCTCAGACCAGCTTTTTCATCTACCCATATATTTTTTTCCGTTAACCGGGAAGACGAAGTGGAAGCAGTGAGTGAACGCGAAACATCGCTCACATCCACGCCCAGCTGTGCGGCCCGGATACGGTCTATATTTATATTGATGGCCGGATACTTAATAGATTGTCCTATTTGTACATCCCGCAGGTAAGGCACTTTTTTCAACTGGTCCACCAGTTCCTGTGCATATTTTTCACTCAGCTTTCTATCACGGCCGGCAAACCTTACCTCTACAGGTGTTGGTGAACCCTGGCTCAGGATCTTATCTGTCAGCTCTATCGGTTCAAAGGACAGCTTCATCTGTGGATCAATAGACTTTGCTTTCTCCCTGATCTTATCTTTCAGTTCCTCGAGATTGGTTTTATAGTGCTCTGCCAGAGAAACCTGCAATACGGATTCGTGCGGACCTGCCATCCAAAGGAAGATAGGCGCGGTAGAAAACAGCTGTGGGTGCATCCCGATGTAGGCAGAAGTAATAGATACATTCTCTTTTCCCACAATCTGGTTGATGCCATCCAGCAGTTTAATTGTTTGTTGTTCTGTGCGTTCAATACGTGTACCATCCGGTACCCTCATCCTTACCTGGAACTGGCTGCCATTTACTTTCGGCAGTACATCGCGACCAATGCCGGAAAGCAGCAATGCCACGATGCCGCAAACAATCACCAGGTAAGCAATAACGATCGGTTTGCGATAAGGCATCATCCTATTGATAAATCGCAGGTAGCGGTTACGCAATTTCTCGAAGCGACTGATCTTACCATCCCGGTTACTGTCCGCGCGCTCTACCAGCATTTTTTTCTGCTCCCAGGTATCATGTTCTCCCGTGCCGGCAAGACCAGATGCAGCGAATTCTTCTGCATCAGACATATTGCTGCCATCTGCTTTTTTATGATGTTTTCCTTTCATCACCCAGTTGGCCATGATAGGCACAAAAGTTTGTGCAAGGAAATAGGAAATGATCATACTGAAACCAATTGCCAGCGCCAGTGGCAGGAACAGGGAGCCGGGGATACCACCCATTGTAAACGCCGGTGCAAACACGGCGAGGATACAGAAAAGGATGAGCAGTTTCGGGAAAGCAATTTCCTGACAGGCATCCCAGATGGCCAGGGCCTTGGGTTTGCCCATGTCCAGGTGCTGGTGAATATTTTCTATGGTTACCGTACTCTCATCTACCAGGATACCAATGGCCAGCGCCAGCCCGCTCAGCGTCATGATATTGATGGTTTGCCCGAACAGGCTGAGGAAAAGTACAGCTGAAATAATGGAAGTAGGGATGGTGAGGATAACGATCATCGCCCCCCTGGGATCACCCAGGAAAAGCAATACCATCAATCCTGTCAGAATAGCGCCAATCGTACCTTCCGTCAACAGGCTTTTTACGGAGTTGATAACGTAGGTAGACTGATCAAATTCATACGTCAGATTCACATCCTCCGGTAACTGCGCCTTCATTTTAGGTAATGCCTTTTTCAGGTTCTGTACCACTTCCCAGGTAGAGGCATCGGCACTCTTGGCGATACTCAGGTATACCGAGCGACGGCCATTGACCAGGGCGTAGCCCGCAGTAACATCAGCACCATCTTCTACGGTCGCCACGTCGCGCAGATAGAGATTTTGTACATCTCCCTTAAATAACGGGATATTTTCAAAATCCTTTACCGTTTTGATGGTGGTATTGGAAGGCGTGATATAGTTGTTATCGCCAATACGCACATTACCTGAAGGGGCTGTCTGGTTATTTAACCGCATCGCTTCCACCAGTTGATCTGCCGTCATATTATGCTGACGGAGCAGCTCAGGATCAGCCTTGATCACCACGGTACGCATGTTACCACCAAAGGGTGTGGAACCTATCAACCCGGGAATGGAGGTAAAGGAGGAACGCACATACACATTGGCCATATCCAGCAATTCATTATTACTCCGCTTATTGCTGCTCAGTACCAACTGTCCTACCGGTAAGGTAGAGGCATCGAAACGGATTACAAATGGCGGATTGGAACCAGGTGGAAAGATGGCCTGAATCCTGTTGGAAAAAGCGCTCACTTCCGCTGCCGCCTGGGCCATGTTTGTGCCCGGATAGAAGTTGATCTTCATCAGGGTAAGCCCCTGGATATTTTTTGTTTCTATGCTTTTAACACCATTTACAAACAGGAATATGTTGATATATTGTTTTGCGAAGAAAGACTCCATCTGCTTAGGGGTATATCCTCCAAAAGGATGGGATACGTAGATCACAGGCATGTCCAGCTTCGGGAAGATGTCTATCTTAATCGTACTCACCGCTTTTACCCCGAAGAAGAACAGGCCGGCAACCAGCACCAGGATAGTAATAGGTTTTTTTAATGCGAAACTGATTAAGTTCATGGTAATGAAGTGTTGATAAATAAAGCCATCAATGGCGTCCGTTTAACGAAAAGCTAGTTCTCAAATATGCTAAAATCTCCTACTGCTGCAGCTTTCAGCAATAAAGCCTGCCATACATTGCTATAAGCAATATCTCTGTCTGTTTCTGCTCTGATCAGTGCATACAGCGCCTGGGTTACATCTACCAGGTTTGTCAATCCGTTTTTATAGAGTACTGACTTCTGTACATACGCGTCTGAAGCGGCTTTCACCTGTACCGGCACTTCGAGGTAATTATCCAGTGCATTCTTTATTTTGGTATCGGAAAGACTCAGTTGCGCCCTGATCTGCTGACCGGCGAGGTCGTATTCATATTGTAATCCCTGGCTGATCAGCTTTTGTGACCTTACCTGCCGGGAGATACGGAAAGGCTGTGTGATATTCCAGGTAACGCCCACACCCAGGAGGTAGTTGGTGCGGGTAGGCTTCACCCCATCCCAGTAGTTATGGGTGAAATCACTCTGGTCTGCCGCATAGCCGTAACCAAAACCGGAGCCCCTTGTCTGCAATACGCCTACCAGCGTAAATGCCGGGTAATAAAGGGTTTTGGCGTATTTTGTCTGCTCATCACTTAGTGCGATACGGCTTTTATACCATTGCAGCAGCGGATGATTTTCCGGGTTAAAGGTTTGGTTGGGAAGTGTTGGGATGCGGGTCATATAAGACGTATCCACCACAAAGGATTGCGGTGCCACGCCCATGAGTTGCGCCAGCTGATTACTTTGTTCCTGCTCAAAATCTATCGCTTTTGTCAGCGCGATTTTAGCGCTGGAGTATTCTGCGTTTGCCTGTGAGGAGTCCACGCCGGCAATGAGTCCATTCTTTACGCGGGTCACTACTACTCTGCGGATGGTGTCTGCACGCTGCAGGTTTTCCTGGTAGGAGCGGGTGAGCTGTTGCGCAGCTACGAGGTTTAAATAAGTGGCCGCTACTTTAATTTTGTGCTTAAAAATCTCTTGTTGCCAGTCTTTATCGTTCTGTGTAGCGGCCGCTAATGCTGTTTTCACCTTTTCCTTTGCTCTTCCGAAGGCAAAGAAATCCCAGTTGATATTAGTAAGGTATAATGAGCCAAAGGAGGCGTTCCAGTTCTGATGATCGAGCGGTAATCCGGAGGAGGCCACGCTTAAGCCTCCGAAGCCGTATAACGGCCCGTTTTGCCCGTTGACGGTACCATAGTCCTGTTGAGCTGCCACGTTAAAATTGGGCAGATAATCGCGGCGTGCCTGGGATACCTGCTCCCGGGAAGCAGCCGTATAGCTGGCCTTGGCTTTGATAGTTCCATAGTTGGCTATGGCTGTATCAATGGCCTGTTTAAGGGTAAAGATCTGTTGGGCCTTTACATGATAGCCGGCAAACACCGCTACAACAGCCAACAGCAAATATTTCTTACTCCACATGAATAAATAGATTTTACGGTTGAAATACCCTGAAGGATATTCATACGCAAAATGACTCCATCATTTTGAAGTAACTTTGAAGGAAATTCAAAATTGTGATTTTTTTTGGGAGAGATGTGGCTAATCTGTCAGCATATCCGCTGTAGTCAAGGCTTCGCCGTTCATCACAATTGGCTGATCCTCTTTAAAAAAGTATACATGGATGTTGTGCCACCCCTCTGCATAGGTATAATCTATGGCATAACCATTTACTTCACAGATCTGTTTTACGATAGCCAAACCCAGGCCAATACTATCATTGCTCTGATTACTTTTCTTAAACCGTTGAAACAGTTCACAGGTAGGACTCTGTGGAGGTAGTCCCGTATTGCTGATACAGAATTCGCGGTGTGTGAGTGTTATATCGATCTGGCCACCATCGCGGTTATGCCGGATTGCATTGCTCAACAGGTTGTTGATCAGCATTTCTGCCAGGGCCGGGTGAATGTTGAGCGGTACATTCTTATCCAGGTTAGTGGTGAGCCTGATTTCCCGCATAATGATCCAGTCTTCATAAGTGGCCATCACATCTTTGGTTACGCGGCAAAACTTCAGACTTTCGGTTGCTTTGAACTCCTGATTTTCCAGTTTGGTCAGCAGGATCAATGAGCGGTTAATATGAGAGAGCTTTTCAATAGCATTCTGCATATCCCCTATCAGCGCGGCTTGTATGCTATCAATATTTGTTTCCGACAACAGTTCTATTTTACTGCGGATGACAGCCAGCGGTGTTTGCAGTTCATGCGACGCATTTTCACTGAACTCTTTCACTGCTGCATAATCTTCCATGGCCTTGTCTGTCATTTTGGTGAGGAATGCGTTGAGTTCTTTGAATTCAGTGGTGCTGGTTTGTGGCAACTGCAATTTATTTTTCTGCTTCAGATCGAAGCTGTGAATGGCTTTCATGGTACGGCGCAAAGAAGAAAAGATCTTCCTGGAAAGAAACCTGGCGGTGATAGATACTGCCGCAATCATCAACAGCATTTTCCATACTACCGTGCCCAGCATGCCTCTGAAGATTTCTTCTGACTTGATTACATAGTTGAAAGAAGATATTTTATAGTGCTGTGCCCCTATTTCGTAATAGGAGTTCACCGTAATGCGACATTCTTTGTGCCCCAGGTCTTCCGCCACATAGTTATCCTTTGTTACGATCACCTTTTCTTCGGGCAGGGCGCCTGGCAGCAGGCTGATTTCAATGGGTCTGCCATGGGTGTAGTGGTCGGGCTTCTCTCCCGCCCGGAGTTGCTGTGCCACCCGGTCGTTGACTTCTTTCATGCGCTCTACTTCCGCCTGATCCAGGTGTTTTTTGATATTGTTCCGGGAGATGACCATGGTAATGGGCGTTACCAGGAACACGATACCGATGAACCAGAGCGTTATTTTGTTGAGTAGCTTCATGTTTTGGATGTATTAAACTTATAGCCTAAGCCATATACCGTTTCAATGTAATCTGTCCCTTCTACCGCACTGATCTTCTTCCTCAGGTTTTTTACATGCTGGTAAACGAAGTCAAAATTAGCCAGATTATCGGTATAATCCCCCCAGAGGTGGGCGGCAATTGACTGCTTCGAAAGTACGCGGTTTTTATTTACCACAAAATACAACAACAAGTCAAATTCCTTGCGGGTAACGTCCAGCAGGATATCATTGACGGTGGCTTCCACCGTATCAGTATTGAGTACTATTTCATTGAAAGTGACGAGGTTATTGTTGATGCCTTCCAGCTTTTTACGGCGGTAAATAGCCCTGAGCCGGGCATGCAGCTCCGGCAGGTGGAAAGGTTTGGTCACATAATCGTCCGCCCCGCCCTCCAGCCCGTTGACCTTGTCGTCCAGCGCATCTTTG
The DNA here is from genome assembly GCF_056399985.1 of Chitinophaga sp. 01L420. Taxonomy (NCBI): domain Bacteria; kingdom Pseudomonadati; phylum Bacteroidota; class Chitinophagia; order Chitinophagales; family Chitinophagaceae; genus Chitinophaga; species Chitinophaga sp. 01L420. The sequence goes on from NZ_JBFTSK010000044.1 coordinate 39,529, forward strand.
GCCGAAATGATCAGGATGCCACAGTTAATGTTCTCCTGGCGGATATATTTAAGCAGTTCCAGGCCGTTGCCGTCCGGGAGCATAATATCCAACAGGATACAGTCGTACGTGAATAACGTCAGCTTTTCCCTCGCTGTTTCAAAGGTATAAGCCAGCTCACAGATGTACTTTTCACCGTTGAGGTAATCCGAGATACCGCTGGCTAGTTCCTTGTTATCTTCTACAATCAATACTTTCATAAAAACATACCTGGGTGTAAGGTGGCATGTAAATTTATAGCAATTTTGAAGTTTGGGGAAGGGGGAGCTACAAATGAGTTAACAATCCCGGGCTGTTAAGGTTCCGGTAGTGGATCATCGAATGGATTCGCCGGTGGATCCAATAATAATATGTTCATGCGAAAGTTCCTTATTTCTTCTTCCTCCGAAAGATTGGATGATATCACGTGCCAACCACGTGGATCTCCGAAGTACTGTTTGGCAAGTTCCTTAAAAAAAAGCTTACTTTCTTCCATACTCCGTTTAATAAATTCATGCATACGCTCCTGTTGGTAGACTTCTTTTTTATAAAAAAAATCTCCCATACTTTTCGTTGGTACATCTGCTTTACGATAAAACCTATGATAATCGGGCCATATAGCTGCATTACTATGTGCCAGCAGTGACTGTTTTAATTCATTTGGCCGCAGTGTCCTATTATGCCGGAAGCAACTCACAAGAATTCCTTTCCGGGTAGCTCCCAGATATTTCTGGTATTGCGCTTTAAGATAAGTAATCTTATCATTGTCCTTGAACATAAAAGTCTGAAAAGTCCTGACATGCTCATTTTTCCATAGTGAGGGAACAAATACCTCTTTGTAGTATTTTGAAACTTCGCTTACATATTCCAGATTTTTCAACTGCCACTCGCCATTATCGGCTTCTCTCATCTGCTTTTCTATTTCCTGTACCTGCCCCTGATGTTGACTCAGGAAAAGTGCCAGCGCCTCACCTTGCAGTAATTCTTTAAACGTTGCCAGTTCAAAATCCAGTTCTTCCCAGGCAGAAAAAAAGTGTTCCTCCGAGTGAGCACTTTTATCCTCTTCATAACGATACACTTGTTCTGCCTGCTCATAAGACAGGTTATAAGCAGCATATCGCTGCTTTACCAGGTTTACATGCCATTGATAATCTTCGGGGGTCATAATCTGAGGTTATATGTACCAAAGTAATTTAAGCATAAAACAGGTAACAGCAGATTTCATTAGTGTTAAAAAATACGGAAACGGCATCCATGAAACAATTAATAAAGCAGCCATTTCAACAAACTGTGAAATGGCTGCTTTTAAATAATGACCCGTTATTTATTTGTTGTGCTGCTACATTTTGATAAACCTCAAAGTATAAGGCTGCCTGGTATTACTTTTCAGCACCGCCATGTAATAACCGGATTGCAACGATTGAATATTAACCGTTACCTTATTTTTTCCGCTTACATCGATCGTCTGCTTTCCTGCGCTACCACTGATACTCAGAATATCCAGTGTTTCCCAGTTGTCTTCGGCTTTAAGATTAGTGAGTACCAGTTCTGTCGTCACCGGATTGGGGAAGATAGCAGGCATGTTACCAACGTTGGTTACAGGTAGATGGTAATCGACCGGATCTGAAATAGCCGTGCAATTTCCGGCAGTAACGACTACACGATATTTGCCATCAATTACAGGAGTGTAGCTGGTTCCACTGGCACCTGCTGTTACCCAGGACCCATCGGGCAACAGGATTTCCCAGCTGTAAGACAAGCCTGTCTGCCCGGAAACAAGCAGGAAGGTCGTTTTGTTTTCCACCACCGGCTTATCAGGCTGCTGATAGGATACGGTAATAGTATCAGAATTACCGGATAACATACAACTGAGACTCGGAGGCGTTACAGTGCAATAAAAATACACGGAGCCACTCCCGCCTGCTGTTGCAGGAATTGAGAAATCAAGGGCGTCTCCCATCCAGGTTCCGGCCCCCACCTGCGTTACCCTGTTATTACTATTTTGCATCCATACTTTCACCATGCTTCCATTCTCCGCACTGGTACTGTTAAACTTCAACGGAACGATGCTGCCTTCGCAGGCGGTAGCAGGACCTTTTAATGTGCCATCCGCTTTTATGGTGCCCGCGGCCTTCATCGTAATGATATTACTGGTATCTGAATGATAAGGCTGGCAGCGCTTCCCTAAGGTGTGCATTATCACACTCACCTGGTCTCCTACGGCGAGTTTGTCTATAGAATAATCATCATTGATAAAAATGGTTTGCCCGTTCAATCGCCATTCTAAAAAATGTTCCAATGGAATGCCGGATGATTTTATTGCAAAAATCACCTTCCCTTTATTGCAGATCATTTCAGTAGATGCCTGGAGGCTGATGAAGGACTTTACTACCTCTGATACTTTCACGGTAACTGCTATTGCCGTATCGCTGACAGGGAAAGCGCAGGTCATGTTGCTCGTCATCAACACATTTACCTGGTGAGATACGGTAAAGGTATCAGACGCAAACGTAGGTCCGGTAACGTTAGTAATTTTGTTATCCACTTTCCATACATAGGCAGGGTGATCACCGCCGTTAAACGGGCTCGCCGTGAGCGTAAAAGCGGTTCCCGGACAAATATCGTCCTGCAAGGCGGCAACATACACGCTTGGCTTGTGGTTAGCATTTACGGTAAGTACTATTTCATTTTCTGCATGGCCATCCACCAAACAACGATAAATGTAGCCATTGAAACTTACCGGTACTGTTTTAAGTGACAGTGTCGCAGTTGACTTCCCGCTATAGACCGCCGTATTTGGTACATCGGTAAAACCATTGCCGGTATTTACCTGCCAGGCATATGTTGATCCTGCAACCTTAGCATGAAGTGTTGTATCTGTATTTTCGCAAATGACAACGGTAGTTGCCGAACCGATCTGATTTCTGAATATAGCGATCCCCTGATCGCCTCCCGGGAATGTTACCAGATCAGGTTGATGATCTCCATCAAGATCATTGATGATGACAACAAAGGCTGGCGAGCTACCGGTTTCAAGCTTAAAAGGAGCGTCCATAGCAAACTTTCCTCCGGTAGTGCTATTCCTGTTCAGGGGAATGATACCGGTGGAGCTTTCCATTCCGGCGATGTCTGTGAGTCCATCGCCATCGATATCCCCCATGGAAGTATAATACATACTGGAACCGGATGCCACTTCCTGCACAGGCAAAAATCCTGGCTTGCCGGCGGTGCTGTTATTGATATAAATACTTAACCGGGAATTATCATAACTACTGACTACAAAATCTTTCAGGCCATCTGCATTGAGATCTCCGGCTGTAAAGCCTGCTGCCATCTGATGATCTGCTACCGGCACAGTTTCGAAAACAAAGTGTCCAGGTACGCTGTTATTAAGTAACAGGTGGTTAGCCATAATATCCGGCTTTCCATCGTTGTTAAAATCACCTGTGGCTATATTCATCAGGTATCCGTAGCGGGATAACGAGACCTTCTCTCCAAAGCGGATATGAGCGCCATCGCTGACATTGGGTAGCACCATCACACCGTTATCGTAAATAGCCAACGCAATATCTGCTTTGCCATCACCGTCATAATCATTCACCACCATTTTGGGGTTTTCAGGTGTGGGGAAGCTATCTGCCAGTTCAAAGCTAATGTTACCCCTGCTGCTGGTGTTCCGGTATACATAAGCCATCTGGCTACCTATATATGCGATCATATCCGGCTTACCATCTCCGTTAAAATCGCCAACAACCTGTTTGTTGCCCCAGCGTTTTTCTCCCTGGACGAAACTGATGCTTCCGGGGCTGCTGGTGTTCCGGTATATATACCCTGACACCAGGTCCGGTTTTCCATCACCATCGATGTCTGCAATATCTCCTTCTCCTGCTCCTCCCTTCAGTATCTGTTTTTTACCAAAAGAAGCCTCATCAAAGTCACCTTTCTTACCGGGAAAAGTAATTGTAAATATTTCGGCAGAATAGGCAATGCGGCCGCCGGTAGTTACTGACAGTGGCTTATAAATGGCGCCTGCCGGTACTTTTGCGGTAATGGTGTTACCAGAGGCCGATATTATTTCTGCCGCTATTCCACCAAAACTCACGGTATTTTCGGTTACACTATTACCGAAGTTTTTGCCTGTAATAGTCACGGTGCTGCCCACGGCGCCGGTTACCGGGGAAATGCCTGTGATGACAGGTGGATATCCAAAATTAAAGCCCCCAAGTGTATCTGCCCCCCGTGGCGTAGTAACTGTTACTTCACCGGAGGCGGTTTTCCCTAATACTACGGTGATCAGCGTATCAGTAACGCTTTTAATAGCTGCTACCGGCTTACCGCCTACAGTTACACTGGAAGCACCAGTAAAGAGATTCCCCTTTATCGCCATCTCCGTTCCTTCCACACCAATAGTGGGGGTAAAGGACGCAATGTAGGGACCTGCCGTTACCTGATTTCTGTAAATAAACATTTCCCCCGCAAACGGATCAGAAACCACCATGTCATTTTTGCCGTCACCATCTACATCAATCAGGGTAATTCCCTCCTGTTGCATTCTTTTACCATAGAAAGTAATAGACCGCCCGAAAGAGATATTTCCCGGCGTACTTATATTCTTAAACACTTCTGTTTTGCCGGCAGTCAGGTTTTCAATGGAATGATTCACTACCAGGTCTGGCCGGCCATCACCATCCAGATCGTTGAGTGCAACAGCGCTCGGGCCTTCCAACAATTTATACAATGCCTTGGTAAAAGTCATTTTTCCACCGCTGGAGGTATTCCGATAAATCTGGTAGGAGTTGACGACCACATTCGGGTTTATCACATCAGGTTTTCCATCACCATCTACATCTCCTATCGCCACATCGTATGGAGAAATAGCAGGTATCTCTATCGTCTCTCCAAGTGCAATATTTTCAATAGTGCTGGTATTTTCTATTACCCGGACAGACTGATCGCCACTACTAAATTGTATCAGATCTGGTTTTCCATCACTATTCATGTCCAACGTATGATCAAAATTGCTGGATCCGACGTTGACATCTGTGCCATTTCCGTTAACACCTGTATTTACAGGTTCTTCCATTAAAATATTACCTGCTGTACTGTAATTTTTATAGATAAATATTTTATCACCAATGGTGCAAACAATATCTGGTCTTCCATCTCCATTCATATCAGTCACCCCCGTCAGGAAACCAGGATATATTTTTCTCTCTCCATAACTGATTTGTCCTGGTACGGAAGTATTGAGGATAACGTTGATTTCCCCCTCACGCTGGTTACCGAGTATGATCAGGTCAAGCCTTCCATCTCCATCCATATCCTGTGTATATATTTTATGCAGAAACGAATAATAGGTGGTATCGGTTTTCTGATCGGCGAATTGTATATTTCCAGGGGTACTGATATTTCTTCTGGTGGCAAAGATCATACTTTGCGCGGGAGTCATCAAATCAGGTTTACCATCACCATCTATATCTGCGAGTGTTGCCTTGATGGCACCTTCCATTTGGTATTTTATAGCCGGGGCAAAAGATCTGTTGTTGATACTGCCTCCATCCGGAAAAGTAAGCATGAATTTGTCTACCGACCAGGCCGACAGATAATTACGGGTGACAGAAATGGGGGCATATGCTGCGCCAGCCGGCACACGCACGGTTAACTTAACCGCAGTGGCTGTAATTACCTGCGCACGCACTGTACCAAAGTATACAATATTGTCTGCAGCCACCGTACTAAAATTAGCACCCTCAATGGTAATGGTCTCACCCACCGCTGCCGTCAGCGGCTTAAAACCGGTAACTGCCGGCGGCTGATAATAGATAAAACTGCCTACTGTCAGTTGCCCGGCTACCGTTTTAACGGTAACAGGACCGCTGGCATTCAAGGGAACGATAGCGGTTACACTCACGGGTGAATGAATGATAAAAGATTTCACGGGTATGTTGCCAATAAAAATACTGGTAACATCTGCCAGACAGGTACCTGTTATCTCAATATGGGTTCCTACCGTTCCGGATAAAGGCGCCGCTGTTTTAACAGATGGCATTGCCTTAAAACCGCCGGCTTTCACTGTGCCTCCACGCGTTTTCAATGTGATGTCACCGGTAGAACCAACGCCCAGCACAGCACGCACCTGCCTATCCGATATGACCTTAAAGGATGCTGCAGAGAGTCCGCCGAATATAATTGACTGGGTATTGCCCAGGTTCATGCCATTGATGGTAATAGTGTCTCCTGATAAAGCGCTGACAGGAACAAAATTATTGATTACCGGTGGGGGTAAATACGTAAACCCATTTTTATACCCATATCCCATCGGGGTAAGTACTTCCACTTTACCGCTTGCTCCGCCGCCGACCTGCGCCAGTATGGTATCAGCAGATTGCACGGTGAATGCCGTTAGCCTTCCGCCCAGCACAACGTTTATCACATTGTAAAAATTCTTGCCGGCAATTTTGATCGTCTCACCAGCGGCGGCTGAATCCGGAGCAAACCAATTCACAATAACCGGCGGATAGTATTCCTGGTAAAGGGTAAAGGTATCTGATAACGATTGGTTGGTAACAACCAGACTGATGGTATCTGTTAACCTGGAAGGATCATGGTTATAGGTCGTGTGATAATTGTTGCTCAGCAGGGTGCCATTAAGTAGCCAGCGGTACTGATAACCGGGTTTGCTTGCATTTACAAGTTTAACAACATTAGTCATTAATGCGCCAGTAGTATCTATCGAAAAACTGGCATCCGGTATCACAGGACCTCCTGCATTGTTGCTAAATTCCAGGTGACCGTGTCCTCCCCCGACCCATAGCAGCTCCTGCCCCATACACTGGATATCATTGAAAGTGTATCCCTGCCAGGTAAATGCCGGTATACGCTGCAGCCGTTCCCAGCTACTGCCGCCATCCGTAGTTTTATAGACAACAAAAGATTCTGATAAACCGTAGCCTACTTTCTCACTGATAAATTTCACTTTACTGAAGCCGTTCTTTTTCGCCCTCAGATTTGCCTTTTCCAACCAGGTGCTACCGCCGTTAGCGGTGTAGTAAAGGTGTTCAGCCCCCTCGTTGGCAACCACTATCCAGCCCACATTTTCACTGATAAACGAAGTAGCCCGGATCTGCCCGACAGGTGTATTTACAACGGTAAAATCTTTTCCGTTGACTGTCTTTAGCAACGGCGTGTTCTTATTGTTAGTGCTATTAATCCATACATGTGAATTATCAGTCATTTCGATATTACTCATATATGTATTAGCTGCCGTATGCGTAACTGTCCATGACTGCCCATAATCAGCGGTGGTCAGTATCCTGTCTGCATCCACAGCGAAACCGGTTCCACTATTTCCTGAAAACCTGACATCCTTGATTCCGGTATGTATTTCGAAAGGGTTAAACTGGGAATGATAAACCAGTTTGAAATGATTACCGCCATCTGCCGAATACAATATGGCCGGAACAAATCCATAATCCCCATATACAATCAACCGATCTTTATCAAATGCTTTTACTCCCGCTACACCAAATCCAAACGTAATATTTACCTCATATCCGGAAAAATCCACATTTTGAGTAGTGATACTTTTCGAGATGAAAGTATGGCCGGTATCTGTCGTATATCCAATACTGTTAGTAAATGCTACATAACCTTCTGCAGGGGTATAAAAACAAATCCGGACAATTTCCTGACCGGCATTATTATCCTGATATACCTGCCGTAGCTGACCTGAAACACCAGGAGCCAATAACAGCAATAAAATAAAAGTTAAGATAGCAGAAAAAAGTCCCGGTATAAGGGAATGGGTAAAGCGGCTTAGGGAGCGCGCTGGTAAGGCTACAGACATTGTACTAATTTAGGTATAGGCAGCACCGGCATTCTATAGGAATGCCGATGTTTACCGGGTAATTCTTTGCGTAAAGATAGTAAAGAGTTAGCAATCATTTGAAAATCACTATCATGATAAATATAATACAGGCAACGTTTTACGGGTATTCTCCTGGTGATCTGATGGCAAAAAAAATCCCCGCAGCAAAAGCCGCGGGGACACCGATCCATTATTTCCAGTCCTTACGAACCGAAAATCTCTTTCAACTTCTTATTCATCGCTTCATCATCCTCACCACCACCGCCATAGCGGCCAATGATCATGCCTTGCGGATCGATCAGTATTTTGGTAGGCAGTGAATGAATGCCATAATAATCACTTACATCTTCCGGATTGGGCAGATTCTTTTCCCGCTTGCTCCAGTCGAGGCCACGGAGTACATGCCGCCAGATACCAATACCATCCTGGTTCACGGCCTTTTTCCAGGCTTCGTTATTGGAATCATCATCAGATACGCCGATGATTTCAAAGCCTTTGGCGCTGTATTTACCATACAGCTCTTTGAGGTGGGGATTGCCTTTGCGGCAGGGACCACACCAGCTGGCCCAGAAATCCAGCATCACGTATTTGCCTTTAAAGTCCGCCAGGTTAAGGGTTTTACCCTCGATATCAGTTTTGGTAAATTCGTGCGCGGGACTACCAGGAGAGCCTGCACGTAATCCGTCCAGTTCCTTTTTAATTTCGAGACCGTCACGGCTTTGCTGCATGGCCGGTGACATCTTCGCATAGAAAGCTTCTCCTTCCTGTAAAGGCATGTTACTTACACGGTAACGGAGCAACTGAGCTGATACATAAGAATCAGGATACTGCTCTATGAAGGCCTTATCTACTTTTTCCATTTCATCGTAGTAGGGCTCCATCTGACCTTTTATCTTATCGAGCTTTGTTTTATAGGATTCCAGTGTAGCTTCGGGCTTCTTTCCCTTCATCGCGGCAATGTATTCCTTGTTCAGCTTATTAAATGCATCGGACAGAGGCTGTAGCTTTTTCTGTATCGGTGCCCTGGCAGCGGTGAGTTTATCCTGGTCCACCTGTGATTTGGAGCCGGTAAGTTTTGCTTCTTTTAAATGACCGGTGGCAGATTTCAATTGCATGGTAGCTGCCTCCATAAAAAACGCAGCCATATCTCCTTCTCCATACATCGCTGCTTTAGGATCCAGGTACATCCTGCCTTCTACGGGTTGCACCAGTTGCCCATGGAAGGAAAATTTTCCGTTCTTAGACAATGTACTATCTGTCCGGTATTTATCTGCGCCCTCCGCATAGCTGAGATAAACGTAGCGGTTGGGCAAACCTTTAATATCTCCCGTAAGCGTAAATGGCGCTTTTGTTTGTGCCTGGGCTCCCAACTGTAAAGCAATGAAGGGAAGGGCGATGAGCATATATTTCATACAATTATTTTTTTTAGTAAGATGATTATAAAACTTCTGCCAGCTTTTTTTCGAGCTCATCGCCATGCAGATCTTTTGCGATGATCTTTCCGGATGGATCAATCAGCAGATTGCTGGGGATGCTTTGGATATCATACTGTTTGGCAATGGCATTGTTCCAGAATTTCAAGTCTGACACGTGTGTCCAGGTGAGGCCATCCTGGTGGATAGCGTTGAGCCACTTTTCTTTGCCGTTGGGCTGATCGAGCGATACGCTGAGCACCGTGAAATTCTTACTGTTGTATTTATTAAACGCTGCCACTACATTCGGGTTTTCGTCCCTGCATGGATGACACCAGCTGGCCCAGAAATCAACCAGTACATATTTTCCGCGGAAATCCTTCAGGGAAACGGGTTTCCCGAGGGTATCATTCTGGGTAAAATCGAGCGCCATACTACCGATGCCCGTGAGCTTATTTACGCGGATACTGTGGGCCAGTCGTTTCGCCGGGCCGTTTTCTTTTGCGGTGGCCGACAGTTTATTGAAGATGCGTTCTTTTTCATCGAGTGGCAGGTCGTTCAGTTGCGATAACAAGGATGCGCTGATCCCGGATTGAGGATGTTGAAGCACCCATTGTTTGGTGAGGTTTTCGTTTTCCTCGCGCATTCGTTTCATTTCCGGCTCCAACGCAGCAAGACCTGCAGAATCTTTTTCCGCGTATAATTTATTGGCCTGTTTGTAGAGGTCTGCCTGTCCTTTTAAACCGGGCGCCTGTTTCAGCATGGCGATGTATTCGTTGTTGTCTTTTATGAATTGCGGCCCGGCAAGCACGGCGTCTTTTAACATGGGGCCATCGCCTTTAATGGTGATGTTACCTTTATCCAGGTAATAGAGGATCACGTTATAGTCGTCATAAGATTTCCCGATCCGGATCATATAGAAATCGGCTTCCCCCTTATTGATATTTGTTTTGATGGTGAAGCCGCCGGCGGTGGTTTGCACGGAGTCGCGGCGGTCATCATCGCCCTGTGAGCGCCAGTACACCCATTCACCTGCCGGCAGGTTTTTGATAGTGGCGGTAATGGTGGTATTCTGTTGTGCCTGTGCTGCGGCGGTAGTGAGTACCCCGGCCAGCAGTGCGATTGTTTTTTTCATACCTGTTTGTGGGTTTTCTATTTTAATATTTCAGCGAGTTGTGTATGCAGTTTGGCGCCTCTTAGTTCTTTCGCGATAATAATTCCCTGCGGATCTATGAGGAAAGAACAGGGAATTGCCTGGATCCCGTATTGTTGCGCCACCTCATTACGGAAGCCTTTCAGATCGGATACCTGCATCCATGGCATGCCGTCTTTAGCGATGGCTTCTTTCCATTTGTCTGCTTTGTCATCGAGTGATACGCCGAGGACGGTGAAATTTTTGTCTTTGAATTTATTGTATGCTTTCAGCACATTCGGATTTTCTGCGCGACAAGGGCCGCACCAGCTAGCCCAGAAATCGAGCAGCACATATTTGCCTTTAAAATCGGATAAACGCACAGGCTTACCATCTACATCTCCCTGGGTAAAATCTATCATAGGCTGGCCAATAGCGCTCTTTTTCAGGATGGCTAAGCGGGCAGCCAGCCTTTTGCCAACGGCTGTTTGTTGGGCAGCAGGCGACAGCAATTGGAAGACACTGTCTACCGGTGCGTATTCACCCATGATCGCCATATCTGACACCAGATCTACACTCACCACGCTTTCGGGATGTGCTTTGATATATGCTTTGGATCTTGCTCTTCTTTGCAAGCGCAGGGCTTCGATCTTTGCTTCCAGTGCGGCTTCCGCGGTATCATTCCCTTTTACTTCATCATATTTTGAATAGAGGGTATCTTCCTGTGCAGAAATATCTGCGATGGAATTTTCGTATGCTTTATAAGCATCCTGGGAAGCGGAACCGGTGATCTGTAAATGGCTGATGGAATCTATATTTCCACTTATCTGTACGGCGGTATTTTCCATGAACAGTTCCAGGTAGCGGGAGGCTGTGCCGATATAAATCTTTTGCGGTTCCGCTATGGCACCGCTCCAGGCGAACTTCCCATCTTTCACCGGAACGGTATCTGTTTTAGCAGAATCACCGACCGGTATGGAAATGTACACAACGGAGTCTTTCAGACCCGTTATCGCAGCCGTAATGCTGGCGGTGGGCGCCTTGGGCTGACTGCAGCCAGCCGTGAGCAGCAGTGCGGCAAACATGGTTTTTGTGTGGATCTTCATACTGAATTTTTAAGGTGTTAATTATTTTTGGTAACCTGGATTTTGTGGTCCGATAGCCGGGTTGTTCAGGAATTCCTGGTGCGGAATCGGCAGAATATATTTGACCTTATCGTTAGCCGTAGGCCGCAGTTCCTGGATCAGTGCAGACGGAAGTCGTAGTAAGGCCATCCATTCCTGTCCGTCTTCTCCTACCAGGTTCCTGGAAGTTTCGAGATACAATTGCTTTAATACATCGTTTACGCTAACGGCATTGTCTACTGCCGCAAAGTTGGTTACGCCGGCATGACCCATAATATTTTTGAGGATATCGCGGGCAGCGGCTAAGCTACCGCCGGCACGTACGATGGCTTCCGCTTTCAGCAGGTATACCTCTGATAAACGAATGGCATAGGCGGTTTCTGTCAGTGCCGTAGGTTTATTTCCCTCCTGAATATACTTCAGGAAGTAGTAGGTACCATCCGCATAGCGGTTGGCGGAGCCTATCATCCAGGCGCCGCGTGGGTCATTTGCCAGCAGGTCTTTCAATGCTTTTTTAGCTACATACAGAGAAGATGCACCTGGCCAGTATTGCTTGCTGAGTACATAGTAATAGCTCTCCTGATTTTGCTGTGACTTTATACCCAATATTACTTCCGGGCTGGTTAATCCTTTCACATAAAAGAGATCCTTCATTTGTGGCTCCAGGGTATATTTACTGTTCAGCATGATACTGTCGGCCAATGCTGTAATCACCGGATAATCTGCCGGCTGACCATGGCTCATCAGCACCCGCATTTTCAGTGCCATTGCGGCCCAGCGGGTAGCGTAAATCGCCTGACTTTGTGCCGGTGCATTAGCAATGGCATCATCGAGATCCGAGAGAATGGAAACATAACTGTCTTTCACGGAACTACGTGCTTTGGCTATCTCTCCCACTGTTACAAATTCATCCCGGAGCAAAGCGCCGAAGGGACTATTCAGATCAAACCATTGTCCGAAGTAGCTCAATAATTTAAAATGCCCATAAGCACGCAGGAATCGTGCTTCTGCGAGGATTTGTTTTTTACGGTCGCCGGTAAATCCCTTATCATCCAATGCCGTAACGCCTTTGATCACCCCATTGGCGGCATTGATTAACTGATAAGAAGTTGTCCAGTATACGTCAGAAAAAAAGGAATTATTGTAGTTGTTAATTTCAGCACCGTCTGCTCCATATCCGTATCCCATATACCCGGCAAATACTGCGGGTGGGACTTCATGCTCCATCCAGCTGGTCACATTATTTTCCGCCTGCACATTTGCAAAGCGATAGTAAACACCATTCAATGCTATTTCAGACGTGCGTTGGTCCAGGATGGTATTACCATCCACTTTGGCATTTTCAGGCAGTTTTCCCAACTCCTTTTTGCAGGCCACACCTGCTATCAATACCGCACCAAGCATTACATATATGATCCTTTTCATAAAATCTTTTTTGTTGTTTTAAAATCCGAAACGAAGACCGATATTATATTGCTTCGTTGTGGGGAAAGTGCTTACATCGCTGCTGCCGTTGATCAGACTGTAAGGGTTGTTACTTACCTCCGGATCGGGACCCGGATATTTGCTGATCGTAAACAGGTTGGTGGCAGAGGCATACATGGATGCCTCCCTGATATGCAGTGAGGAAGCTACTTTCGCCGGAAGCTGATAAGTAAGTGTAATGGATTTTAATTTGATATAGGAACCATCGTAGATATCCTTGCTGGAAGGACCTGTAGCATTTTCTCCCAATATCAGTCGTGGGCGGTCATTGCTCGGATGCTCCGGCGTCCAGCGTTCTTTGATCTTTACACCTCTGTTAGCATAGCTATCGAAATATTTATTCTGAATATCTGTCAGGTATAGCAATTGTCCTCCCTGGGAGAAAGTCAGCAACGTGATCAGACTGAAATTTTTAAAAGTAAATGTGTTGGTAAATCCACCAAAAAATGTAGGCTGGGAGTTGCCGATAACATCACTTTTGAAGAAGCCGTCATCCTCTATTTCATACATCGGATCGCCGATACCCAGGTAGGGAGCGACGTACTGCGCTAACCTAAATTCTTTTTTATATGCTTCCAGTTCTTTTTCGTTCTGGATGATTCCTTTCATTTTATGCCCGTAGAAAAGACCCAGTGGCTCTCCCTTTCTTACGATGGTATTACCCTGGATATAGGAGTCAACCGTCCCTGCATTGGTAAAGTCATCGTTGATATCTGTTACCTTGCTCCTGTTACCGGAAACATTGATTGCACCTGTCCATTGGAATTTTTTATGTTTAATAAAATCCATCCGCAGATCCAGTTCCAATCCTTTATTGTTGATGGTGGCAAAATTGGAGATCACGTTATTGTACGAGGAGCTGGGAGCCAGCTGTGTAGCCATTAATAAACCCGTGGTATTTTTCTCATAATATCCGAACACGCCACGCAAACGGGAACCAAACATTTCAAAGTCCAGCCCCAGATCTTTCTGCAGGGTAGATTCCCACTTGATTTTATCATTACCCAACTGAGTAGGTATCAATGCATTTACACCACCATAGGAGCCGGGCGTATATAAAGTGTAGTAAAGATTATCACCAAAGTTTTGCGTACCGGTGTAACCCGCGCTGACCCTCAGTTTCAGTTCATTTACCCAGGTTACCTTTTTCATAAACGGCTCTTCAGAAATACGCCATGCCGCACCACCGGAAGGGAAATAACCTACCCGGTTACTGGATGGGAATTTAGAAGATGCATCCGAACGGCCGGTAAAAGTGAGCAGGTATCTTTCCTTCAGTGCGTAATTGGCACGCATATAAAAGCTCAACAGGGAGTTCTGACCAGAAGTACCTGATCCCGGTAAAGTAATAGCGGCGGAGGAGAGGTTGTTGAGATATTTATCATCAGGAAAGCCCTGCCCACTGGCGGAAAAGGAATTGTAGCGGTATTTCTGCCAGGAAGTACCACCCAGTAAATTCAGCCGGTTGTTTTCATTAAACTGTTTATCCCAGGTGAGGGTATTTTCAAAAAACAGGTTCACGTCCTCGGTTTGCGCCTGTGCAGCGGTACCACCATTGGAATCGTCTACCCCACTTGGAGAAGCGATAACAGCGCTACTGGGAACATAATTCAACTGATGATAATTGTTATAGTTTACAGAGATGGTGGACCTGAATTTGAGGTCTTTCAGCACATCATAATCACCAGACAGGGATCCCAGGAGGGAAGATGTTTTTCCTTCGTTGATCCCATCCAGCAGGATCATGGGATTTTGATTACCCTGGTAATCATAGCCACCTATCTGCGAGCCCAGGAAGCGGTAGTAAGAACCGTCCGGATTGCGTGCCGGCAAAGTAGGCGGGGCAAAAAATGCGGCGGGATAAACACCGTTGGTGATATTATTTTTAGTGAATCCGTAATCGAGGTTGGTGATAACACGGAAGCGGCTCGTGATTTCATTATCCAGACTGATCTTACCAGAGATACGGGAGAAATCAGTTCCCAGCACCACCCCATTCTGTTTGTTATAGGCCAGAGAAGTATAGTAACGGGAGCCTGAGCCACCACCGCGAACAGAGATATCTGCATTTTGTGAGCTGGCATTGCGTAACACCAGGCCTAACCAGTCGGTGTTGGCCGAACCCAGACTGGCCGGATTATTCAGGATATTGTTGGCTTTGGTGCTGGCAGGATCGCCTGCAGCGGCTCTTGCATCGTTCAGATTTTTAGCGGCTTCCTTTAACAGCGAGATATAGTCAGTAGCATTGAGCAGCTTTTCTTTAATCGGCGTACTCACCCCTGCATAATAATTGGCTTCCAGCACTGGTTTCTGATTCAGTTTTCCTTTTTTGGTGGTGATGATGATAACGCCGTTGGCCGCTTTGGATCCGTAGATCGCAGTAGCGGAGGCATCTTTCAGGATATCGATACTTTCAATATCGTTGATATTCAAACCTGCCAGGCTATTCAGTCCCCTGGAGAAAGAGCCACTTACCCCATTGTTGGGATCATCGCTACCGGCCCTTTCTATCGGATTCACCACTTCTGCCTGGTTCTGTATATACCTGTTCTGTATGGTTACCTGTACGCCATCGATGATGTAGAGTGGGTCGTTGCCGCCCAGCAGAGAGGTACCGCCCCGGATACGGATCTTAGCTACACCGCCCGGAGAGCCATCCGACTGGGTTACCTGTACGCCTGCCGCTTTACCGGAGAGTGCCTGGTCGATGCTGGTAAAAGGTACATTCTTTACCTCGTCTACGTTCACGGAGGCTACCGAGCCGGTAAGGTCCTTTCTTTTGGTGCTGCCGTAACCTACTACCACGTATTGGTTCAGGTCATCGACTTTCGCCGTGAGCTCCACTTCTATGGAGAGCTTACCGCCGGTGCTGACGTTCTGGGATTCAAAGCCTACACAGGTGATGATTAATACAGGACGGGCGCCCGCATTGCGGAGTAAAAAGAAGCCTGCCTGATCGGTGATAGTAGCAATATTGCTCCCTTTTACCCGCACCGTTACACCCGGCAGCGGATGCCCTTTTGTATCCACTATTTTACCGCGGATCTCCTCCGGCGGCGCCGCTTCATCATTGCTGTTACGTTCCGGTGTAGTGGTTGTTTTCCTGGAAATAACAATCGTATTTCCTTCCACATCGAAACTCAGTGGTTTGCCCTGTAACAGTTTTCCTAATGCTACCTTCAGTGGTACTTCCCTGATCTCTGCCGAGACCGGGCTCACATCTGACAAATCTTTGCTCCGGTAAAAAAAGACGTAACCGGTTTGCTGTTTAATCACACTGAATACCTGCTGTAGCGGCATATCCTTGCAGGAAACAGTGACCGTTTGTGAAACTCCGCTGGCACAAACGTGTAAAGCCAGCACCGTTAATAAAACTGCGGTCATTCTCATTACTCGCCAGATTTTGGTTACATAATTAGTCCCTGGTTGAGGGGACCTTCCTTGAACAAGTGAACCAACCAATGACATGGCATACCCATGCCGGTTGCGAACAACATTAATTTTCATACCTTAGATTGGTTTTTGGTTGACAAATGTTTCTCATCTGCCTTTGCAGGCAATGAAAAGCTTTCCTAAAAAAGGTTAACCATTGATCAAAAACCTGGTGCGGACGCCAATCTTGACACCAGGTTTTTTTTATGGATGAACATAAGACCTCCGCGTCCGGTGGACCTCATTACTTCATAACATGATATTACGGATAGCTATCTGTGCGGGCGTTGGTGAAGGCCCTGCACAATGGTTGGTTTGCTGACGTTGGTGGTATCAGCTATGGTTGGTTATTGATTTAATTTATGGATAAATGATAATTTTTCTTCCCTCTTCCACTTTAAAGTTTATTCTTGCCTGAGACAATACTTTCAACAGCTGCTCCTGGGTAAGACTTCTACCTATTTCCCCGGTAAAGGTTCCTTCCGGCACTTTATCATTATACCTGACTTCTATATTATACCATCGTGATAATTGTCGCATCACGGTAGGGATATCTGCTTCATCAAAAGAAAAATACCCGTTCTTCCAGGCGATGGCGCTGCTGGCATCTACCCTGCGCACGTCCTGTATTTTATCACCCGAGGCGTTGACCCTGGCCTGACGTCCGGGGAGCAATAGTTTCCCCTCATCCCCGCCTGACCTTACCAGTACCGCCCCTTCCAGTAACGTGGTATTGATGGTTTTTTCATCAGCGTAGGCATTGATATTAAAATGTGTGCCCAGCACCAATACTTCCATCTGATTTACTTTTACCGTAAAAGGACGTTGTGCGTCTGTAGCCACTTCAAAATATACTTCCCCGGTGATTGTCACATTTCTCTCTTTGCCGGTAAATGCGGTTGGATAGCTGATAGAAGAACTTGCGTTCAACCATACCTCCGTGCCATCCGGCAACGTAATTTTATATTGTCCACCGCGGGGCGTCCGGAGTACGTTATAAGCAACCACCGTTGATGTGGCATCGTTGTGCTTATAAACGATTTGTCCGTGTGTTGTTTTCTCTACTTTACTATTCCCCTGCACCGACAATACACCTGTGCCGGCACTGTCCAGGTTCACCACAGTGCCATCTGCCAGGGTAAGAGTCGCTTTTTCCCCGCCATGCATAATCGGCACTGCATTTTGTACCAATGGGGCTTTTTTTTCGGATTGAAACCAGTAAAAGCCACCACCCGCTGACAGCAGTAATACTACTGCGGCAGCTATTTTCCAGTTGAAGCGGCGCATTGGCACCACTTTCTGATGCGTTTCAGGGAGCGTAGCGGCTTGCAGTCGCCTGCGCATCCGCAGCTCCATCATCGCCTCCGTTTCGGCTTCCTCCGCTGTTAAATGAACCGTCAACGACTGTTCATCATATGCATTGTACCATTGCAGTAAACGGTCCTTCTCCTCATCACTGGCCGCTCCGGCAAGGTACTTTTGTGATAGTAAGGCCAGTTCTTTAATTTCCATCCGTGTTAATCATTTACAGGGTGCTACATAGATAAGTCTTCAAATAAGGTCGCTACCCTACCTCCGGAGAAAAAATATTTTTGAGGGGGGCTTTTTTTATTAAAACAGGGCGTGAAAATAGTTCCGGAATTGCAGGCGCAGTCGCTGCAGGGCTTTGGTGATATGCTTTTCTACCGCTTTCTCGGAGATATTGAGTTCTGCGGCAATTTCTTTATTGCTCAGGCCTATATTACGGCTATAGTCAAATACGATCCGGCATTTTTCAGGTAGCTGTTGCAGTTGTTCCTGCATGGATTGTTGCAGAAAATGTAATTCGGCAGTATCGTCTGTTACGGCCTGAACGGCTTCCGGTACCGCTTCCATGGCGGTAACAGGGATGAGTTTAGATAATTGGGTGAAGACTGCATACCGGTTGGCCGTAGCCAGGTAGGCAGGTAAAGATCTGATAATGGTTTGCCCTCTGCGCTGCCACAGGCCCGTGAGCACATCCTGCACCACATCTTCCGCCAGTTCCCGTGAGCGCAAACGATCATAAGCCAGTACATACAGGCGTTTCCAATACCTGTTGTAGATTTCTGTAAAGGCGTGGTGGTCATCATTGCTCATCATCTGAACCAGCGCGTCATCCCCATAATTGGCGTAATCGGTCATCATCTCTTACTGTAATACTTTTATGGCCGGCAAAAAATGAATGGTTGATAATTTAAAAGATTACATATTAACGTAAAGCTAAGGTTTCGTACAAATAGAAACAAGACCCCGCTAATAAAAAGCCCCCGGAGCTGAATGCCGCGAGGGTTATTACATGAAAAGATAAGTCACAAACCGAATATTTCATTCTGATCCAAGTGAAAATCTAAATTCCTTTATCATCATAAATATGTTGTGACAAATTTTCTATGTGATGTATTACTTCATCTGAATTACTATCGATAGAGGAGAAAAACGTTTTATACATCTCCTGGAAAATCTCAAGTAAGCTCAAGGTTCTGAATTTTTGAGATTGATCCTGAGAAAAAAATGATTGCAATTGCTCAACCATGGATTTAGCCAGAAAATGATCAAAGTCTGTCTTAGATACACCATAAAGCTCTAATGCTTCTGAGATACTAAAATCTCCATCCTGCACAGTTTGGATAATTACAAGACATTTCCTATCTAATTCAGAAAGGTTCGCAGTCTGTAACAACTCCTCCGCCACATAAGAGGATTCTGTTAATATTGATTTATCCGGAAACATACTTAGTGAAATTAGTGAATTGTTCTCGATTTGTCAAGTCTATAACTCCATTCCACTGACTACCTTTCAGAATACTCTCCATAAATGGTAATTCAGCCCATTTTTTTATAGGAAATGCATTTCCATCAGGGTTTTTAGTATAGTAATTATTATATATTCGTTCTATTGCCTGAAATTGTCTTTGGGTTAATTTAGTCCTAGAAACATTCAGAATAAAAGCCATCTCTTCCCGATGAGCAGCTACAAAGAAGGTTTTCGCCCAAATATACCCTCCCTCCTGTAACCCGGCAAAGATTCTGATCTTTTGTATCCCCATATTAACATATTGCTGTATACACGAGCGATAAACTTGTTTTGAAATACCCTTATTACGAGCTGATTTGGGCAAAACGAAGAATTCATGTTTTACTATCAATTCATTATTCTCCCAAGTAAAAACTCTTGATAATGCAAGGCCTCTTTCATCATCTCCGCAGTCCTCAGACTGAATATTAATCTCAATTTTGGGAGGATAAGTATTACTAAGAGTTACTGATTTGAATATTTTGGTATTACAAAGAGGGATTAAAATATCATTCAATTCACGGAGTAACTTTAGAAGATCGCAATTATGAAAATATCTATTTACAAAATCTTCACAGCTGATAATATCTCCTTTTATTTCAAATCCAAGAGATTTTATGTCTTCAATTTCTGATGCTGTAATGTCATGAGAATATGGATGAATAATCATACAACCTATCTTATAAATTCAAATTACAAAGAAGTTTCCAGAAAGCAACACAGACATCAAAGGAATAGCAGAACATTTTACAAGGTGTAAGAAAACAAACATTATTTTTAAACTCCTACGTTATTTACAAAAAAATGTTCTTAAAAAAACAGAAGCTGTCTCATTTAATCAATGAGACAGCTTCTGTATATAAAATTATCTTTTTCACTTTATCTCCGCCAACATCTCTTTCACGGCTGCTTCCAGCTGTGCATCCTTCCCTTCCAGGAATTCTTCATAGCGGAGTGGCACACGGATATCCGGTTCTATCTGCAAATTTTCTGTAGGGCGACCTTCTTTACCGATGGTGCCTACCATTGGAATACCGAATACCATGGTAGGATCTATCTGGGTTTCCCACCATACAGCGGTACCGGTGCCTGGTACCGGCATACCTACCAGTTTACCGATATTACCTTGTTTATAAACATAGGGGAAGATGTATGCATCGCTGTAGTTCCCTTCACTCATCAGTACGCAGCTCGGCGCCTGCCATTGGCCGGTAGGTTCACCGCCATTGAGTAGCTGTCCCTGTGGTGCAAACTTCAGGTAGTTTTTACCGCTGAGGAAGTTATACAGGTCATCGTGCAGCCATCCGCCGCCATTGAAGCGGGTATCCACGATCAGGGCCTTTTTATCTTTGTTGCGGCCCATTACTTCATCGTATACGGAGCGGTAGCTGGCATCGTTCATACCCTGTACGTGTACATATCCTACTTTGCCGTTGCTGAGTTTATCTACCATGGCGCGGGTGTTGTTTACCCAACGTTTATACATGAGTGCATTTTCTTCGCCGGCAGTAATAGGTTTCACCGTTTCTTCCCAGCGGGCTTTGGTATCCGGGTTGTAGATGCTGATGAGGATATTGTTGCCTGCTTTACGATTTAACAGGGATGCCCAATCTGATTTTGTGGTAATGCTTTCGCCATCTATTTTTTCGATGATGTTACCTTTTTTTAGTTTGCTGGCAGCTTTATCAAACGGTCCGCCGGCAATGATGTCATCTACTTTGAGGCCATCAGCGGTGGAGGATTCATCGTACAGTAGTCCCAGCGTGGCGGTGTTATCACCATTTACGGGTTGTGGTGAGAAACGGCCACCGGTGTGGGAACCATTCAGTTCTCCCAGCAGTTCACTCAGCAATTCTTCAAAGTCGTAGTTGTTGCTGATATACGGGAGGAAGCGGGCGTAGTTATCGCCATACATTTTCCAGTCGATGTTGCGGATAGTAGGATCATAGAATTTCTCTTTCACCTGTTTCCATGCATGCCAGTAAATATATTTGCGTTCTTCGTCCTGGTTGAGCGACAGTTCTGTGCTGATAGCTACCGGCGTAATTTTGCCGCTGCCGGTTTCTACTTTCACTACGCTGCCACGGTTGCTGACGAACAGGGTGTTACCATCTTTACTAAGTGCGATGCTGCCTGGCGTACCACCCAGTTTAGCCAGGATCTTGGTTTCTCCTGTTCTGGGTTCCGTCATCCACAGATCATAGCCTTTTTCAAAAGAGGCCATGTAATAGAGTTTACTGGCATCTTTGTTCAGTACATAGTCGCTGATAGAAGCGCTGTTGATGGTTAATTTAACTCTCCTGTTTTCCAGGTTATTAAAGTCCGGCTGGAAGTTCTTTTTGGTGTCGGCAGAATCTTTTGCTTTGAGTGCAGAGTCTTTTGCGGCTTTACCACCGGTTGCTTCTTTATCTTT
Organism: Chitinophaga sp. 01L420; assembly: GCF_056399985.1. NCBI lineage: Bacteria > Pseudomonadati > Bacteroidota > Chitinophagia > Chitinophagales > Chitinophagaceae > Chitinophaga > Chitinophaga sp. 01L420. The sequence goes on from NZ_JBFTSK010000044.1 coordinate 61,227, forward strand.
CAGCAGGTTAAATTCATCTTTCGACAATTTGTATTTATCGAATGCTTCCTGGTCGAAGAATACGGCGTAGATATCTACCTCGCGGCTACCTTGTTTGGCGAGGGATTTACGTCCTTCACGATCGCTGGCCCAGGTAAGCATTTTGCCATCGGCGGCCCATTTGCTGTTGCTTTCTCCGAAGCCACTTTTCACCGGGTAAACCGTGGTTTCTTTTCCTTCTGTTGAAATCAGTGCGGCATTGGCAGAGAAGAAGTAGCCTTGTTGATCATCGGCCAGGATCCATTTGCCATCCGGGCTCCATTCGAAGCTCCAGTCGCCATCGGAGTAGGAATGATTGTGCCCTGTTGGTAACAACGTACGTGTTTTACCGGAGGCGATGTTAAATATTTTCAGCACATTACGGTTTTCCACGTAGGCAATTTCTTTGCCATCAGGAGAAAACAGGGGCTGAAACTCTTCTGCTGCAGTAGCAATCACCGGTTCTTCTTTCAGGATGGTGGAAGCAAAAAAGTAGGATTCTTCCTTACGTACTTTGGTGGTTTGGCAGATGTCCCAGTTGCCGTTGCGTTCTGCTGCATAGATCAGCTTCTTGCCATCGGGCGACCATTGCACCATTCTTTCCTGTTGCGGGGTGCTGGTGATGCGTTTGGTGATATTACCTTCCACGCTGGTCACAAATACTTCTCCACGGGCAATGAATGCCATTTCCTTGCCATCCGGACTCATAGCAAATTCGGTGACGTTACCGCTAACCGGTACATTTTTCACGATGCCTGCACGGCCGTCGTTGAAGATGCTCACTTCCAGTTTATGGGGTTGTTCCCCTTCCTTCAGCGTATATATTTCACCATTATAGGTAAAGGACAAAGTATTATTATCTGCTTTAGACAGGTTACGCACCGGGTGCTTTGTGAAGCTGGTGAGCTGCTGCATACTGCTTTTATCGGTCAGTGATGCTTTAAAGAGGTTCTGTGAAATCCCTCCTTTTTCGCTGAGATAATAAATATCATTGCCATTACCGAAGACCGGCTCCCTGTCTTCCCCTTCGTAGGCAGACACCTTATCATAGCTGCCTTTGGCAATATCCATTACCCAGATATCTCTTGTAACAGCAGATACATGGTGTTTGCGCATTGGATCCTCGTATCCTTTCCTGTCCTGGAAAATAATTTTATTACCGGCTTTGTTATAATGAGCTACGTCAGCACCAGCAGCGCTGATCAATACAGCGCGGCCACCATTAACGGGCACAGTATACATGTTTCTGAACAGGCGGTAAGGAAACCTTACACTGGCAGCAGGTGCATTACGGGCACTTCCAAAAAGTACCTGTTTGTTATCTGCTGTAAAATCATAAGGAAAATCAGCCGCACTGTTAGTGGTGAGTCTTACCGGCGTTCCACCGGTAGCGGGCATTACAAACACATCGAAATTGCCGTAACGATCACTCGCGAAGGCGATGTATTTACCATCGTGGCTCCATACCGGCAGCATGTCGTGTGCTTCGTGAATGGTTAGCGGTACCGCAACCCCACCTTTGGCATCTACGCGGTAAATATCTCCCTTATAGCCGAAGGCAATCGTATTACCATCTGGCGAGATAGTGGGATTCCTTAGCCACAATGCGTTTTCCTGGGCATAGGAGGTCGCCACCATGAGCATGGCAGCACACCCGAATAATAGTTTCTTCATAAGCGCTGTTTAGTATTCTGTTGATAAGCAGCTATAGAAAGCCGCTCCACCAAAATATAAAAAGGAAAGCGCTTTTCAAGCGGGATAAGGATAAGTGGCCTGAAACGGTTAACAGAGGCGACTGCCCCCCATGTGTCCGCAGACCAACCCTTCTACATCATTTATGAGCAGGCCCGTTATTGCTGCGTGAAAATTATTTTAATAAAGCGTGGCCGGTAAAGGTTAGGATGCTGTGGCAGCACATGAAAGAAATCGAAGGAATTGACATTATAACTGATCAGGAGCTCGCCCGGCTTTGACAAATGCGGATGTGCCTTGGCATTATACACAAAAAAATGTTTATCCTCTTTTACTTCCGGGCATTCCCATATTTTAATAATGGGTCCAAAAGGCCCTGCAGGCGTTAATCCCAGCCGAAGGCCAACAGCAGTCCCCATACCATCTACCTGGAATACAAGGGCATAACGTCCATCCTTTAGTGGTGTCAGGCTCAGTTCATTGGAAGCATGTGTCGTGACAGCCGCCGCCTGGCGTACGTCCGCATTCCACTGATGGCCATCCCAATAGCGCCATCTCCCGAAATTTTCCACCTCCGCTACCGGCACCCTGGCCACCAGCACTGCCTTCTCCTGCCCTCTTACCCCATACACATATACATACCCATCCGGATATGGCGCACCCGCCTCTTTGGTATTCACAAATACGGCGCCGCCAAAAGACCCGCTACCATGGCTACTATCTGCCGGCAGAAACAGCGGGGTATCTATTTGCCGATGTGCTTTAAACGGTGGTTTACTACCCGCAGGTAACACGATCAACACATTCCCTACTTCTGCAAAACCAAAATCTTCCCGGCTGATATTACGGATACGATACGCAAAGATATACGTGTTATGCTTCACGGCTGCATTTACAAAACCATCCCCCAGCCAATAGTAATCATCTTTACCTGCTGCCGGCGTATGCGGTTCAAATAAAGTAGCCGGCCACCCTTTGCTATCCAAATTCCAATAGAAGCGGATATTTTTCTCCAGCGGCGCATTTCCCTTGAGGATAGCCACGGAATTGTGGATCATAGAAAATCCCGGCTGGAGTTTACCAGCCTTGATATCGCCGGTCATGGTATCGCTGAACAGGATCAGGGTGCTGTCATTTGCGTGCGCCGTGTCCACGCCATTCATGGGAATGGTAAAAATGCCATCGCCTCCAAACCAGCCGGAGTGGCGGGTAAACAAGTTGTTCCATTCCGGTGCAGGCACTACTTTGTAGTCCAGTTGCGTGAGTTCAGGCAAACTGTCGCGGTGCGTGGTAAATCCGCAGAGTAGCAGGAGTAATACTTTCATAGCTATTGGTAAAATAGCATATTTTTTTCATGCAGAAAGCGCAAAGCAGAAAGCAAAAAGCTATTGAAGCGAATGACAAAAGTGAGACTAATATTATATTAGTCATTCGCTTCAATAGCTTTTTGCTTTCTGCTTTGCGCTTTCTGCTATCAGGAAAACATAGTTTTAAATACCCGATCCCAGAGCGTAGAGCTGACACCAAAACCCAACTCCTCATTTTTGTAATGATGGAGATGATGATTGCGCCAGAGCGGCTTTAGCCATCTGAATGGTGGCGCCCAGGCGTGAATAGCATAGTGCATGCTGCCGTACATCAGGTAACCCGACATAAAGCCCGGAAAAAATACAAATGCGTTGTGTCCCATGCACAGGTAAAAAATGGAAAAGAGAAAGGAAGAGATGATCACGCTGGGGACCGGCGGCATAAACAGGCGTTGTTTATCGCGGGGATACTCATGGTGATTACCGTGCATGGTATAGGTCAGCTTCCTGGCCCTGGGATTTTCACTTACCCAATGAAACACGAACCGGTGGGCCAGGTATTCGAAGAGTGTCCAGCCCAGCACCGCCAGCAAGTACACAAGGATGATCCTGATATAACTATAACCGAGCGTTGTTTTGCTGTAATACAGCATATACCCGATCACAGGCAAGTACATACCGAAAATAACAATGGGATGGGTTTTCGTCAACAGCTCAAGGTACCGGTTACTGAAGATCTGCGCCTGTCCTTTGTTATGTACTTTCTCAAATTTCATATCCTGTTATTTAGTGCGAGTTACAAAAATGCCTTCCCGCCGTGGTTTAACCAGCTATTTTCTCATGAGTTGTTGTATTAACCAGATGAATTGTAGAAAAAAGCGGTTCATCTGCGGGGACATGGCTTCACGGAATTCCGTTTGAATTTCATAACTTTGGCCGATGAAAGCGAAAGAAACCGTTGATGAATTTTTTGAATTGCATGGCCAACAATATCCGAGCGGGCAGTTTAATGTAAACCGGCTAGAGGAATTTGGCTGCAGCAGTACTAACCTGCCATCGAACAGAAGGGATTTTTATAAAATATCGCTGATCACCAAAGGTGGCGGTATCTTATCTTATTCTGATAAATCCATCCGCATGGAGGATACTGCGCTTTCCTTTATGAATCCCATGATTCCTTATTCCTGGGAACCGCTTACTGATCATCAAACCGGGTATTTTTGTTTGTTCAGAGAAGATTTCATTGATAGTAATTTAAAAAATGGAGGGCTTTCCCAGTCGCCTTTGTTTAAAGCGGGCGGTAATCATGTCTTTTTTCCCGACAAAGAAAAGACCGTCTTTCTCCAGAACATTTTTGAGAACATGATCCGGGAAATGCAGGCCGGCTATGCACATAAATATGACCTCCTGCGGAGTTATGTGCAGATAGTGATGCACGAAGCCCTTAAAATGCAGGCGCCGGACACCTACTACCAGGCTGGCAATGCGGCCCAACGTATCAGTGAGCTATTCCTCGAACTACTGGAAAGACAATTCCCTATTGACCCACCCCACCAGGTAATCCGTTTTAAAAACGCCAATGAATTTGCAGAACAGTTATCTGTTCATACCAACCACCTGAACCGGGCATTAAAAGAAACCACCGGCAAAACCACCACAGAATGGATTGCCGAAAAAATCACGCAGGAAGCCAAAGCGCTGATACTGCACAGCAATTGCGATATCGCAGAAATTGGCTATTGCCTCGGCTTTGAACATGCCTCTAACTTTAATATCTTCTTTAAAAAACAAACGGGACAAACACCCAATCAATTTCGCAAAGCACCTGTTTCCATTTCATAACTACCCGTTTGATTCGCATAATTCCGGATAGATAACGCCCGCTATCTTTGTGTCATAAAAAAAAGATATGGCACAAGAGATTTTAAAAGACAAAGTAGCCCTCATCACCGGCGGTACCACAGGCATAGGTTTAGCAACAGCCACCTTATTTCTTAAAAATGGCGCTAAAGTAGTGATTGCCGGTCGCCGTGAAAAGGAAGGACAGGCCGCCCTGGCCCAGTTACAACAGATCAGCCCCGATGTTCATTTCGTAGCGGCAGATGTATCTCAAAGCAACGCAGTACAACAACTCATAGCGGAAACCGTACAACGTTTCGGTAAACTGGATATCGCATTCAACAATGCCGGTATAGAAGGGCATTTTGCGCTAATAGATGAAACGCCCGAAGAAGAATTTGACAAGGTAATAGGCATCAATCTGAAAGGGGTTTGGTTATCTGCCAAATATGAAATTGAGCAGTTTAAGAAGCAGGGCACCGGTGGCGCCATCGTGAACACCTCTTCCTGGCTGGCCAGGGGCGCCGCTGCCGGCTCCAGCGTATATTCTGCCAGCAAGGCCGGTTTGGATGGCATGATCCGCGCATTGGCCATAGAAACAGCACCTGCGGGCATCCGTATCAACAATATTCAACCCGGCTATATTCATACGCCCATGTTTGACCGGTTTTTCCCGCAGGAAAATGCGGAAGAGTTACAGGCGCCTTTTAAGAAACATGCACCGATAGGTCGTTTTGCAAAACCCGAAGAAGTGGCAGAACTGGTGTTGTGGCTGAGCAGCCCGGCAGCTTCTTTTGTCACCGGAGAAAGTATACTGGTAGATGGAGGTTTGGCTATCGGCGGGCAACGGATGTAGGTGGAGCGGAAAGGATAAGGCATAAAGCAAAAAGCTATTGTAGCGATGATAAGCACGGATAATGTTCATCTTCGCTACAATAGCTTTTTGCTTTATGCTTTTGGCCTTCTGCTTGTCACACTGCCGACGGCGCTACGCCATACGCTTTTTTAAATGCAAAAGAAAAATGAGAGAGATCTTCGAAACCTACTTCCAGGTATACGTCTGACGTTTTTCTCCCTTTCTCCTTAATCAGGTAATAAGCTTCCTGCAAGCGCTTTTGCTGTAGCCAGCGACTGGGAGAAGTATGAAATATTTTTTCGAAGTCGCGCTTAAAAGTAGCCAGACTTCTGCCTGTTAAATAAGCAAATCGTTTCATGGCTACATTAAAGTGGAAGTGCTGTAGCATAAAAGCCTCCAGGTCTATCTTACCGGGTTCGCTGAAGTCGAACAACACATTTTTTAATTCCGGATTTACTTTCAGCAAAATCAAAATTGCTTCCTTTAATTTCAGCTTCACCAGGTCATCGTTACCCGACTCATTCAGCGTATCGTACGGCAGCAATGATTGCATATAACTTTTGAAAAGCGGATCCGGCTTCAATGCTGTCACCACAGGGCTTTCTACTTGTTTATCGGCTGTATAGCCATATTCCATGC
>NZ_JBFTSK010000045.1:0-65533 GCF_056399985.1 Chitinophaga sp. 01L420
GTGCTATGTCCCTTACCGATGTGCCATGAAAGCCCTGATCGGCAAATAGCCGCTCTGCAACTTTTAAAATTGAGAGCTGTTTTTCACTATACTCTTCCATGTTCCTTTTTTAGATTTGACAAAGCAAAGTTAAACAAACGTTTAATTTAAACAAGCGTTTATTTAATCATCTGTTTAAATTTTCTTTTTATAAATTTATATATTAATGATTATCAATAATAACTGTTAAAATTTTAAGCAGTTTTTAATATTTGTTAATAATCCCTTCACATAAGACGTTAAATTTTCACCCTTTTTGCACGTTTTTATGAAAGAATATTATAATTTAAGAGAAGCAACCAAAATCCCTCCTAAACAATCAATCACATGCGTCTTCCGTCCACCTTTCTTGGTATCGTTTTATTTGCCGGCATCATTACCGGTACATTGGATATCTTGTCTGCTTGCGTTTATTTCACGATCGTTTCCCATGGAGCCCCGCTCTCCAAACTATTCGCCTATATCAGCAGCGGCGTATTTGGTAAAGAAGCCTTCAACGGCAATCCGGCCATGACCTGGCTGGGATTGTTATTTCATTACTTCATCGCAGGTACCTGGTCCTATATTTTCCTGAGTATCTATCCTAAAATACCCGGCCTCCGTAACTACCCGGTGGCAACAGGTCTCGCTTACGGCTTGCTGGTATGGACCATCATGCAGTTTATCGTCCTTCCACGGAGTCATGTACCACATAGCCCCCTTCGTTTAGTCGGCGCACTGCTGAATATCGCCATCCTCATGGCCATGATCGGACTACCCCTGTCTTTTATAGCCAGACGGTATTACACAAAGTAAAAGAGCATCATGCGCGGCAGAGATGCAGCTTTGGCCAGTTTCATCTCCCCCCAAAGCACCTGATAATTTAATTTGCTAAATCGATTTTCTAATACAAAAAAATAGTACCTTAGGGCAACAACAGCCAACAACAAGCAAATCATATTTAATAACAGGAAGCGGAAACTAACGGGATGCAAATCCGTTAGCACGACTATTATTGCCGATGATGAATGAAATATCAGCATAGCAACCAAAATTAATAACGCAGGAAATGAGGCATTCTATCAAGCTGTATATCCTGACAGCAGTTATATGTATCGTGGCATTGGCCATTGTTCAGTTTTTCCTGATATACAACACCTATCAGCTGCTCGACAGCCGCTTTAACTACGTGGAAAAAGGCAGGATAGGGGAAGCCTATAACCTGGCCATCGCCAACGATAAACTATTTCCGGGCGGGCAGCCATTGCTCGACAGCATTATTATACCACAATATGCTTACCTGGAAAATTTGTATAAAACCAATCCCCAAAGCTATGATACTGCCGCCCAGCACCTGGTGAACAACATTGTTGGTGAATTAATAAAACATGAAAATGCAGACAGTCTGCTGAAAGCCATCAAAGTAAAAGATGGCATCCAGGATTCCCTGCTCTATGCACTCTGCATTCACCGACTGGACATTAAATTCAAAGACAACCAGTATGTGAACCTCTATAACCGGTTCAAAAAATATCCACTCATCCCGGCTGCCCACCAGTCGGAAATGGGCTTATATATTTGTGGTAACCTGCAACAACTGAGTGAAAGCAGTGCTGCCTCCTCATTAGTAGCCAATTCTCCCCTGCCCTATTCTTATTCACTCTCCTTTTCTTTTTATGCAGATCCATATAACCGCCGTACCCTGGTACTACAACAAATGAGATATACCATTCTACCCGGTATACTCACGCTCCTTGCAGTGATTACCCTCTTTGGTATTACCCTGCATAAATGGATCCGGCAAAAACATTTATCGGATATGAAGTCGGACTTCATCAATAATATTACCCACGAATTCAATACACCTATTACTGCTATTATTGTAGCCAATAAAAATATACAGAACGAAAAAACACTGGACAATAAACAGAGTGTTACTGCTTTGTCCGTGATCATTCACCGGCAGGCAGAACGCCTGAAACTACTGGTAGAAAAGGTGATTAACATTGCCGCCACGGAAAAGCTGCAACTCAAACGCACCACGAATGATCTGCAGGAACTAATCACGGAAATACTGGCGGTATACAGTCTTAATACCTCCAACCAGGCCATCCGCTTCACCTTTAACAAACAAAATTTTCCGGCCAGCATTGAAGCAGATACATTTCATTTTACGACACTCCTGCAAAACATCCTGGACAATGCCGTGAAGTATAATGATCATACACAGAAAGAAATTATGCTCAGCGTCCTGCAACAAAAAGAAGGACTGGACCTGATCATACAAGATAATGGTATTGGTATGGATGCCAATACCCAGCGCCATATTTTTGAAAAATTCTACCGCCATCAACCCCGGCTTTCCAAACCCACCAAGGGTTTAGGACTGGGACTCTATTATGTAAAGCAATGCGTTGATACGCATGGCTGGAAAATCAGGGTCTACAGCGAGCCGGGAGCTGGCAGTACATTTACAATTAGCATACCTACAAAAACATCATCACATGAAACATCACATTCTGCTGGTAGAAGATGAAACAGACCTCGGTAATGTAGTGAAACAATACCTGGAGCTGATGGACTTTGCGGTCGACTGGCAACAAAATGGTCAGGCTGCATTGGAAGCCTTTACTGCCACGCCGCAAGCCTGGCATATCATATTGATAGATATTAACCTTCCTGAAATGGATGGTTTTGAATTTGCACAGCGCATCATGAAAATACAGCCCAATGTACCTTTCCTTTTTCTCACCGCACGTGGTGAAAAGAAAGACCGTTTATATGGTCTGAAGATCGGTGCAGACGACTACATTGTAAAACCCTTTGATGTAGATGAATTGGTGTTGCGCATAAAAAATATTCTTAAACGAAACCAGGTTGTAAACAGCATCGCCAAAGTGAATGCTATTGAATTGGGCGGCATGCGCTTTCATAAAGATTCACTTAAACTGGTAGCACCCAATGGTAAAGAAACCATTCTCACACCATTGGAAAGTGATCTGCTGTTGCATTTCTATCACAACAGTAATAAAGTGATTCGGCGGGAAGATATACTCCACCAGGTATGGGGCGCCAATGATTACTTTGTGGGGAGAAGTCTGGATGTTTTTGTATCCCGCTTCCGCAAATACTTTCAGGGCAATGAAAATATCAGCATCCGCAATATCTATGGTATCGGGTTTATGTTTAATCTTACTTAAGAAAAAAAAGGGCGGGCGCTACATCGCTCAAGGGCCCGCCCCTGCACATCTTGAACCATACAAGATGCTGTGCCTGTTTATCAACCGTATCTTGATTATTTTAAAAAGTAATATCAGGGGAAAAACAAATACAGGAGGGTTAGCCGCTGCAATAGTGTTTTTCATAGTCATACATAGTTAACAGGCGTTGCCTGAAAAAGTTCACCCCGGCATCCGGAAATATTAATCACTGCTTATTTGTAATTTGCTGTACTATTACACCAGTTATCATGCAAGCCATTGAATTAATAGACCAGCAATATTTTTCCAGTCAGTACCGGTTCATGGCGCCGGCAGCTGATCTGTCGGAACATGTGGTATATTACTGGCTGCTGGACTTACGCCAACCAGCCCTGCAACAACAGGAGTTCAGGGAATTACTGCTCGCCAACATGTGTTCTTCACTGGTATTAAACCTGGGCGCTCCTTTTGAAATGTATGACGCCCAAAACCGATGGCTGCATACCAGCSCCCAAAGTGAATTAATCGGCTATCGCCCTACAGCTGTGGCTTACCGGCATCTTTTTAATAACTACCTGGTAGGTATCAAGTTTAAACCAGCCTCTCTTAACTACCTCTTTCATATCAAGGGCGCAGAGATCAATGGGAAAACACTGCCGGCCGGAGATGCGCTGCAACATCTCCCCCGGTTGGAATCTGCCGTGTACGACGCCGCAGCGCCTGACCGTATTAAAGTATTGCTGGATGAATTCCTTCGTAGCCAGGCGCCATTACCCGCATCCGGCAGGCATTTCCGCTATGTACAGCAATCTCTCAACGGGCCGGCATTGCTGCAATCCGGCTACCAGTTAAAGAAACTGGCGGCATTACTCTATCTCTCTCCCCGCACACTGGAACGATATTTTACTACTTCGCTGGACATCAACCCAAAACAGTGCTTGTCTATTCTGCGATTCCGTGAGGCGGTCACACAATACGTACAACACGGCTATAAGGCCGACTGGGAAGCACTGGGTTATCATGATTTCTCACATTTCCGCAAAGAATGGCGGCAGCGGTCCGCCGTCAGGTTCTAAACAATMCCTTATCGCGAAAACTGTCGCATTTTTACACCAACTCCTTCCCCCCTGTCCTTTAAGTTTGTTATGCAATAAAAGCATTCCACTATGTTTTCTAATCAGCGTAAAAGACTGGTCAGCCAGTTTCCCCCAGATGCAGTCGCTATTCTGACGGCCAACGATACTATGCCTACCAATGGAGATGGCACCATACAGTATTTCCCGAACGTAAATCTGTACTATCTCAGTGGTATCAAAGAAGAAGATGCCATGCTGGTGCTTTGTCCCGGCCATCCGGATGCGGCCCTGCGGGAAATACTTTTTATCAAACGTACCGACCAGCTCTTCGTTAAGTGGCTGGGACATACTATCGATAAAGAAGCCGCCGCCACGCTGTCGGGTATCACTACTATTTATTATACCGATGAGTTCTGGACTGTGATGAAGAAAGTAATACCACTTTGTCGCCGCATATTACTTCATTCCAATGAACACGCCCGTTCAGAAAATGAAACACAGACCCGGGAAGACAGGCTACTGCTAACCTGTAAAAATTTATATCCCCTGCATGAATATGACCGGCTGTATCCCTTGCTGGCAAAACAACGCATGGCCAAAACACCGGAAGAAATTGTATTACTGCGCAAGGCATGCAATGTCACGGAAGCAGGTTTCCGGCGATTGCTGAAATTTGTAAAGCCAGGTAAAACCGGCTACCAGATTGCAGGGGAACTGATTCATGAATACATGCAGCAACATACTACCTGGGCGGATTATAAACCTGTAGTAGCTTTTGGGGCAGATACCTGCATATTACACTACCGTGCAAATGAAAAAGCCGGTAAAGACGGCGACCTGGTATTGATAGATGCCGCTGCCAGTCAGGATCTTTACAATGCAGACCTTACCCGCACCATCCCTGTCAATGGCCGCTATACACCCCGGCAACGCGCCTATTATGATGCAGTATTACAGGTACACCAACAACTGCGGCAGCATGTGCGCGCCGGAATACCGTTGATAGACTTGTGGCAGGCTTCCAATGAGCTGATCCTGGAAGCGCTGTGTCAATTGGGTTTATGCACTCCGGCTGACATCCGGAAAAACGGGGCCGCTTTCTATCTGCAGAAATACAGCTACCATAACGTTTCACACTTTATAGGTCTGGATGTACATGATGCCGGCTATTTTCATGAGCCAATGCCAATAGGCGCCGTGATTACCAACGAACCTGGTATTTATAATGCGGAAGAAGGAATTGGTGTAAGAATAGAAAACAATCTGCTCGTTACCGCAGAGGGGTATGAAGATCTGATGGCAACTATTCCGATCGAAGCGGAAGAAATTGAAGAGATAATGAATTAGCTGTTAGCCATTAGCTTTTAGCTTTTAGCAAAATGCCACGGAGAACATAGTATATATGTTCATCTCCGTGGCATTTTGCTAAAAGCTAAAAGCTAACAGCTAACAGCTTACTTCAACGAGTTGATCCAGGTGGCAATTTTCACCGCATCGGCCTGTGGCACCTGCGGGAAAGGAGGCATTGGTGTAGCATATCCAGGCCAGTTTTCCGGCTTAGGATTTTTGATCAGTGCCAATATTTTCGCCACTGAATAATTCCTTTTGGCTACTTCTTTAAAACCAGGACCTACTTGTTTCTTGTCAGGATTATGACAGGAAGAGCAGGTATATTTATTCAGCAATGGTTTTACCTGTTCGTAAGTCAATGGCTTAGCTGCTGCTGGTGTAGCAGCGGTAGATGCAGCTTTTGCATCAGCCACTTTCGTAGCAGTGGTAGCGGGTTTGTTAGCAGAGTTTTTGGTGCTCAATGCAGATACCGGCAGCTTATCTCCGTCAGGAATATTATTCAGCGTATAGTATACATCCGGGTGTACCAGTGAGTATGATTTTTCGGTGGTACGGATACCATTCAGACTCAGTTTGTGAATGTAGTACTGACGCAGCCCATCGATCACCAGACGTACCTTCATGCCATCAGGAGATACCTGTACACCTTTGATGGTCAGCTTTTCTGAGTTAACAGTAGGGCTGCCATATACGGGGTGATATTTATAGATAAAGCTTTCTACATTATAGGAAGCGATATCTTCTGCATATTTCTTGTCTACAGGTTGCGTGAAAGTGATTTCAAAACCATCAGGCATAGCACTAACGGTTCTCATTTCAAAAGGAACACGGTTGTTCCATACAAGGCGTTGAAGACCCTGATTGGCATCACCGGCAGAACCCCATCCACGGTTGGTTTCACCTACAAAGAGGGAACCATCTTTACCCCAGGCCAGGCGCAATACGCCGGACTGAAAGCCACTTCTGAAATCCCAGGCAGCACCCTGGTATTCTCCTTTTACTTTTTCCAGGTACACGCGCATGATTTTGCTTTGTCCCTGGTCACCGATCAGCACTTGCTTGGCAAAAGGACCAAAAGCGCCATCCGGAATGGTGGTAAGCTGTGAGTTGGAGATTCCTAAAACACCGTGTGGCAGCCATACTGCCGGCAGCTGTACTTCAGGAAAATATTTCTTCATATCAAACAGCGTCACAAACTTTTCATTTTCTACGTTTTCCGGTTTGATCGCATTGCCATTGGCATCTTTGCGATAACGGGGATCCACTTTACTGTACAGTTCTTCTGTAGTCAACTTAACAGGAGAGTTAGGCATACCTGTCCAGCGTAAACCGGCAGGGTGGCCTACAAAGCTACCTTTCTTTACATGGGTGAGTCCACCGGAACCCATCCAGTCGCCCTGATTTTCTGTGTAAAACAGTTCACCATCGATGGTACCTAAACCGCAGGGAGAACGGAAACCGGTTGCCCATGGTTCCATTTTACCATCTTCGGTAATGTGCATCATCCAGCCTCTCCAGGGAACGCGGCTTTCACCACGCCACCACTCTTCGTCACCGAAGGCTACGTTGCCGGATACAAAGAAAGAGCCATCCGGGCCCAGTACGGGACCAAAGCTGTATTCATGATAGTGACCGGATAAAGGCCAGGAGTATACGGTTTCGAACAGGTCCATTTTACCGTCCATATTGGTATCGGTCATTTTAGTCAGTTCACCGCGTTGTGCGCAGTAGAGGGAACCGTTCTTGTAAGCCAGTCCCAGTACTTCATGCAGCCCGGAAGCTACTTTTCTGAAGTATGGTTTGTTGCTGGTTGGATTCTCTACAATAAAAATATCGCCACGGCGGGTAGCTACGCCAAGGTCGCCATTAGGCAGGGTGCATAAGCCACCTACTTCCAGCAGGGTCCCTTCTGGTGAACTGATACGCGCAATGCGGAAAAAGTCCTCTTCCTTAGGAGATTCCTGTGCTTTTACAGAGGTGATAGCAGTCGTCATCAGGAACATACCTGCGGCTATTCCTGCTGTAATTCTTTTATAATTCAGTTTCATAATAGTCATTAGTATTGCTGCTTAGAAGATAACCGCATAACCTGTTTTAGCCTGTACCGGCACTATCAGTTCTGCGCGGCCGTTCTGGTTGCGGATGATGGGATTTGCCTTGGCATCGTCCATCTTCACATAATAAGATTTATCACCGATCACATATAAACCCGGAGATACCTGTTCTATACTATCTCCAACGGCTATACGCAGATACAGGTCAGCCGCAGGTTGTTGTACTGTAACGGTACGGTGAATACCCTGATTTTCCGGCAGCACGCTGATATCGTCTGTTACAGCGGTACCATATACATTATAATGGAAAGTCGGCTTGCCGTTTTCATCGAGTGCGTAACCGGTTGGGCGGAAGCCTGTGCCGGTAGTATCTGAACTCCAGGCAGCTTCTTTACTAGCCAGTTTCTCTATGGCCAGTGAAGGCTGATTGGTCAGCACCTGTACCATGCCCATAGGACGGGAAGATCCATCGCCACGGTCATGCCACATCGGGGTGGTGTTAAGGAATTCGCCGCGCCATACCTGGAAAGGTGCACCATTGTCCATATCGTAGGTGTAATGCACTTTAGCAGGACTACCTACTGATACTGCATGTACCACGCGTTTACCACCACGAACATCCATAAAGCTGCGCAATACGGTGTTTTCATTAGCTGTTACCAGGATAGGATCTGTAGGATCATCTACCGGTACGTTGGTATCGCTGATCACAAATTCGCGGATACCCGCTTCTTTTACGGACAAGGTCAGTGAAGCCTTTGCCCAGTCAGTATTTTTAGCATATAACACTTCCACCGGATAGTCTCCTGGCTGCAGGTCAATAGTACCATTACCATCCCATCCACGTGGATTGATTACTGCCTGGTTATTTACCTTCAATAACCCCGGACCACCGGAGGTGTGGAGGTTAAAGCCATATTTGCCCGCCGTTTTTACGGATAATGTGGCGATATAACGTACCAGGAATTCATTATCCGGTAAGCCCGTCACATTGGAAGTCAGTTGCGCGGCGGTGCCGGTAGCAACGGGTTTCAGCGTAGCAAAGTCTGGTTGTTTATCGAACCGGCCTTTGTATACGCTGTACTTCACGTCCTGCAGTGTTGGTTTCGGAGTGCTGTAGTTGTTGATCACAATATTTCTGAATGCTACGAGGCCGTGATCTCCCTGTATGCGGAGTGGGCCGGAGGCTACTTCATTATTTTGCATAGCGCCACGTGTAGGGCCAGACAGTACTACATTTTCCTGGATGGTTACACCATTCAGTTCCAGCTTCAGGATCACAGCATCGGCAATTTTATTACCGGCTGCATCAAAGCGGGGAGCCTGGAAAGCAATTTTCATGTGCTGCCATAAACCGGGTGCACGACTTGCATTCTGGCGTGGCGCATGACCATCATAGCCTTGCTGCCCTTCCGGCTTGCTGTCATTCCAACGTTCGTAGATGCCACCATTATCCGATGCGCGTGGTGTAGTGGTGCCCCAGCTGTCGAGCAACTGGATCTCATATCTTCCCTGTAAATAGATACCGGAATTGGAACCTTTGGCCATCAGGAAGTCGAGTTCCAGGTCCAGGTCACCATGTTGTAACGTGCTGTAAAGATCTACCTGATTTTTTTTATCTGGCTGATTTACCAGGATGCCTGTACCGGCACTGGTTTCCAGCAGGTTGTTCTGCTGCAGGTCTGCTTTAACGCCACCGGCTATACGCCAGTTGCTGGCGGGCTGCTGAAATGCAGATAAATCTGTTAATGGCAATTTGTTTTGTGCCATCATTTGTTGACAACTGCCAATACTTAAAATCAATACCAAAGTTCTCCGGTCGTACACACCTAACTGTTTTAACTTTGGACGGAACTTGTTCCATCTAAGCATAGATCTGGATTTTTTTTAAAAGTTTACATTGATTGCTAAATGCATTTAGCCTTTCAGCCGGTGCATCACTTCTTTTATACAGGTAACCCCAAATGTTAATGAAAATTAAATTATCAACTACCGCTAAAACGTGGAACTGTGCTAAATTTGAATCATGCCAACAAAATAGAAATTAATTGTAACAAAGTAGGTATCAGGGGTTAAAAAATTACACCAACGGCAAAAAAAGGGTACAAATTGACTATGTTTTTATTTTCTATAGATTTTAATATATTTTAAAAAGATGTAGCGAAATGTACATGAACCCTTTACTATTCATTTACATTTCGCTACTGCTCTTATAAATAAAGCCATTCTCCGGCAATAATAAATGGTACATACACCCATAGTCTCTGCTCCCGCGTAGTACCCGTCTCCCCTGTTACAATGTTAGCCCAAAAGCTTCCAGCTTCCTGCGCGTGCTTTCATAATCAGTATGACAAATACCATTTATGCCCAATCCATTTGCCACATCTACAAACATGGACCGGTCTTCGAGGTACACCACTTCACCCGGTTTCACCTGTGCAATATCCAATGCGATTTTATAGATATCGGCATCCGGTTTACGGAAGTGTACAAAGCAGGAAGAAATGTAGAAGTCTACAAAACTGCTGATATTAAAGTGCCGGATCCGGTGTTCATTCAGCTCCCGCCCTTCATTATTAACGATAGCAATCTTCAGTTTATACTTTGCCTTCAGCTGTGTCACCATCTCCAGCATCTCCGGATATGGGGCCGACTGAGCAAACATAAATTCACGGAACTGCTGACGTGTAAAAGAGCGGTCTTCATAAAACACCACCCTGCTCAGGTATTCATCCAGGGTAAGTTTACCTTCCTCATACGTATCGAAGGTAAGGTGATGTCGTTCTTCCATCTCGAGCGCATCCAAACCATAAGTTTGAACAGCCAGCTTGCGGGCAGCCCTGTCCCAGCCATTGGTGAGTAGTACGCCACCGATATCGAGGAATAAGGTGGTAATATTTGCATGGTTAGCCATCACGATAAAAATTTATTGCATCACTAAAATAACGTTATCCTTGCATTAAAAAATCAATATGCAAATACGTCTGGCCACCCTGCAAGATATACCCTCCCTTAAAAACCTGTACCAGGGCACTATCACGCATATTAACAGCCGGCATTATAACCCGGAACAAATAAGTGCATGGGCTTCTACCGGGGAAAGAATTACTTCTCTCGAAAATAAAATACAGGAACAATACTTTTATGTAGCAGTTACCGCAGATAATGTAATTACAGGCTTTTCTTCCCTGGAAAATGATGGAGAGCTGGACATGATGTATGTGCACAAAGATTACCAGGGACAGGGTATTGCCAGGTTATTAATTCAGCAGATCTATACAAAGGCAGCGGAACTGGGATTATCAACACTGACGGCTTATGTGAGTATTACTGCCAGACCGTTCTTCGAAAAGCAGGGATTTAAGGTGATCGCCACGCAGCAGGTGCAATTAGGAGAAGTAGCGTTAACGAATTATGAAATGGTAAAAACTATCTGATATAAGAAGAGCGAAGCCTCCCGGCTTCGCTCTTCTTTTTTAAACGGGAAATCCGCTATTTACTTTTCTTAACTTTTCTTTCTGTTATATAACCGTTAAAACTCATCGCGGACCGGTCATTGCTGGTCACCTGCAAGGAAGCATAGCCTTCGCTTGAAACGGTTAAGTTCATAGACTGCACGGATTTATTGTCTTTTGGCTTCACGGTAATAGACCATCCATCTTTTTTACCTGGCTTGGCGGAATAATCGAAGGACTTGGTTTTAAAGTCCAGCGGTGATTTTGTGAAGCCATAATCGGCAGTATAAGCGCGGCCAAAAAACGGCAGATAACTCACAATAGAATCAGTGGACACGGTGACGTTATAATCTGGCGTGATGCTGCGCATGCGGCCATTCATAGGGAAGGCATTCTGCGCCACAAATACATAATTCTGAGAATCGATCAGTGATTTAATCTGTGCTACCTTTTCTGCTTTTTTCTGTGCTTTTGTGTCCTGGGCAAAAAGACCGGTGGTGGTCATAACAGCCAACGTCAGGAGCATGAAAGTTTTTAAAACAAAGAACCTTTTCATATGGTAAGATTTTACAATTGAGGATATGCGAATATCGTACCATAACAGCGGGTTGCTATTTTTGTTTACCTGCCGGCTGGCACTTTCCTGCTAAATAGTTTAATTTTAGGGCAGATGATTAAACCGGAGCCATGCCCAACCCTTATATTTCTCTACTGAAAACAGCCTGGAAGTATGCCCGGCACGAACGTAAAAAGTACCTGCTGGTCTATGTATTATTTTTCCTGGCCAACATCACCTTTTCGCTAAACCCCGTGTTATTTGGCTGGTTTATTGGCAAAATACAGCAGGACTCCACCCAACTGCCACGATATGCCTTTCTGTATGCGGGCGCCTATTTTGCCTTAAAGCTCGTGGAATGGTGCCTCCATGGCCCTGCCAGGATTATGGAACGACAACTGGCCTTTAACCTGAGCCGCAATTTCCTGAGGGAGCGGTACCACCAGGCACTTCACCTTCCCGTAAAATGGCACCAGGATAACCACAGTGGTTCGGTCATTAACCGTATACGTAAAGCGTACGAATCCCTGAAAGAGTTTTTCGAGCGCGGATTTATGTACCTGCATGCCGTATGTAAACTGTTTTTTTCTATGATCGCCATGTTATACTTCTCTCCTTTGTATGGCAGCATAGGCATCGTGATGGGGGTATTGTGCATGTGGCTACTGCTGCGGTTTGACCGCCCCTTCATCAAAACGCTGAATGAGATGAATGAGCGGGAACATGTGGTATCAGCTACGTTGTTCGACAGTCTTTCCAATATCATGACTGTTATTACCCTGCGGCTGGAAAAGAGCATGGAAAATGGGTTGCTGGCAAAAGTGCAGCGCATCTGGCCACCTTTCAGGAAAAATACACTGATCAACGAATGGAAATGGTTTGTGGCCGAAATGGTGATTGCACTGATTTATTGCGTTATTGCCATCGGTTATATTTTTCAACACTGGGTACCCGGTGAAGTATTCCAGGTAGCGGGACTGGTGATGCTGCTGGGCTATGTAAACCAGTTCACCAGCGTATTCCAGGATGCGGCTTGGCAGTATACCGACGTAGTACAATTCAATACGGCAGTAGAAACCGCCACTAATATCAGCGACGCCTATACGTTGCACCATCGCCCGGATGCTGCACCCGAATTACCAGCCAACTGGCAGAAGATCACCATCAGTGACCTTAATTTTTCACACCTGGCAGCATATGACGATGCGCATGCGCCCCAGAGTTTACATGAACTCCATATCTTAATAGAAAAAGGAAAAAAGGTAGCACTGATCGGAGAAAGCGGCAGTGGAAAAAGTACGCTGCTGGCCATCTTACGTGGACTGTACGAACCAGAGCAAAGCACGGTGTTACAGGTAGACGGAGGTCCGTTGCCGTTAGCCACCCTGAATGAAAGTGTTACACTGTTTCCACAGGAGCCGGAAATATTTGAGAATACCATTGAGTATAATGTCACACTGGGCCTACCATTTTCGCAGGAAGAAGTACTGTCGGTATGTGAAAGCGCTCATTTTTCAGAGGTAGTGGACATGCTGCCGCAGGGCCTTGCTTCAGACATACGTGAGAAAGGCGTAAACCTCTCCGGCGGACAGAAACAACGACTGGCACTGGCACGTGGCATTCTCGCTGCGCGCGACAGTGAAGTAATCCTGCTCGATGAACCCACCAGCAGCGTAGATCCGAAAACGGAGGCCATGATCTACGATAAGATGTTCGAGGCATTTGCTGATAAAGCGGTGATATCGGCCATGCACCGGCTACACCTGCTCCCACAGTTCGACTACATCTATGTGCTGAACCGGGGAAGAGTGGTAGCAGAAGGAACGTTTCATTACCTGCGTAATAACAGTGAGCCGTTCCAGGAACTGTGGAAGCACCAGGAAAATAAATAGTGCTGGTGCCCGATATACCAGGGTGTTACATACACAATAAAAAACGTTCCGGCTGTATTGAACAACCAGAACGCTTTTTTTTTACAATTTCACCAGCTTAAAACGTTGTGTACTATTGACGATTACGAAATAAATGCCCGGTCTCAGCCGGCTTATATCCAGGCGATTACCCGTTGCCTTATCCTGCAAGTATACCAACGCACCTTGCGTAGTATACATCTCCACTTTATATACTTTTCCTCCTATGCCCTGTAAAAGTACATAGTCGCCGGCAGGGTTAGGATACAGCCTGATACCGGTAACAACCACTTCTTCCGGCTTACTTATTTTCGGAGTCGTGATCATATAACTATCCCGGGCAGCAGCAGGCATACAAAGGGAATCCGRGATGTCTGCCGCCACCACTCTATCGAACAATATACTCTGACCCAGCGAATTGAAATGCACATCATCTCCGCTGTTGTAAGCAGGAACAATAAATCCGATACTGGTAGCGAGTCCATTATAAAAATCAATGGATTTATTCCCGAAGTAAGCGATAATTGTGTCTCTCATTTGCCGCAACCGGATGGCCGCATCATATCCCAGGTTACCGCGGGGCTGTGTGGTAGTTACCCACAGCGGAACATTGGCCTGTGCGGCCAGCTGTTTCAATGCCAGGTAGTTGGCTGTTTGTTTCACCAGCGGAAAGCCACGCGCTTCATCATTGGTTGGCATATTGATGATGATGGCATCCGGATTCAGGGCAAGGGCCCTGGTAATATTATGCTGCACATCTACATAAAAAGTATTACCTAATGAAGTATAAGGTGGTGTACCATCCGGCATAATGTGTTGGGTAGTGTACCCTCCAATAGCGAGGTTAATCACCGTATCTGCGGCATTGTGACTGGCTTTCAGATAACGTGCAAAACGGAATGTCCAGGCGCTGTCGCGGGTAGGCAAACCATCACCATATGCAGTAGAGGATCCCAATACTACAATACGCAGTGGGTTACCACAGTTAGGAGCAATGTTATCTGCTTTGCCTTTTACCACTGTACTATAGAAGTGTCTGTTGCCGGTAGCCGTCATGTTCAACCTGTAAAAATAAAGCTGATTAACCGTTACGGTATTGTCGTTATATACATAATGCTGCGGTGTAGCAGAATTACCTGCAGCTCCCACATTTCCGACAGCAGTCCAGGTAAGAGAGTCTGTACTGCGTTCTACCGTAAACGTTAGCGTATTACTTTCCAGCTGCGTACTCCAGTCCAGCTTTATTTTACCGGGTAAACTGGTCAGCGCAAAAGCTGACAGGTGAAATGGCGTGTAGTAGAGCGTGTCAGGAATGCCTTTCACAACTGCACTATAAGTGTGCGCATCCGAAGAATCCACCATGTTCAGCCGGTAATACTTTAGCAGTTTGGGATAAGTCGCATCCATAAGTGAATACGTCCTGTTAGCAGTACTGTTTCCTGCAGCTGCTACCTGAATCAGGAGGCTCCAGTTCAGGGAATCGGTGCTTTGTTCTACCGCGAAATATTTGCTTTTTACTTCCCTAGCTGTGGTCCATTTCAGCTGCAGTGAATCTTTCCATTGGTTCACGGCAAATGAAGTCAGTTGAAATGCAGCGGTAGAAGACGGCGTACAAAGCACTTGCGGGATTTGTTTGGCCACTACTCTGTCGAAGATAATCTGTTGACCGGCGGAATTGAAATGGAAGCCATCGCCGGCACTATATGCGGCGGCTATCTGATTGGTGGCAGAAGTAAGGCCAGTCCAGAAGTCGATGGCCTTATCGCCGAAATAGAACGTGATGCTGTCTTTCATTTGCTTCAGGTGACCGGCGCCGGCTGTACCCAGGTTATCCCGTGGCTGGGTGGTAGCTACCCATAATGGAATATTGGCCTGGGCCGCCACCTGCCTGAGTGCGAGGAAATTAGCCAACTGCGCAGATAAAGGAAATCCGCGTCCTTCATCATCATTGGAGATATTAATAATGATGGCATCGGGCAACAACCCAATAGCGCGGGTGATATTTTTATTTACATCTACTGAAAAAGTGGAACCCAGCACGGTGTAAGGCGGCGTGCCGGTGGCCTGTATATTTTGTGTGGTATAGCCACCCACCGCTAGATTGATGACCGTGTCGGCGGGGTTATGATTGGCTTTCAGGTACCTCGCGAAACGAAACGCCCAGGCGCTGTCGCGGCTGGGAAGTGCATTACCCCAGGCGGTGGAAGAGCCCAACACGACGATCCGCAACGGGTTACTGCAGTTGGCAGGAATATTTGCGACCTGCCCTTTTACAACTGTGCTATAAGAATGCCTGCTCCCTGTAGCTTCCATATTGAGCCGGTAGAAATAAAGCTGGTTAGGGGTTGCTGTATTATCTGTATAGGTATAATTCCTTGGCGTAGTGGTATTACCTGCTGCTGCTACATTTCCGGTAGCCGTCCAGGTGAGCGAGTCTATACTACGTTCTACCGTAAACGTTAGTGTATTACTTTCCGGCAACGTGGTCCAGTCCAGTTTTATTTTACCGGGCAAACTATTCAGCGTAAAAGCCGACAGCCGGAACGGAGTGTAGTACAGCGTATCAGGCGTCCCTTTCAGGGCTGCGCTGTAGGTGTGACCATCTGCTGAATCCACCATATTCAACCGGTAGTAGGTGGGCAGTTTGGGAAACGTTATATCCGTAAGGGTATAGGTCCTGTTTGTAGTACTGTTCCCTGCAGCTGCGAACTGGCTTAACAGGCTCCAGTTTAGGGAATCGGTGCTTCGTTCTACTACGAAATATTTGCTTTTCACTTCCCTGGCAGTGGTCCATTTCAGTTGCAGTGAATCTTTCCATTGATTCACGGCAAATGAAGTCAGTTGAAATGCAGCGGTAGAAAGCGGTGTACAAAGTACTTGCGGGATTTGTTTGGCCACTACCCTGTCGAATAGTATTTGTTGACCGGCAGAGTTGAAATGGAAACCATCACCAACGCTGTATGCAGCCGCTATCTGATTAGTCCCGGAAACCAGACCTGTCCAGAAGTCGATAGCCTTATCGCCGAAATAGAAGGAGATGCTATCTTTCATTTGCAGCAGGTGACCGGCACCGGCAGTGCCCAGGTTATCGCGTGGTTGGGTGGTAGCAACCCATAGTGGAATATTGGCCTGGGCAGCCACTTGCTTCAGTGCCAGGAAATTAGCTACCTGTACTGATAAAGGAAAGCCGCGTCCTTCATCATCATTGGAGATGTTGATAATAATGGCATCGGGCAGGAGCGCAATGGCACGGGTAATATTTTTATTTACATCTACCGTAAAAGTCGTACCCAATACGGTGTAAGACGGTGTACCGGTGGCCTGTATATTTTGTGTGGTAAAGCCGCCCACTGCCAGGTTGATCACCGTATCGGCGGGGTGATGATTTGCTTTCAGATAACGGGCAAATCGGAACGTCCAGGCACTGTCACGGCTGGGTACCCCATTGCCCCAGGCGGTGGAAGAGCCCAGCACAACGATGCGCAATGGGTTACTGCAATTTTGAGGATAACAATACTTAGCCGTAATCAGCAGCAAAGCTAACAGTAAAAAATTCTTCATGGTAATGAGGGATTAATTGATCCGGGTTAATTGATGCTACGTGGGGTGTATCCGTTATAGGGGGGCTGAATATATTTCGTTCAACTCTGGGATCAAAGTAATAGAAAAGTGCTGCAGAGCTTGCGCAGTGTGGGATTTTCTTGCAACATGATAAAAAAGGTGATTCCAATTGCCTACGCACTTCACATATAACGCTCCTCTCCTGAGAATGGCGGACCTAATATATTAAAAATTATTACCTTTGAACACAAACCATTATTGCACCAACTGATTTCGGAGAAGGATAATGAATGTCCAATAGCTGATTTTGATTTTAACTAACTGGCTATCAACTATTACTTTTCTCTTATTTTCATCCTATGAACAGGTTCTCTCCCACCAGCTATTATACACTATGAAAACCATATGCAAAAAATTTCGCTGTACGACCTGAAGCGCAAAGTGAGAATCAGCCAGGAGCCAGATGAAATTATCACCGGGCTTGGATACAATCTCTCTTCCCTTACGCGGAATGAGCGCTCCGAACTACTTTGCGATTTACTTGAAAACCAGGAAATATTTTTTGAGGCGGCAGAATTGCTGATTGAAGAAGGTGGCGCAGATATACACTATAAGAAAGAAGGCATTATTCCTATTATTTTTTGTGCTGTTGGAGCCAACAAGCCACAGGCGGTGCAATATGCATTGAAGAAAGGTGCGCGGCTGATTATAGATAACGCCGATTATCTTTTTGCCATTGCGTATATCTTCAAACATCACCGACTGGCAGCTATTACAGATATGCTGCTGTTACTGATTGAACATAATATTCATTTTAATTTTGTGCTGGCAAGCCTGGATACGCCATTGTTGCTCGCTACCAGGCATAATAATAACCGGGAAGTAGTGCAGTTTTTACTTTCGGAAGAAGTAAATAAATACGTGTATGACGAAGATGGGTTTACCGCTATCCATTATGTTCCTTTTGCCAAGGCCCCTAATTTATACAAGGATATGATCACCTGTATGGCGGATATACAGGTAAAGACAAAGTTTGCCACCAGTATGGAGCCCGTGTTTGAGTGTCTAATCAAGGTGAGTGAACAGCAGACTTTTGAAGAATTCATTCACGAAGCACTGAACGCTTTCCTGGAAAACAGGCACCGCATGTACGATGATATTTTTGAAAAATATTATTATCGTCTTCACCTGATTGCGGAACACATCTCTCATATCCGCGCCAGTGCAGGCGATACCATGTAACATGGCAAACTCAGTTTATCTTTGTAAAGAAAAATAAATGCAACTTTGTTGCAAAATAGTATATTTGCAGTTGACTTATATACAGACGACATATGCAATCATACGACATCATCATTACCGGAGGCAGCTACGCAGGTCTTTCTGCCGCCATGTCATTGGGCCGTTCGCTCAAACAGGTGCTGGTACTGGACAGCGGCGCCCCCTGTAACCAACAAACACCACATTCCCACAACTTCCTGACCCAGGATGGAGAAACACCTGCTGAGATTGCCCGTAAAGCGAAGACACAGGTAACACAGTACCCAACGGTACATTTTAAAAACGGGCAGGCCGTCAGCGCAGAAAAAACAACAGATGGATTTTTACTGACAACTGCCGTTGGAGAAACATTTGAGGCAAAACAATTATTATTTGCCACTGGCGTAAAAGATGAAATGCCTGCCATTAAAGGCTTTGCGGAATGTTGGGGCATATCCGTATTGCATTGTCCTTATTGCCATGGCTATGAAGTAAAGCAAACACCTACCGGCATACTCGCCAATGGTGAAATGGCTTTTGAATATGCCCGGCTGATCCGCAACTGGACCAACGACCTCACCCTATTCACCAACGGCGCGGCCCAATTGTCGGAAGAACAACTGGCAAAACTGGCACAGCACGACATCGCCATTAATGATAAAGAGATTGCTGAAATAATACAGGAACAGGGTCAGATAAAGCATCTGCTGTTTAAAGATGGCAGCATACATCCGTTACAGGCGGTATACAGCCGGCCTGCTTTCAGACAGCATTGTCCCATCCCGGAAGCCCTGGGGTGCAAACTGACGGAAATGGGGCATCTGATAGTGGATCCCTTTCAGGCCACCAACATACCCGGCATCTATGCAGCCGGTGATGCCACTACGCCTATGCGGAGCGTAGCAGCAGCCGTAGCAGCTGGCACCATGGCCGGAGCTTCTATGAACAAAGAGCTGATAACGGCCTCATTTTAACGCGGCGGGGATATTACGGCAAACTGTTGTATATATGGAAAGGTTTTGATATTTTAGACAAACAGACTATTTTATCATCACCTAAATTAACCAGAATGCTCACAACCCTCACTATTTTAGCCGTTGCATTTTTCCTCGCCCACGTTTACCTGCTGTTTACCTCATTTGGAAAAAACGGTTTTCAGAAACAAAAATACCTCTGGTCACATATTACACTATGGATCACTGGTGGCCTGGCCTGTTTGATTGCCATCCTCTTTGCCGGCAAATCTGTTTCCAGTGTGATCGATGTTTTTGACACACCTGGCAAAGCAGCCATACTGATCCTGATTGCACTGGCGTTATCCGGTGCCGCACACAGCATCGTGAAATTATTAGTGCTGCCTAAATACCAGAAAACAGCCTGATTAACGTAAAAGCTTATACGAAAAGAGGGTGCCTCAACATTTCTTGAGACACCCTCTTTTCTATTTCAGGTAATTCCTTATTACCTTTGCGCCGTAGTCATTATTAATACCTATATGTCAATTTACCGATCCCTAGCCGTAACAGCAGTCATACTGCTGAGTCACACTGTTGTAGCCCAAAGTCAGGCACTGTATAATTATCAAGACCTTTCACACTTTTATTATCAACGTCAGAAAGATTCCCTGAAAAAAGCATGGAGTTGTCCATCTCTGTATAAAGAAAAAGAGACACAACGGAAGTACAAGGAAATTTGGGATGGCCGTACCGATTTCATTACCGATGCCATCGAAAATGATGGGTATGTGTATGAAAACGACATCTATAATTACCTTGATGGCGTGATCAGTCAGATTGTCCGCGCTAACCGGCAGCTGATTCCATTGAAGCCGTTTCTGATGATAGACCGCAGCACCTCCGTCAATGCATATGCCACCGGCAGCAGTATGATTGCCGTAAATATAGGGCTGCTTGCATTTGTAAAAAACCGCGAGGAACTGGCACTTGTGCTGGCCCATGAACTGGCCCACAACATCATGATGCACCCTGAAAATGGTATGAAAAAACGGGCGGAATGGCTCACCTCCGATGAATATAAGCAATCGCTCAATGCCGTGCTGGATTCGAAGTTCGAGCGCTTAACCCGCTTGAAAAAGGTATACGAAGACTATTCCTTCGACAGGAGCAGGCATCAACGCTATCATGAAGGCGATGCCGACTCCCTGGCAGTTGTTTTACTTAAAAACAGTCATATTGAAATAGATGCTTCGTTCTTCCTTCGGCTCGACAGTGCAGATATTCAGTACCGTCAACCATTGAAAAAAAATGTAAAAGACTATTTCGCCGCTTACCATCTGAATGTGGAAGATAGCTGGCTGGTAAAACGTACCAAAGGCTTATCCGTTAAAAATTACAGCTTCAACAATAACACCGTCGGCCTCGCCGACTCACTCAAAACGCATCCCGATTGCCAGGAAAGATATAACAAAACGAAAAGTCTGCAATCGGCCAACAGCGCCTTCACACCAGTACCGGCAGCATTGAAAGACAAGTCCATGAAAATGATGATCTGGAGCATTTATTGCAACGGAAATATGACCGCTTGTTTATACCGTGTATTGCTGGAAAAAGACAAAGGAAATACAGATCCCTGGTACGACTTTATGTTTAATAATGTGATGTCCGGATTATATTTTGCAGATAAAAAACTGAACCGCTTTAATGCCATCAATGTAAGGCCAAAAGAATACATCTCCAAAAACTATTACGAGCTGGAAACCATGTTCGAGCAAATGCCCAGACAAAAGCTGGAAGAATTTCATAATACCTTCCAACAGGCAGCATTCTGGAGCAACATGACACCGCCGGAACAGGGATTCAAATCCCTTATGCAAACATTGTTAGCCGATGGCGAAGACAGTGATAAACAAAAGGCTGCCAAAGCTTTTACCACGAACTATCCCAGAAGCCTCTATTGTGAATTTGCAACACCGTTCTCGAGAAAATAGTACTGTAACATTTTATCCCATAAACAACCTACATGAAACATGTAATGCTGGCATTTACCTTATTGTTGTTAACAATAACCGGCTCGAATGCGCAAACTAAAATTTTCAAAGAAGTGGGAGAAGAAATTTCTTCCAGCATGAAAACCATCAGCCAGGATGGAACCCTGGTTGGCTATCTCGTTTTTACGGAACTGGAACGCGCCAACAAAGATTCCTTTAACTACAAGATCAATATCATGGATGAAAACCTGAACGACATCGGCGTGGTTAATTTCAGGGAATTGAAACTGGATCTTCGTTCTGTAGCCTTTGAACAGGAGGTACTTTGCTTGTCTTACATGAAAAGTAACCTGTTGGGACATGCCATCAAGAAAAGGAAGGCCATAAAGGAAGCTGTTTCCCAGGGCTACATGGCGGTATTTACCCAGTTTATTGACCTTACCGGTAAAGTATTAAAAACCAATACCATCAAAGTCGGTGTGGATCTCGCTGACGAATACAGAAAAGGGCAGCTGGATATTGGCAATGGTGGCTTGAAAGAACCGTTACGCGTAAGCAATGTCAGTGGAAGGGGCTTTGCCTGCTTTTTTGGCGATAACCGCGGAAAATTCCTTTACATCTATGATATCACCGGTAAACAGATCTGGCAGAAGAAAATCGGTGGAGAAGAAGGAGACTACAATATGCTTGTTTCCGGTCAGGATGTATATTTCCTGTTAAAGAAAAAAGATAAAAACCAGGGTGGTGGATTCTACGTCTTTGGTTATGGTCTTCAGGACAGTACTTCTATTCCAAAATATTACCTGAAAGATAAAAAGGGTAATCCTTTGCATGTACAGTCATTTATGAATGATCCTGCAACCGGTAAACCTTTCGTTTCCGGTAAAATCATCAATCCCCGCAGGAACGGGCCCTTTCCAACACTCAAATCAATTGCCAAAGGAAATTACCTGGGCGTGTTTACCGTGAATATCGACGGCCGCAGAAAAGACAGCATTAAACCGGTATACAATTACTGGCGCGATCTGCAGAACCCTATCGCCAATTCAAAAGGCAGACTGAATGCAAATAAGTCCTTCCTCATGCCCGGACCTTCTTTTAAAGACTATGCCGGCAACACATATTTCACTGGTTCTGCCTTAAAACGGTCCATGAACGTAGGTCTGGTTGCTGCCGAGGTGGCTACCCTGCCGCTGATCATTGTTTCACCTATGATGGTGGGCTTTTATGGAACCAGGAAATTCACCATCCGCGATGCCATACTGCTCAAACAAACACCAGATGGTACTTTGTCGCTGGACAACACGATTCCGGTAAAGGCCAGTCGTGGTATGCCCTGCAACTATTACCCACTGCTGTCCGATAATAAATCGTACTATACCGTTACTTCATCTGATGCGAAATCTACTTACCTGATCATTACAGATCCTAAAAATATCACCTTCTATAACGTAGACCAGAAGAAAGTACTACGCACCATTTCCCGTAAAGATGGCAATATTGAAACATTTATTTTCCCTGCCAAAGAAGGACATGTGCTCGTATCGGAATACAATAGAAAGGAGAAAACCAAACGGTTCTCCATTGAGGCGATCTGATAAACCAGATTTTCATTATAAGAAAAAGGGTGTCTCCTTTGTTTGCAAAAAACAAGAAGGCACCCTCTCTTCGTATAGTCATTTACGTATTACTTCTTCACAAAATGCAATGCCTGCATGAATTTGGCGAAGATGGTATTGTTATGATAAATCCCCATAAAAGCCTCGGCACCAGGGCCATAGGCAAATACAGGTACCATCACACCAGTATGATCATCTGTTGAAAACTTGCCACTGATCTTTCCGGTCTGTAAATCTCCCTCTGAAATAGTAAGACCGCCGGTTTCATGATCCGCGGTTACTACCACCAGCGTTTCCCCATCTTTCTCCGCAAAATCCAGTACGGCGCCAATGGCACGATCAAAGTCTATCATCTCTTCAGTAACATATTGCAAATCATTTGCGTGGCCGCCATCATCAATTTTGGAACCTTCCACCACCAGGAAAAAACCTTTGTTGTTTTGTTGTAGCAGATCGATCGCAGTTTTGGTAGTTTGCATCAGCTGGTCGCCTCTTTGCGCCACTCGTTTTTCCGTTACTAATCCTACAAGCTTACCCTTTTTTACGGTGGTAATGTCTTCTGTGGTGTATTTCACCTGGTAGCCTTTTTTACCGAATTCTTCCAACAGATTGCGTCCATCTTTGCGTTGATCAAAATGTTCCCTGCCAGCGCCGATCAATACATCTACATCCGACTTTACATAGTCCGCTGCAATTTCTGCCGACATTTCACGTGATGGTTCATGGGTAGCAAAAGTAGCTGGGGTAGCATCCGTAATATCTGTGGTGACTACAATCCCGGTAGCCAGTCCGTGCTGGTGTGCAATTTCTGTGATCGTTGGTTTGGCCCTGCGGGCAGTGTCTACACCAATTGCACCGTTATAGGTTTTTTCACCAATGGAAAAAGCTGTGGCGCCGGCGGCAGATTCTGTAATATAATCATTGGCAGAGTTAGTCCGGGAAAAACCAATACACTTAAATCTTTCCAGGTTCAGCCAACCTTTGTTGGCGGTTAATCCGGCGTAGATCTGGGTGGTGCCCATCCCATCCCCTATCATGAAAATAATATTTTTTATTTTTTTAGGAGATGCAGACCTTGTTTGCGCGTGCAACGGCTGATACACCGCAGCCGCACAAACTACCAGGAGAATATATTTCTTCATATTTTTTTATTTTGGTGAGATAAGATAACTGTTTCCATCATCAAAATCCTGGGTTTTGTTGAAGCACGCCATGACTCAGATTAATCTGCGATTGTGGAATAGGAAACAGTTCATGTATGCCTTCTTTGAATTCCGCACCTTTCTGATCGTTATATTTTTTAGCATAGGCGTTCAGTACTTTGGCTGCTCTGTTGGTGCGCACCAGGTCAAAGAAACGGAATACTTCGGTCGCATACTCCACACGTTCTTCCTGCCAGATAGCTTGTCTTAATTTAACTTTATCGGTGGTCGTAATATCTGCCAGGATCTGCGCATTGCCTTCCCGCGCTCTTTCCCGTACGCTGTTCAGTGCCTTCAGGGCTTCCGTCGTATGTCCGTTCTCGTTAGCAGCTTCTGCATACCACAACAGGATATGCCCGAGGCGGAATACGATCTGGTCTTTAGCCGAACTTTTAGGCTGATCAGACATTTCATTTTTAAGGATCAGGTATTTCGTACACAGGTAACCGGTAGCGCTGGTACCTACTGCACCAATAGTACCATCGGGAAGGATGTCGCCGTTTTTATATACGGTGGCTTTTTTGCGTGGATCGTTTGGTTCAAAGGCTTCTACGAGGTCCTGGGTAGGATCGTCATATCCCCAACCATAAGATAAAGGGCCGCGGGTTCTGCCATCGCCATCACCGGAACCGTTTTCATCATAGAAGCGCGCATCGTACTGGAAATTGATTTCAAAAATAGCTTCTGCACCATATTCTCCATCGATGGTGAAATTATGATAGTATACCGGATCCAGGCTATACTGATGTGCATCGATAATTTTCTTTGTCCAGGATTCTGTTTCCACAAATTTGCCCTGCATCATATACACCCTTGCCAGCAACGCCTGGGCAGCGCCTTTGGTAGCACGGCCATAGTCGGTTTTTGCCTGCGTACTTTTTTCGGGCAGTACAGGCTCGGCTTCCAGCAAGTCTTTCACGATCTGATCATAAATAGCTTGTTTGGAATTACGTGGAATATTATAGTCCGGCAACGTTTCCTGTAACACCAGTGGCACACCGCCAAAAATCTGTACCAGATTGAAGTAATAGTAAGCCCGCAGAAATTTCCCTTCTCCCGAATAAATATCTCTGGTAGCCTGGTCCAAACCTTTTACGGCAGGCACTTTTTCTATGACCAGGTTAGCAGCGTGAATACCCTGGTATAAAGTAGACCATGCATTATCAAAAAACGGGTTGGTAGCATTGGCCACAAAATATTCTACCTGTATCATATCCGGATTATCGCCGCCGTTGGCGCGCGTATCATCAGAACAAACATCACCAAAAACCCATCTCACATAACCCGGGTAATTAGTACGGTAGTTGGATTGCAGGGCTTTGTACGCGGCTATCAGTCCTTGTTTGGCAGTAGCCGGGGTAGTAAAAAAAGTCGCCGTAGTTTGCTTGCCTTGCGGCTCTATTTCCAACAATTTATTGCAGGCGGAGAAAGTACCTGCCATCAGTATCAATAGTGTAACGATAATGCGTTTCATATCTTTCGAAATTAACTGCTTAAAAAATTAAAAACTTACATTCACTCCGGCGGAAACCGTGCGGGGGCGTGGATAATAAGCGCGGTCTATACCTACGTCCAGCGGATCGCCACCATTACCATCGCGCATCCCTACCTCCGGATCAAAGCCGTCATACTTTGTGATGGTGAGCAGGTTTTCACCGGCTACATATACCCTCACTTTGCTAAAGCCCCATTTGTGCAACAGCGTTTTCGGCAATGAATAACCTATCTGCAGATTATTCAACCGCAGGAAACTGCCATTCTCTATCCAGCGATCAGAAGGGCGCATGTTATTGTTAGGATCGAGTACGTTTACACGCGGCTCTTTATTGGAAGTACCTTCTCCCGTCCACGTTTGTGTTTTATCCGGCGCAAAATAATTGGAGATACCGGAGCCATTGGTATTGTTTTTCCAGGCAGTATAAATCTGGTTACCACCGCGTCCATTAAGGGTAAAGGCCAGGTCTATGTTTTTATAATAGAAAGATGCAGAGAAGCCATACGTATGGGTAGCCCATGGATTACCAATATAGGTCTGGTCCTTATCATCAATAATATGATCGCCGTTCAGGTCTTTAAAACGTATATCGCCGGGAGCAGCGCCGGTTTGTTTGGCAGCCTTATCAATCTCTTTCTGGTTCTGGAAGATACCGTCGGTCTGATAGCCATAAAAAGCGCCAATAGGATGTCCTACGGACGTTTTGCTCACGTCTACCCCACTGGTGATTTCGCCGGCATAAAAGGCAGCGCCATCGTTGGTTAAGCTGGTCACTTCATTATGATTGATGGCGAAGTTAAAAGACAGGTCGTAACCGAAATCATGTTTGCGGTTGCTGTGAAAACCTAGCGTAAATTCAAATCCACGGTTCAACACATCCCCTCCATTTACATATGGTGCTTCCGGTACGCCTACAGAGGCCAGGATAGGCAGTTGTACCAGGATGCCGGAAGTAACGCGGTGGTAATAATCTGCTCCTGCTGTAATGCGATTATTGAACAACGTTGCATCAACTCCGAGATCTGTTTCTTTCGTAGTTTCCCATTTGAGGTCCATATTACCAATGCTGGAAGGTGTGGCGCCCAGGTAAATCAGCTGTCCCTTGCCGGCACCCAGCGGATACGGGATATTCACTTTCAGGGTGGATACGGTAGCACTGGTAGACAGTGATCCTTCATTACCCAGGGTTCCCCATCCGCCACGGAGTTTCAGGTCATTGATGAATTTCACATCTTTCAAAAAAGGCTCATTGGATAATCTCCATCCCAGCGAGAAAGAAGGGAAAGTACCAAAGCGGTTGTTGGCGCCAAACTTGGAGGAACCATCACGGCGTACATTAATCGTGGCGAGGTAGGTATTGTTATACGCATAGTTTACCCTGCCGAAGTAAGATAACATGCCCCATTTATCGCCGCCACCACCAATAGATTCACCGGAAGAAGCCAGCCCCAGGTATTGCAGGGAAGGCGACAACGTAGCATCTGCAGGCAGGTTTTGTCCGTAGGCACGGATATAAGTGTCATAGGAATACTGCGCGGTCACACCCAGCAATCCATCTATATGATGACGACCAAAATTGCGGCTGTAGTTCAACATATTTTCCCAGGCCCACTGCGTGCCATTCGAAGCCTCTTCTTCCAGGCTGCTCACATCTTCTTTCTGGGAATTGCTGACAAAGTATACCGGCACGTAAGAGCGTTGACGGCCATTACCTACCGTCACATTAAACTGTGATTTAAAATTTAATCCGGTAAGCAGGTCTGCCTGTCCATATACGGAAGCGGCCAGCTGCCATTGCTTTTCCAGGTGCTGGATATTTTCTACAGCGGCTACCGGGTTATAGGTATTGGCAAAAGGAGATACACCATAACTGCCGTCTGCATTCTTTACAGGAACGGTGGGCGCCATCTGCACAGCAGTGCTGATGATTCCCCTGGAATCACTGTCGTAGTCGGAGATGCTGTTACGGGTAGTATATGCGTAGTTGAAATTTTCTCCGAATTTCAACCAGGATTTCAGCTGATGGGAAGAATTGAATGCCACACCCAGTTTGCTGTAGTCGGTGCCTATCACGGTTCCTTTCTGTTTCAGGTAGCTACCGCTCATGCGATATACCGAACCATCTTTTCCTCCGGAAAAGGCCAGTTCATATTTACTGATAGGTGCATTTCTGAAAATCGCTTTCTGCCAGTCGGTGCCTTTGCCATAGCTGTCGGGGTTGGGAAAAACCGGTGTTTGTCCACCGGCCACCAGCGCGGCATTGTAATACTTTGCATAGGTCGCTGCATCTGTGAGGTCCAGTTTTTTATATACGCTTTGTATGCCGGTAAATGCATGTATGTCCGTTCTCATGTTACCAGCGCTACCCTTTTTGGTGGTGATCAGCACTACGCCGTTAGCACCGCGGGAGCCGTAGATAGCAGCAGCAGAAGCACTTTTCAGGATTTCTACCGACTGAATATCTTCCGGATCAAGGTTGTTGATATTCGCGAAAGGGTTGCCATCTACCACATACAGCGGATCGCTGTTGTTGATGGTACCTACACCACGTATGCGGATCATCATGCCGGTACCCGGAGCACCGGAGTTATTGGAAACGCTTAATCCTGCTACCTTGCCTACCAGCGCCTGATCGAGACTCCCTACAGACCTGTTTTCCAGCTGATCACCGGATACAGATCCTATAGAACCGGTGATATCTTTTTTGGCCTGCGTACCGTAACCTACTACCAGCACTTCATTCAGTGCATTAAGGGAAGGCTTCATGATGATATGCAGTTCTTTGTTCTCGCCCTCTCCTACGCTCACTTTCAGCAGGCGTTGGGAAGTAAAGGAAATAAAACTGATTTCAACAGTATAGGTACCGGGTTCAATGGTCATGCTGAAAGTGCCGTCGTTGGCGCTGACCATGCTTTTATTCAATTCTGGGATGCGGATGCTGGCGCCCGGGAGTGGTTCATTTTTTTCATCCGTAATACGACCGGCGATGGTGCCGGGTGTTTTAGGGATGACTATTTTTTCCTTACCGATGACCACCATATTGTTGATGACTTCATAATCGTAGCCGGTGGCAGCCAGGAGTTTATGCAGTATTTCATCGAGAGCAGTTTGTTTGAAATCCGCGTCCCGGATGGTTTTCGTGCTGAGTGCTGCTTTATCATAGGCAAACGATATTTTACTGGCAGCAGATAGCTCTGCCATGGCGGCTGCCAGCGTTTTATCCTTGAAATGAATCTGCAGCTTAATGTGGCTGAGTTCCTGGGCAGCGCCGGTAGCGGCCTGTAAACAGGCAGTGCCGGCCAGGATCATTCCTAAAAGAAGTGTTGAAATTCTCATAAGGTGTTTGCTTAACCCCGTAAGGTTTTTTTCCATAATTTTGAATCGTTTAAATGATGATAAACTCGTTTAAATGCAGGGATATTCATACACCTTCCCGGGAGCTGAATACCTTGCTGGTGAAGGGCGGAAGTTGTTTCAGCAACTTTCGCTTTTTTATTATTTGTTAGTACATCGTAATGGTCTGCTCATTGATACGATAATGTGTATCTGTAATTCTGGAGATAGCCGGCATGATGGTGTTTATTTTATCTCCGGTCCTCAGCTGTAGTGAGAAACGAATCTGCCTGATCTCTTTTCGTTTGGTTTGCAGCGTATAGCCAAAGTTGTTATACAATACCAGTGACAGTTCCTCAAATGAGGCGCCGTCCAGGTTGATGATGCCTTCCTTCCAGGTGTTGGCTATGGCGGCCGGGCGGTTGCCGGTGCTAAATGTGCGTTTTGTTTTATCCCAGGTCAGTTGCTGATCGGCGTTCAGAGTAGTGAGTGCGCTGTCGCCGGACAGGATGCCTACCTTACCGGTAGCCACCTGGATATGGATATCGGGCAGCTGGGGCCAGGCATTGATATTAAAAGATGTCCCCAGTACAACGGTGCTGATTTTTTCTGTATGCACGATAAAGGGTTGGGCAGCTGTTTGTGCAATGTCGAAAAAGGCCTCTCCTTCCAGTTGTACGGTTCTTGTTTTACCATCAAAGTGAGCCGGGTAATGCAGCGTACTGTTGGCATTCAGCCATACGGCGCTACCATCAGCGAGGGTTATTTTCAGTTGCTTACCCACGGGGGTATGAGTGCTAAGTAACTTTTCGGGAGCAGATGTAGCTGGCTGGTGACGGCCGAAAAAAGAAATACCAAGAATAAACAGGACAAGAATAGCTGCCGCGGCGCTGAACACGGCACGGTAGCGGTTTATTTTCTTTACCAGGGTATGTCGTGGCAGGTCGGGCACATCTGCCGGTACCTGTTGATGGATGCTGTTGAGCAGGCGGGCACGGACCTCTTCCCGGTGTACAGCATCTTTAAATGCGGGGCGTTGTCCATTGTTTTCATCAAAGGAAGCATACCACGCATCCAGCAGCCGGATATCTTCCGGGGAGCATTTGCCCTGCGCTTCTTTTTCTAATAGTTCCAGTAGTTGTTGTTTATTCACCGGTAGCTTTTAGAAACATACTCGAACAACGGGACACAATGTACCGGTTGTATTTCAAGCTTAACGTTGCGATAACATCAGGATCAGTGATGTCTTAATAATACAGCGGTAATAATCATGATTGCCTGGCTGCTTTTATCTTCTGCCAGGTTGTAGTGGTGGAGGGCGAGCCGGATGCGTTTAATGGCTGCGCTGATCTGGTTTCTGACGGTTTGATCGGAAAGGGCCAGTTCTGTGGCAATTTCTTCGTTGGAGAGCATTTTTTTCCGGCTCAGCAGGAAAACGGTCTTCATTTTCTCCGGCATCTTGCTGATTTCGGTTTCCAGTAATGCTTCCAGTTCTTTTTTCATGAGTTGATCGTCCGGGTGGGCGGTATAGCGAACGGCGGTTACTTCTGTGTTGGCCACAAAGGCCTCCTGTACTAAACTTCTCCTGTAGCAGTCGATGATCTTTCCTTTCAGAGCGCGATGAAGCCAGGCCCTGATGGAGCCGTCTTTCTGGAGTACAGCCGGATTTTTCAGGAGTGACAAAAAAACGTCCTGTAAAATATCTTCTGCGTCCTGTGGCGTTGCCAGCCGGCGAAAGGCTACCTCATAGAGTTCCTGCCAGTATTGTTCATAAATTTCGTCAAAATATGGGCGGCTTCTTTCCTTGTTATCAAGGCCGGCATTACGTTGTTCATCTGATGAGTGGTGGTCTGAATTGGAATACATCCTGCTGCTCTTAAGAAATTCAATTGGTTTCTGTAAATTGCACCTGCAAAACTCTGGTATGCAGCGTGAATTAGCGCCGGTTTACAATAATTTAATGTCAGAGTAAAATAATACAAAATGTTAAAAGGAGGAAAATTTTGTTTCTCCATCAACAATATTCATTATATTTATAGCTGTTGATCCTGGTTTCTTATAACCGCCGGCGCTGACCGGCTACCGCAACACCTGCATAAACTCCGCAGGAATCTGGCAGATGATCACCATCAAAAGAAAAAATTGCGCGTTGAAATCATCTTCATAATAATTATTTTATTAGCACGAAAAGAGAGACACATTTTTATGAATAAGAAAGATATCTGGAGATATAAATCTTTAGAGCAGTTGGAGAATAAGACTTGGGGAACGGCCACAGAACAGGATTCGGGAGTACTTCAGAAATGTCTAGCCTTAGTTAAAGTACCTGTAGTAAAATTATCTGCAAGTGAATTGCGGACGTTAATCGGACAATCATTTAATCCTACCTACCTGGTACCTTTAGCACTGGAAATATTAAAAACCGATGTACTGGTTACTGCCGGTATGTATCCCGGCGATCTGCTGAAGAACGTACTGGACGTACCTTCCACGTTTTGGGAAGAACATCCTGACCTTCACAAAAGCCTGATCGATATGATGCAGGACAGAAGTGAAGAAATAGAAACTGAAATCGACTTACCTGAGTTCTGGCGTAAAGCAGAAGCGTAATAAGAAAATTACGAATTACGAATGTAGGAGGGAAAGCAATGATTTTTCTCTACGCTATTATCTGTATTTCATACCCGTAATTCGTAATCCGTAATTCTTTCCTGGCGTATTTCTTTCAGCTTATTCACCAAAGCATCCCCACGCAGATTTTGGCAATGATCTTCCCTTGAGGATCAGGCAGGAAATTTTGTGGAATGTCGTAACGCTGTACAGGCGGGCTGCTTCATTGCTCCATGCTTTAAGATCAGATACCTGCAGCCAGTTGAGATGATCGCTGGCAATGGCACTGAGCCAATAGTCCTTTTTGGAGTCCAGGGAAAACCCCAGGATAGTGAATCCGTTGTCTTTATACTGCTCAAAAGCTTTTACCACATTTGGATTTTCTGCCCTGCAGGGACCACAACAGCTGGCCGGGAATCGATCAGCAGGTATTTACTCCGCAAAGAAGAAAAACGGACTTCATGGCCGGCAGTATCTGCCTCTGCGAAATCCGGCGCCATAGCACCGATGGCCGTGAGCTTACCGGCTTCAATGTTTACAGCCAACCGGTTGCCTTATGCACTTTCTTTTACCTTTGCAGGCAAACCGTTAAAGGTTTTTAAAAGAAATCGTTATTCCTCAAAATCAAAAAGCGATAACTGTGCGGATTGATGGGGCTTTCCTTCGGGGATCGTTGGTTCATGAAAATTGGATAACGTGATGCCCAGCAGGCGTATGCGCTTATCTTCCGGGGAAGAAGCCGCCAGTAATTGTTTGGCGGTATCAACGATCGTATCAAAGTCCCCTACCGGGAAAGGAAAAGATTGGTTGCGGGTAATTTGTTTAAAATCACTGTATTTTATTTTCAGCGTAATCGTACGGCCTTTGAGGTTATACCGTTGCAGCCGGTCGTATACTGTTTTCGCTATTTTTATTAGTTCAGCTTCCATATCAGCAATCTCTGTGAGATCATATGGAAAAGTATCTTCTGCGCCCAGTGATTTTGTTTCGCGGTGAGGTTGTACCTCCCGGTCGTCCAGACCGCGCACTATGCGGTAGTAAAAACTACCCACTTTACCGAAATGCGTTTTCAGGTCCTGCTCCGACAATTTTTTCAGATCGGCGCCGGTAAAGAGTCCCATCCTTTTCATCTTATCGGCGGTAACTTTACCTACGCCATGAAATTTTTCCACCACCAATTGCTCCATGAACCCTTCAATCGCAGAAGGGCCTATAAAAGTAAGTCCGTCAGGTTTATTGAGGTCGGATGCTATTTTCGCTACAAATTTATTGATAGATACCCCGGCAGATGCCGTTAGCTGCAGCTCATCACGGATAGCCTGCTTGATCTGTTTGGCGATTTCGATAGCGGAGCCAATGTTTTGTTTGTCGGTGGTTACGTCCAGATAAGCTTCATCGAGCGACAATGGTTCAATGAGATCCGTGTAGCGGGAAAATATTTCCCGGATATGACGGGATACTTCCTTGTAGGCATCAAAACGGGGACGTACAAATATTAATTCGGGACAGAGTTGTTGTGCTCTTTTGGAGGGCATGGCAGAGCGTACACCAAATTTACGGGCTTCATAACTGGCAGTAGCTACTACCCCACCACGGCCTTCTGGCGAGCCACCTACTGCAATGGCTTTACCACGGTAAAGTGGATTATCACGCTGCTCTACGGACGCATAAAATGCGTCCATATCAATATGAATAATTTTTCGTTGTATGCTATTTACGCTGTTCTCCATTTCTACACCCGGAAGCGATGTAAAGATACAACGAAAAAATTTCCGGGATGCCGGTAAGAGGTATTTCTCCTCCCTCCTTAATCCTTATCTTTATGCACTAAATTTTAGGCTGTGACAGATTATGATCAGGACGTTTCACATGAACACAAGAAATTCGAAAACATCATCTGGGAAGGTAAAACAATTACCGGCAGAGAGTTTTATGAGTGTCAGTTTTATAAATGCAGTCTGAAGGAATGTATTTTTGTAGACTGCTCTTTTGAGAGATGTACTTTTGAAGATTGTGACCTGTCACTTATACAGTTCAAGAAAACTGCTTTCAGCCGGGTCGTATTGCAGCATTCCAAAGCGATCGGTGTTGCCTGGCACAATGCCCGGGATCCGCTTACGGTAGACTTTCATCATAGCCGCATCAGCTACTGCAGTTTTTCAGGTAAAAACCTGAAGAAAGGCGTGTTTATTCATTGTCAGGCGGATGAAGTGGATTTTTCTGCCTGTAATTTATCGTTGGCTAATTTTACAGGAACAGATCTGGCAGGGGCACGTTTTGCCAACACCGATCTTACGCAGGCAAATTTCGTAGGGGCGCAACGATATGCAATTAATGTGCAGGAGAATAAGGTGAGGAAAGCGAAGTT
Source organism: Chitinophaga sp. 01L420 (assembly GCF_056399985.1). NCBI lineage: Bacteria > Pseudomonadati > Bacteroidota > Chitinophagia > Chitinophagales > Chitinophagaceae > Chitinophaga > Chitinophaga sp. 01L420. The sequence continues at coordinate 34,015 of NZ_JBFTSK010000045.1, forward strand.
TAGTTTGCCGGATGCGCTGGCATTGCTGGATGGATTGGGCGTGGAGATTGTGGAATAAAAAGCCCCGACCATACTGCCGGGGCTCCTCCTCTGCTTTTTGCTTTCTTCTTATTTCAATGGCTTTATCCAATAACTATAAAACTGATCACTATACGGAATCCTGTATTCTTTCAGTGGCATAGAACCCCAACTGTCAATTCCCTGCACTCCGGATTGCTGCATATCTATATGCATATAAATCATGTTACGCGGTATCAGTTCACCAGAATGATATTGTTTTTTATCTGCTTCCGGATCCAGGTCATCCATACTGTATGGCAGAGCGGAGAAGTTAAACAGTTTTCCGGCTACGTATTCAAACCTCAACCCTTTGCCTTTCTTATTGGTAAGATTTACCCAGCGAACATCAGATTTGTTGCCGCTTTCCTGTGGACGCGCATAAGGAAAGTATTGGCTGTCTACCGATTGTTGATAGATACCAAGGAAAGAAGCCGTCTTTCTATCCCAATAGTTTTCCCATGGACCACGGCCATAGTAGCTGATCTGGCTGAGTTGTCTGCTCAACTGCAAATCGTTCCCTACACGCAGCAGTAACGGATATTTACCTTTGATGACGTTTAACTGATTCTCTACTCTTACCGCGCCATCGCCATATACATTGAATGTTTGGGTAACAGTTGCTTCCCCTTCCAGTAATTCCTTTTTGATAGTAACGATATAGCTACCTTCTGTTTTCAGGAGTGTAGCGCTTATTAGCTTTCCTTCAGCGGCCGCATTACGCCATTTACGCAGGGAGTGATTAAAGCCTGCGCCAATATCATTGTCGGTAGGGGYACGCCAGAATGCTGGCTGAAGACTTCCTTCCAACAAGGGTTCGCCCTGTAGTTCATAATTGTTTAAGGTACCCTTGTTCATATCAAAAGACAATGCGAAACCGCTTCCTTTGATCTGTAAGGATCCGGGCGTTTCTATTGCTGTCAGTGCGGGCTGTTTACGTGCTACGATGCTATCACTTTTCACGGTGGGCCGCCATGTAAACTGCTCTGCTGCTATTTCGTAGCCGGCAGGAATAAATGGTTCTTTCTCTTTTAATTTATAGTGTACAGTAAGAAAATATTCCTTGTCAGTTTTCACTTTAGATTTAAATGGCAATGCGATACTTATCTGTTGCTGTGGTCCGACTTTAAGATCCTTGATGCTGCCACGTTCTATCGGTTTCCCATCTTCCAGAATTTCCCAGGTTAACTGATAGTTAGCCAGGTCCCGGAAGAAATAACCATTACGGATAGTAATAGAATCCCATCCATTAGACGTAGTGTGGATATGCTGATATACTTTTTTCACTTCTACCGCCATAGGCGTTAAACCGCGATGTGCAGTGACCACTCCTTTTACACAGAAATCATTGTCGCTGAAATCCTCGTTCACCGGGCCACTCAGCGGAAAATCACCGCCGTAGGCGAGGATGCGTCTACCATTTTTAACGGTATCAATGCCCTGATCTATCCACTCCCAGATGAAACCGCCCTGTAAGTAAGGATTGTTTTCAATAGCGGTCCAGTATTCCTGGAAGTTGCCGAGACTGTTACCCATTATATGTGCATATTCGCTCATGATCATCGGACGATCCGGATTACGTTGCGAATATTTTACCAGGGAGCCCGGAGATGGATATTGTGGTACGATCATATCCGTGTTATAATCATGCTCTGCACGTTCATATTGTACAGGCCGGGTGCTGTCTTTTGCTTTCAACCAGTCGTACGCCTCATAGAAGTTACAGCCATTACCCGCTTCATTACCTAATGACCAGGTGACTACTGCTGCGTGATTTTTATCTCTTTCGTACATCCGTTGTATCCTCTCCAGGTGTGGAACGCGCCATTGTTTGTCGTTGGCAAACGTATAGGCGAGATCGTAGTAACGTCCGTGGGATTCAATGTTCGCTTCATCAATGACATAAAGGCCATATTCATCGCACAATTGCATCCAGTAAGGATCAGGAGGATAGTGTGAATGACGTACCGCATTTACATTCAGTTGTTTCATCATTTCCATATCCTTGCGCATGTCGTCATGGGTAAGCGTATGGCCTTGCGTGGCGTTATGCTCATGACGGTTCACGCCTTTCAGGAAAACACGTTTGCCATTCACGAGAAAATTGCGGTTGGTGATTTCGATAGAGCGGAAGCCTACCCGCTGCGGAATAACTTCCAGTACCTGCCCGGCTTTATCTTTCAGGGTGATATAAAGCGTGTACAGGTAAGGAGTTTCGGCCGACCAGGTTTGCACTGCTGGTATTGCCTTATTGAATGAAAGGGTGGATTTGTAGTTCCCTAATACTTTCTGTACACCGCTGGTTTCCTCCCTGTAAATACTTTTCCCGCTGGCATCCCGGAGCTCTACTGCCACCGAAAAGGTATCAGGTTTACTATGATTGGTATTTTTATCTATGCGGTAATTATCTACCTCCATATCTATTTTAAAAATACCATTGGTATAGGATTTATCTAATGTAGAAGTGATCCTGAAATCGCGCACATCTATCTTCGGAGTAGCATACAGATATACTTCTCTTTCAATACCGGAGATGCGCCACATATCCTGGCATTCGAGGTATGAGCCATCACTCCAGCGGTATACCTGCAGTGCTACCAGGTTTTCACCCGGTTTTACATATCTGGTGATATCAAATTCTGCCGCCAGCTTACTATCTTCACTATAGCCTACCTTCTGACCATTGACCCAGATAAAGAAAGCAGATTTCACTGCGCCCAGATGAATGAACACCTGTTTCCCGTCCCATTGCTGCGGAATATTAATTTTTTTGCGGTAAGACCCCACCGGGTTATTATCTTCCGGAATATCAAAAGGTGCATTCAGATCTTCACCCGTTTTAGCACGGCCGGCAAATTCATAAGGCTGATTTACATAAATCGGCAGCCCGTAGCCATTCACTTCCCAGTTGGCCGGTACTTTAAAATTATCCCAGGCAGCATCATTAAAATCTACTTTATAGAAATCTACCGGGCGTTTCCGCGGATCCTGTACCCAATTGAATTTCCATTGACCATTGAGAGACAGGAAGCAGGCAGATTTTTCTTTTTCACGTTGCTCCGCCAGGACGTTGCTTTCATAAGCAAAAGCCGTGGCACGCATCGGCATTCTGTTTACCGATACCACTTCGGGTGTTTGTAGTTCTGTGGGTAACTGTTGCGCCCATCCCTTTATACAAAAAGCGGTGAGGGCTACCAGGAGTAGTCTTTCTTTCATTGTTCAGTTAAAAGTTCAGTAACCTATAAAGAAAGGATTATTTTCTTAAAGAGATGGATAAATTTGATGAGTGCAATATATCGGGTATGAGTGAGGAAAGGGGAGGGCGTTATATTATTAATAAAATTCTTTATTCATTCACATTAGCAATGCATCTTTGCTTCTGAGTAAAATAAATGGACTTTGTATGAATGAAACCATTGTCAACCTTACGAAGGGTCTCAGTGAGAATGCAACATTGGACCCAATTAGGTATAATGACTTACTGGCAACTATTGATTGTAAATTTCCACCTGATTACCTGGCATTTATGAAAGCGCGGAATGGAGGTGAGGGCTTTATAGCGGAAGGAAGATATGTAAAATTCTGGCCGCTGGAAGAGCTTTTGGAAGCGAATGAAGATTACTATGTACATGAATTTACACCGGCACTTTTTCTTATCGGCACAGATGGTGGTGGAAATGCTTTTGGACTGAAAAGAAAAGAAGGAATATTTATTGAAATCCATTTTATGGATATATCGGATGGGGATGCGGAGGAATGTGGCGAAGATTTCACTGCGTTTCTAACTTTCCTGTCACAACTTTAATTACCACCCAACAGTTTATGTACAGGCCGTATTCCTTCCGGATACGGCCTGTCTGCAATAAAAGAGGAGTAAACAACCTGGATGAAAGACCAGCTACAACGATACCATACTTCTTTTCTCTTTTGAAATACTCCTGCCTCTGAAGAACAGGTAARGATTAAAAAACAACATCACTCCCAGGTAGATAAAAAATCCGCCTATTTTAACGCTGAGGACTTCCATTAAAGAACCTGTACTTGTGATGCTGCGGGATATTTCCATGATCAGGAAAGCAAAGCCGAGGTTGAGTAAATAAAAACCGGTTTCAAACAGGGTGTTAGTAGCCGTAGCCAATTCTGTTTTGCCGTGAAAAATATCCAACATAAATACTTTACTGTTTTTGAACAGTGTGCGCGCCACTAGCAACGTAACGCTGATCACAACAGGCAGATAGATCAGGTAGGCAATGAAATTAAGAGAGGGTTGCATATACTATGATTTAAGATAAATGTTTCGTTTGCTGATAAAATAGATGATGAGCATGTTAAAGCAATGCAGGATGCCCAAAGAAACGAGGATCAGTCCTGTCATGGTAATGATGACCGTCATCATTTCTGTCCAGTTATGAATGGTATTCCAGGTGCTGATCATCACGGTGGCATAACCGATGTTGACGAGGTAATATCCCACAAGTAAAATATTGTTGATCGCATCGCCAAGGGTAGTATTCCTGTGTAACAAGCCCAGTATAAAAACCCTGCCGTTGCGGTAAAACAGCCACCCCACTTTTACAGTGATCAGGTAGGTGACAATGAGATAAATCAGGTAAGCAATGGTATTCATAACTGTTCATTTGCTTTCAGAAAACAAAGCTATTTTAATTTATTGAATTTTCAAAATGTTCTGAAAGTTTATACGAAAACCAGGTTTGCTTTTGCCCGCCCTCTTTAATATATTGGAGAACATATTGGGAACAATGAACATGAAATCATTACTGCTACTACTTTTAATTGTTAGCCGGCACGTTAAATCACAAGACAAGATTGCTCAATGGAACAAGTTGTTTGATTGACCTTATATTAAAGTGGGCATCGCAGCACAGATTAAGTGGATTTTCTTACTATGAAACAAAATTGGCCACATTCTGATCAGGAAGAAAGAAGGCTTTCAATATGATGACTACAGAAGCAATTCAGGATAATATATTTAATAATAATGCTAATAAGCTTTACATCCCTCCGGAGAAAAAGCTGGAACTTTGCGTTCGCCTGGTATGGGAGAACGCTCAATAATGCCGGGAAATAAAGAATAAATGGATTTTCTTACTTTGAGGTAAAACCAGCTGCGTTATGATCAGGAAGAAAGAAGGCTTTCAGGGCCAGCGTATGATAGTCATACCACGTAACATCCTGAGTAAAAACTGTGCTAAAGAACCGGTGCTGGCACCACTATACATTACCGACATCGGCTATTATCCGAAAGCCCTTTTCCATCACCGGAAACGGGCGCATGGGGCTGATCAGCATATATTAATTTACTGCATCGAAGGCAAAGGATGCATTACCATAAAAAAAGAAACCTTCACTATTCAGGCAGGCGACTGCTTCCTGCTACCCCGCAAGTGGGCACACGAATACAGCGCCGATACGGAAGATCCATGGACTATTTACTGGGTCCATTTCCTGGGCAGCAGCGCCGCAGCGATTGTAGATACCGCCATCAAAGAATGGAACAGCCATAAAATATTTCTGCCCCATTCCATAGAAAGGCTCGAACAGTTTGAAGGCATTTACCAGCAACTGCAGCGGGGTTACAGACAGGAAAATCTCGTTTATTCCAACATGAACTTCTGGTCTTTTTTGTCGTCCTGTATATATCCCGGTATATCAAAACCCGGAAAAGCAAGACAACACCATGATTCGATAGATCAGGTCATCGATTACATGAACAATCACCTCGATAAGATGCTCACCCTCCAACAAATGGCAAAAGCCGTAAACCTTTCACAGTCACACTTTTCCTTCCTTTTTAAAAGTAATACCGGCTTCTCACCCATAGAATATTTCAATCACCTGAAAGTACAGAAGGCTTGCCAGTACTTACTTTTCACACCGTTACGCATTAAAGAAGTCGCCATGCAACTGGGTATGGGAGACCCTTATTATTTCTCCCGGATGTTTACCAAAGTAATGGGCGTTTCGCCCAATCAGTACCGGGATAAGAAAGTTTAATCGTAAGATAATCCATCATAATCAGCGGATCATCTAGCAGCATTTTGTGGCAGCTAACCTATTTTTACAGAGTGTCAATCAATTGCTAATGCATCATTTCTCCACGTTGAGGGCAGTAGTGGCCCTTACACTTACTGCAGGCGCAGGCATTATGTTTACCGCCTGTCATTCCAACAAAAAAGTAGACTTCAGCACGGAAGTAAAACCAGTGCTGAACAAGCACTGTATCAGCTGCCATGGTGGGGTAAAACAAAACGGCGGATTTAGTGTACTGTTCCGGGAAGAAGCCCTGGGCATCACCAAATCCGGTAAACCGGCTATTATTCCCGGACACCCTGAAAAAAGTGAATTCATTCGCCGCCTTACCTGTAAAGATCCGAAAGAACGGATGCCCCAGAAAGGCGAGCCGCTTACCAATGCAGAAATAGACCTGCTCACCCGATGGGTGAAAGAAGGCGCCGAATGGGGAGAACACTGGGCTTACATTCCACCCAAACAAGTACCCGTACCGGATATCACCGTTGCCAATGGTAACAACATTGACCACTTCATACAGGAAAAGCTGAAAACAGAAGGGCTCAAACCCGCTCCTGAAGCGGATAAAATGACTCTGCTGCGCCGGGTAAGCATGGACCTTACCGGCCTGCCACCTACGCCGGAAATGGCCAAACAGTTTGCCGACAGCAAAGACCCAAACGCATATGAAAAAATAGTCGATACCCTCCTGCAATCTCCTCATTACGGCGAAAGGTGGACGGCCATGTGGCTGGATCTCGCCCGCTACTCCGATACCAAAGGTTATGAAAGAGACGAAGGCAGGAGAATATGGCGGTACCGCGACTGGCTCATAGATGCATTCAACAACGATATGCCTTATGACAGTTTCACCATCAATCAACTGGCGGGCGACCTGCTCCCCCATCCTACCAACGATCAGCTCATCGCCACAGCGTTTAACCGCAATACGATGACGAATGATGAAGGAGGTACGCAGGACGAAGAATTCCGCACTGCTGCTGTCATGGAGCGGGTAAGCACTACCATGGATGTATTCCAGGGCGTCACCATCGCCTGTGTACAGTGCCATGCCCACCCATACGATCCTTTCCACTTCGAAGATTATTATAAACTGCTGGCCTTCCTCAATAATACCCGCGATGAAGATACCCACATGGAACATCCTAAACTGCGTTTGTACGACAGCGTTAGTACCTCACAGGTGCAGGAAATCAGCAGTTGGGTAGCACAATACGGGAACAATACACAACAGCAGGATGTACAGGAATTCCTCAAAGTACTGGAACCTAAAGTACATGCCCATGACGCCGATCAATATATCAACGGCGCCCTGCTGGACACCAAATACATGGGCGTGCGCCACAATGGTAGCTGCCGCCTTCCGCATCAGCAACTGGATGGTAAAACACAGCTCTTCATGAACTATTGGACCGGCAATAAGGGCGGCACCATGGAAATAAAACTTGATAGTCTCAAAGGCAAAACGCTGCTCACCCACCAGCTGGCCACCACCAACGGAAGACTGGCCATCAGTATCCCATTGCCAGCTGTAACAGGCACACATGACCTGTTCCTGATATTCCGTAATGCGGCCATCAACCCGGCAGATGCCGTATGTGCAGTGGAATGGTTTGCCTTCCGCGGAGATATACCCGGCAAAGGAAAACCCGGCTACGATAAAATCAGCGCGGAAATGATGACCCTGATTAATCAGAACCCGGACGATATTCCCGTGATGATAGAAAATCCGGCCGTTACCTCCCGCGTCACCCATGTGTTTGAACGCGGCAACTGGCTGGTAAAAGGAAAGGTAGTCACCCCGGATGTGCCACATTCGCTCAACCCCTTCCCGAAAGATGCACCACGCAACCGGCTTGGGCTGGCACAATGGATGACCTCCACGCAAAACCCCCTCACCGCAAGGGTGATGGTTAACCGCTGCTGGGAACAAATCTTTGGTACAGGCATCGTAGAAACGCTGGAAGATTTCGGCTCTCAGGGCTTCTTACCTTCCCACCCGGAACTGCTCGACTACCTGGCTTATCGCTTTATGCACGATTATAAATGGCATGTAAAACCATTACTAAAAGAAATTGTATTATCAGCTGCATACAAACAAACATCTAACGCCACACCGGATTTACTGGAAAAAGATCCTGCTAACCGCCTGCTGGCGAGAGGCCCCCGATTCAGACTTACCTCGGAAGAAGTAAGGGACCAGGCACTCAGGATAAGCGGCCTTTTAAACCAGCAGCTGCATGGTCCGAGTATCATGCCTTTTCAACCGGACAACATCTGGCAAACCGTATACAATGGCGCCAGCTGGAATAAGGCTACTGATGGAAACCAATACCGTAGAGCAGTCTACGTTTATCAGAAACGCACCAGTCCCTACCCTTCCATGATTTCTTTTGACGGCAGCAGCCGGGAAGTTTGTCTGCAGCGCCGCATCCGCACCAACACGCCCTTGCAGGCACTGGTAACACTGAATGATCCTGTTTATATGGAAACCGCCACCACCCTGGCGAAGCATATGCAGCAAAACGGCGGCAACAACGTCACAGCGTGTATCCGTTGGGGTTACCAGACTGCGATGTATAAAACACTGCCCGATAATAAACTGAAAGTACTACAAACACTATATACACAGGCACTGCAGGAATTCCGCAAGGACCCCAATGCTGCCATGAAACTGCTGCAAAGCAAAAACAGTGAACCGCAACAGGCCGAACTGGCTGCCCTCGCAGTAGTCGCCAATGCCATTATGAACCTGGATGAATTCCTAACTAAATCCTAAGCAGTATGACTAAACATGCAAGACTGATAAAGGAAGCCAATGATACTACGCTGCGTTATTTTACCCGGCGCCACTTTCTGAAGGATTGTGTTACAGGACTCGGTGCTGCCGCCATCGGCTCTTTCCTGGCCAGCTGTGGTACCAGCAGCAAAACACTGGTGGATCTCAGCGGCAACCCGATGACACCCAAATCACCTCATTTTCCCGGCAGGGCTAAAAGTGTGATCTATCTCCACATGGCAGGAGCACCTTCCCAACTGGAATTATTCGATTATAAACCTGCCCTGCAGAAACTACATAACCAGTTATGCCCGGCTTCTTTTCTTGAAGGTAAAAAGTTTGCTTTCATCAGAGGCGTACCTAAAATGCTGGGCCCACAAGCGGTATTTAATCAGCATGGAGAATCGCGGGCGTGGATTTCCGATCACCTCCCACACTTCACTACCATGGCCGATGATGTGAGTTTCCTGAAGGCTGTGCAGACAGACCAGTTCAATCATGGCCCTGCACAGTTACTTATGCAAACCGGCAGCGCCAGACTGGGTCGCCCCAGTATAGGCTCCTGGGTAACGTACGGACTTGGCTCCGAAAACGACAACCTGCCCGGGTTTGTAGTACTGACTTCCGGTGGCAAAACACCAGATGCCGGTAAGAGTGTGTGGGGCAGTGGCTTTCTGCCTTCTGTGTACCAGGGCGTACAATGCAGGACCAAAGGAGAACCGGTATTGTTTCTTACCGATCCCGATGGCATGAGCAGAGACCTCCGCAAAGAATCCATCAATGCAATCAACGAAATAAATAAACAGGAATATACCGCCTTCGGCGATCCGGAAACATTATCGCGCATTTCCCAGTACGAGCTGGCTTATAAAATGCAGATCTCCGTACCGGATGTAATGAACATCAACAAGGAACCTGATTACATCCACGAAATGTACGGTACCCAGCCAGGTAAAGAATCCTTTGCCAACAACTGTCTGCTGGCCCGTAAGCTGGTTGAGAAAGGTGTACGCTTTGTACAATTGTATGACTGGGGCTGGGATACACATGGTACAGATGAAGGTGGGTCTATCGACTACGGCCTGCGTAACAAATGCCGGGAAATCGATCGTCCCATTACCGCACTGCTGCAGGATCTGAAGCAACGCGGATTATTAGACGAAACACTGGTGGTATGGGGCGGTGAGTTTGGCCGTACTCCCATGCAGGAAAACAGGGATGGAAAAGACATGCCTTTCATGGGCCGTGATCACCACGTAGAAGCCTTCACCATGTGGATGGCAGGCGCTGGTATCAAAAAAGGATTTTCTTACGGAGAAACCGATGAAATAGGCTATTCTGCTGTGAAAGGCAAAGTGGCCATCAATGATATTCATGCAACGATCCTGCAACAACTTGGATTCGATCATGAAAAACTCACTTATCAGTTCCAGGGACGTCCTTTCCGGTTAACAGATACCGGCGGAAAAGTAATTACACCCATATTAAGCTAAACATGGATCAACACAAACGAAATTTCTTGAAACAATCTGCTATACTGGCCTCTGCGTTATGTTTACCATCGCTGCCTAAGTTTGCCGCCGCTGCAGGCGTACCTGCAAAAGAAGGCTTTAAGTTAATCATCTTAGCCACCAACTGGGGCTACAACGGTAGTATCGATGCTTTTTGCCGCGATGCAAAAAACGCCGGCTACGATGGTATGGAAATATGGTGGCCTACAGAAGCCGCTGCACAACAGGAACTATTTGCCGCATTGGCCAAATACGAATTACAGGTAGGATATTTATGTGCAGGCTACGACAGCGACTATACGAAACACGCACAGCAATTTGAAACCGCGCTGAAGGCAGCCACCAGCAACAGTAAAATCAAACCATTATATATTAATTGTCATTCCGGCAGAGACTATTTTTCTTTTGAGCAAAACAGTGCGCTGATAGATATGACCATTCGCATATCAAAGCAATCCGGCGTACCGGTGTATCACGAAACGCACCGTTCCCGGATGATGTTTGCGGCGCATGTAGCCCGGAAATTTATTGAAGCAAAGCCCGATCTGCGGCTAACGCTGGACATTTCACACTGGTGCAACGTACACGAATCATTGCTGCAGGACCAGGTGGCTACGGTAGCTAAAGCACTGGATCGCGCGTCACATATACATGCACGTATTGGTCACCCGGAAGGCCCGCAGGTAAATGATCCCCGTGCTCCCGAGTGGGAAGGCGCGGTGAAAGCACATTTCGCGTGGTGGGACCAGGTAGTGCAAAAGCATCAGGCCGCCGGCAAACCGCTGACTTTCCTGACAGAATTTGGTCCGGCAGATTATCTGCCTACCCTCCCGTATACCCGTCAGCCGGTGGCTGATCAGTGGGATATCAATGTATATATGATGAAGCAGCTTAAACAACGTTATAGCAAACAATGAAATTACTGATTAGCACCGGCAGTTGGAGTATGTTTATAGGGCGCTCGCATCCTTTACTGGTCCATTTGCCCATAGGCATATTACTGATCGCTTGTATCCTGACATTGCTGGCCCGCCGGGAAAAATGGCGCCATCTTCAGTCTGCATTGCCCACCATATTGCTGGCAGCAGCTTTGTCTGCTATCGCCAGCTGTATTACCGGCTACCTGCTTTCACTGGATGGAGGATACGAAGAAAACCTATTACTAACACATAAATATCTGGGTATAGGCGTAGCCGTTATCAGCACCCTTCTGTACCTGTTGGAAAGAAAGAAAAACAAAGACCGCTTTCGCCGTTTGCAGGTACCGGCGGCGCTTCTCATGATACTGCTGCTGAGTGCTGCAGGGCATTATGGCGGCAGTCTTACCCACGGTGATGACTACCTCACACAGGCCATGCCTGCCGGACTACGGCAGCTCACCGGACTCAATAAATCCGTTGCTAACGTTACCGCGTATACGAACATTGGCGATGCCCGGTTGTACGAGGACCTGGTAAGACCTGTATTAGCAAATCGTTGTTATAGCTGTCATAATGAGCAGAAGCTGAAAGGCGGACTGCGACTGGAGTCAGTGGAACTAATCCGTAAAGGAGGAGAGCATGGCCCGGTATTGAAAGACAGCATGCCGGAGGAAAGCGAGTTATTCAAGCGACTGCTATTACCGGAAGAAGATGACCATCGTATGCCACCAAGAGGCAAACCAGCGGTAACTCCGCAGGAGCTGGAGCTGTTGCATTGGTGGATCGCACAGGGTGCACCTACCGGCAAAACCGTAAAGGAACTGCCCAAAACCACGCTGATGCTGGCAGTACTGGATGGCATGCAACCTGCTACCCCGTTGGATAAACAGGAATTTATTCCGGAAGACAAAGTATCCCCTGTAAGCGCACAAAGCATTGCTGCCCTGGAGGCGAAAGGTGTAAAAGTATTGCGGGTAGGTGCTGCCAGCAATTATGTAAACGTAGATTGTATCAATGCAGCCGCTTTCAACGATCGGGATATGCAGTTGCTGTTGCCCCTGAAAGATCAGCTGGTATGGCTGAATCTGGGTGGTACCCAGGTAACGGACAGCGCATTTCCGGTATTGGGAAAACTCCCGCACCTCGTGCGGCTGGACCTGAGAAATGTAGCCATAAAGGGAAAGGGAATGAATGCATTAAATGCCTGTACCAATTTGCGTTACCTCAATCTGGCAGGAACCGCTGTTACGGATGAGGGTTTATTGTCTCTCCAGAAAAATAAAAAACTACAACAGGTATATTTATATCAGGCAGGTGTTAAGCCGATGGCAGTTCAGCAATTGCGTCAGCAGTTGCCTAAACTGAAGATAGATACCGGTGGTTATCGTTTGCCACAGCTGGTATCCGACACCATGGTGTATCATAAAATTAGCGGTTAGCGATTAGCTATTAGCTGTTAGATTAGCGATGGTTGTGAGCTGGTGCTGTGAGCGATTGTGGTGAGCGATGGCAAACCCTATTCATAGCTTTTTGCGGCTTGCACCAGTCTTTTAGCAATGCGTGTGGCCAGGGATTTGGGGGACAATACTTTCATGTGTTCTCCAAATCCCATAATTTCTCTTTCCAGCTCAAAGTTCAGCACTACCTCAATGCTCACAATGGTACCCTTTTCGTTTTCCCTCAGCACCTGCTGGGAATGGTGCAGTGGCTTTGTCAGCACATAAGGCGCATGTTTCTTATCTATTTCCAGCACCACTTTATGTGCCACCTCTTTCTCTGACTTGGTAACACCGATCAGGTTACCGAAGTATTCTTCGAAAGAAATGCCATCGTAGGCGATGAATTTCTCTTTAGGCAGTTCCTGCAAACTGATGATGCGGTCAAGCGCCATCGTTGTCAGCATGGGCGTGTGTTTGATGCGGGTGATGAGGAACCAGCGGTTGCGGTATTCTTTCAGCAGGTAAGGATAACAGATATGTTCCTTTGCTTCGCTGGCTTTAAAAGATTTATATTCTATCAGTAATGCTTTGCGGTGCAGGGTAGCCTGGTACAGTGGGTTAATATGTGCCAGTCCCAGTAACTGATGGTTATTCTCAAACTGAATACAGTTCAGGTGTGTGTCGGTTGATTTATAGAGATTATTTTCCAGCCGGGCAATCATATCGCTCATATCATCGAAGTAGCTGAAGCCATTAAATTGTTTCAGCACGGCTACTATTTCTTTCATCTTATCTACATCCCCATCGTTAATAGGTGCATTGGTGATGCTATACGCCGGATCACTGTAGGCATAGTACTTACGGTCCTTTACTTCTATGGGAGCATTATATCCCAGCTTATCACTGCGCATCAGCTGAATATCCGCCTGGATGGTTCGCTTGCTCACCCCCGAGCTGATGCCTTCTGCATTATATAATACATCTGCTACTTTATCTATCAGATCTTCCAGGGTCCACTTACGATACCGGTTGCGTAAACAATCATCGATGGCTTTATACCGGATCAGGGCAAGTTTATTGATGGACATACACAGCTTTTATACAAAGAAAACAAAACACTACGCATTCTACCTGCGCACATATCATTCCCTTAAAAACAATTATCTCACAAATTAATGATTATCATCTGTTTAAAATATTTTTTTAAATAAATTTTAAGTGCGCAAGTATACTGCGCACTTACCATTGCATCTTTGTGTCATCGGAAGCGGTCAAGCAAATGTTACTTCAACTCACTCCAAATGAAAAACATTTACGATTACCGCCGAAGATGGAAAAGCAGTAGCGCAATGGTAGCGCACCGTACTAGAAGTTTTAAAATTACCCACAGGTCAATTAAAACTTACTTCTGCAAGGGATGCGGGGGTTGCTGGTTCGAATCCAGCCTGCTTTACTATATCTAGGTCAATTGTTGCTTACTTCTCTTTTTTAGGTAAAGAGCAACAAAATTATCTGATTATTAATAACAATTATTATGAACACTTTATTACAGGTAGGTTTACGTCAGCAGGCAGTTTTTATTCCTGAAACAGCCATTCATTCTAATGAACATTATCTTACGCCTACTACCGGCTTGCTGGTAGCTAATCTGGCGAAGCTGGGCTTCGGCGTATCAGAATCATTACTGCATGCGCTGAATCAAACTACACCTGCCTATCAGGCTACCATACTGGAAACTTTCCGGGAAGTCATGGGCGTTAAAAAAAGCTGGCTCCCACTGATAAAAAACTGGGAAATACCGGTTAATGTTACAATAGCAGATTATATAGTTACTTATTTCAACACGATATTTCAGGGGGAAGGTACCCGCCTTAGCTGCGGACATATTATTCCGGCACAAACCTTTCCACTGGAAAGATATAACGGATGCCCTTTCTGTGGTACCGCCTTTGAGTCCGGCGCAATAGAAAATTTTGGTCAGCATAGTAAAGTACGGGTGCTGGAACTGTGGACGGAAACATCCGCGGCCGCCTACCTGCAGGACTTACTTGCTTCCAAAACGGCACTGGATGCGACCCAGATAGATAGCCTGAAAGCATTACTGTCTTCCCTCCCATTAAAAGAAGTAAAGATAGGAATGAAAGAAACTATGGTTACCGTAGTGGACATATTAATCGCCAGAGAGGAGGCAGATAAAGCCACCGTGTTATTTACTACGCCTACGGATATACTCCGCTACCTGTGGTATAAACAAACCGGCTTCCTGCAGCTAATTGCGCCAAAAACAATTATACAGCGCCAAACAAAAAACAAGGTGCAGTTCCATGTGGTGCAACCGGTTAAGATAACAACGGCTAAAGAAGCCCTGAAGCTGAAATACAGCCGTAAGGAAGGATTGATGGTAGCCAAATGGATGAATAACATCGACATGGACCCTACTACCATGTGCGAAATCATGCACCCAAAACGGGGGATGTGGGTGCGCTTCATCCGTGCACTGCGCCTCGCTGAGTTCAGCCAGCGTCCTGGATTTGAAAGATTACGGGTGGTGATGGATAAATTCTATCGCCAGGATTATACCGTATGGGCCGGACAAGTGAATCACTTCCGTTTACGCTACGATACAGAAAGCACCATGTACCTGTTGAAACAGCGTCCAGGCCTGTTTGCCCGCTCCCTGTTTGCGAACATGCTGTGGTTTGGCCCTGCACCGGTAACGGCTGCTTTTGCCACTATCATAGATAAAGTACCTGCCCGTTTGCTGTTTACTTTGCAGATGTACGCAGATTACTATTTTGATAAAACAATCACCCGTGCAGTGAAGCCATTGGGAGGTGTCAGCAAAAACGTGCCTGCCAACCGACTGTTGTCCATGTACGATGATGCACAGCTGACTGCTATGCAGGATGCCGTAACAGAACTTTGCCTGCTGGCGATGACGAAACGTTTCGCCGCAGTGCCTACTACTGCCAAAAGCATCTATATCGCACCAGCGCTGTTTAAAATACCACTCGCTATCGGCGACCGTAGTGAACAGATCCAGGACCTGCCATCTGCGTTGATGGGTACCCGTTATAAAACAGATGGAAACAAAATCCTCCTGTTCATGCAATGGGGTACAGGGTTAGCCGCCCAGCACCTGGATATGGACCTGAGCTGCCGTATTGCATACGACGAATACTCAGATACCTGTTCTTTTGGAAGATTACAAACCACCGGATGTAAACATAGCGGAGATATCCGTTCCATTCCACACAAGGTGGGTACTGCAGAATATATTGAAATAGATATATCTGCACTGGCAGAAGCCGGCGCCCGTTATGTGACCTTTACCTGTAACGCTTACAGCCAGGGCGCTATCACGCCTAACCTGGTGGTAGGATGGATGGATAGTAAATATCCAATGAAGGTGTCTCAAAAAAACGGTGTCGCTTACGATCCATCCCGTGTACAGCACATGGTGCGTATCACCAGCGGAATCACCAAAGGGCTGGTATTCGGAGTACTGGATGTTGCTACCAGAGAAATCATCTGGCTGGAAATGCCTTTCGGTGGACAAGTAGTACAACAACTGGACCTGCGCAATGTAAAAGCGATCCTGAAAAAACTGGATAGCAAGCTAAGCATCGGACAGTTGCTGCTGGTAAAAGCAGCCGCACAACAGCTGCAGGTCACCGATCAGCTGCCGGCAGATGAGACGTACACCGTTCAATGGGCCAGCAACACCGCCGCCGTGACACAATTATTTATTGATTAATTTGTTATCCCCCATAAAAACAATAGCAGCCGGGCATTTGCCCGAGCTGCTATTTGTATTAAAAGACTTTTTACGGCCCACTTCATCAATTTTCTAAAAATGGTGTTATATTCATTGCGTTGTCATATATGAATAAATACAGCCTACTACTTCTCCTGATTGCGACCCCGGCTATACTGCAGGCCCAGCTCAAGGACAAGGCCGATACCACGGCCACTATATCCGCGCCCAGAGGATTCTTCGATAATATCATGTATTATCTGAGGCATACCAACGTAGAAAAGAAGAAAAAAAAGGTAGACCTCAGCTTCATCGGCGGCCCGGTGTATACACCAGAAACCAGCGTTGGCATCGCAGTAATGATGGCGGCACAATACAAAACAGATAAAAAAGATTCCCTGCTCCCCGTTTCCAATGCAGCTATTTACGCATCCGCTGCACTGACAGGCTTCTATGGAATCGGGATCAGTAATACCACCATTTTCCCGCACGATCGTTTCCGGCTTGCCTTGAAAGCATCCTTCAGCTCCCGCCCCAATAAGTACTGGGGCATTGGATATGAAGCAGGCAACAACAAAGATAATTACACCGAATTTGTACAACTCACCGAAAAAATGCTGGCCGATTTTGCTGTCAATTTAAACGGCAAATTGTTTGTGGGACTTTGTGCACAGATTCATAATGTACAATCCAGGAAGATAGATACTGCCGGCGGCAAACCCCTGATGCAGCCCGAAAAAATACTGGGCATAGGCGCTGGTCCCTTCATTGTGTATGATACCCGCGACTTTATCCCCAATGCCTACAAAGGCATATATGTACGCCTGGGCTATCGCGTCTTTCCTTCTTTCTTTGGAAATAAGGCGGTTTTTTCGCAATATGACGTGCAATTCGACTGGTACAAAAAATTATGGAAAGGTGCCGTGCTGGCTACTGATCTGTATGGAGAAGAACGCGCCGGCGAAGTCCCCTGGAGTTTAATGGCGGAAGCTGGTGGCTCCAACCGTTTGAGGGGTTACTACGAAGGCCGCTTCCGCGACAAAAGCTACCTTGCCGGACAGATAGAGCTACGCCAAAAGATCTACAACCGCAGTGGTATGGTAGCCTGGATAGGTGGCGGCAACGTATTTCACGAATTCAGGGAACTGGCACTCGATCAATCCCTGATCAGCTACGGCATCGGCTACCGCTGGGAATTCAAAAAACGCGTTAATATCCGCCTGGATTATGGTAGGGGCAAGGATCAATCAGGGTTCTATTTCGGTATTAATGAGGTATTTTAAACATTACTTCTCCCCTCCTTTATTTCCTTCCATCTGTTTAATAATATTATTTACCTCCGCTTCGGTGGCACGTAATTTCTGCTGACAGAATTCTATAAGAATAGCTGCCCGTTTTACCTTTTCTGCCAACAGGTCTACGGAAACAGCTTCATTTTCTATTTCCTCCGCTATTTCCTGCAGTTCATTATAGGCAGTTTCATATGTCAGTTCCTGGCTCATGTGTAATATTTTTTGCTGTAATAGTAGCCTCCAGCGATGCATCGTGCAATACCACTTTGATATGGCTGCCCGGCTGAAGAGAAGTGGCATTACTGATGATCTGACCATCCTGGTAAACCATGGCAAATCCCCGTTTCAGGATGTTGGCTGGACTCATCAGTTTAAATAAAGCTTCGTAATGACTAACCTGTCCACGTTTACTTTGTATGTACATCCGGCTGAAAGAACGAAAGTTAGCCACCATATTGTCCAGGTCATTGAGACGGTTGGATACCATGATCCTTGGCCGCTGCAGCACTGCATTAGACACGCCTATCAGCTCCCGGTGGCGGTGCAGCAGTATGGCGGACGAATGCTGCAGCACAACATTTTTGCAGCCATGCAGGTCTTCTTTATGATTCGCCAGCAAAGTTCTGCTTTGATTAATGATAGTGCTGTTCAGGGATGACAGCGCCTGGAAATGACTGGAAAACAGTTGCTGGGAGCGGATCAGGATGTTCTGTTGCATAGAGATCACCGCTTCTTCAAAATTCCTGTTATGCGCAACGATTAACTCTGCTGCCTTGGTGGGCGTTTTGGTAGCCGTATGCGCCATCATGTCTGTGATGGTTTCATTCTTCTGGTGGCCAATACCGGTAATCACCGGAATAGGAAATTTAGCCACTGCCCTGCCCAATATAAAGGTATCGAAAATAAGAAAGTCTGTTTGTGCACCACCACCACGTATGATCACCACCGCATCATACGGCACCTGGCTGTTATAAATATCTATCAGTCGTTGTTGTACCAATTCCGCCTTTGTTTCGCCCTGCACAACGGTGAAGTAGTTGTCAATTTTAAAGGTATAGCCGAAATGGTTATGCTCCAGGGTATGCCTGAAATCCTGGTAGCCGGCGGAATTGCCGGAAGTAATCACTGCCAGCCGCTGTATTACTGACCGGAGAGGTAACTGGTTATTACGTGTAATATAGCGGTCGCCCACTTTACGGACAAAATCCGCGCATTCTGTGGTGAGTCGTAGCAGGGTTTGTTGTTTCTGCTGTTCCAGCAGTCCCACCGTGAAACTGGTATCTATATCCAGCAAGGCGATCTGCAACCCATGTACCTGGTGATAGCTCACCGATACCCGGATCAATACGTGGATATCATTTTTAAACTGCTGTCCTGTTACAATCTCAAATTCCTTTATCCTCACAGCGCCGTTGCCCCAGGCTACCGCAGATACTTTGGCCACGATGCCTCCCGCATTTTCATCTTTCTCTACCAGGTCAAAATAATGATAGCCTTTTTGCTGGTAGAAGGAATGATTGGTGACGTCAGCCACTACCCAGTAGGATTGCTCAGCAAACACGCTGTGAAGCGCCTGCTGAATTTTGCTGGTGAGTGCGGAGAGCTTTATAGATGGAGATTCGTTCATTACTACCGGTAAAGATAAGTAAAACGTTTATTTCCTATGCGGAACGGAATATCCCGGGAATCTAAAAAATGTATATTATATTGCTGCCAGTTGAACAATAGAAAAGATCGCCGAACAACCAAATCCATAACAAACACTTAATAACAGACTTATTCCGTTTTATATATTTTTGCGCCATGAGAGAAAATGAGCAGATAAAATCGCTTTTTCAAAGGGTCTGCTATGATGATAGTATTCAGGCGTACAATGAACTATACATCGCGTTATGCACCCGGCTTATCCATTTTTCTGCATCCATTGTTTCCTCATTTCATCTGGCAGAAGAAATTGTGTCTGATGTATTTCTTTCATTGTGGCAAAAGCGCAATGATTTACTGCATGTACATAACCCGGTAGTATACTTGTATGTAAGCACCAAAAATCTCTCTCTCAATACCCTTCAGCAACAGAAAAGACACCAGCATCATTCGCTGGATGACTTAAACACCGATATGCTGTCCATTGCGCCGGAAGCAGAAAGCGGGATGGTATCTGCCGAAGTATCACAAAAAATAGAAAGAGCAATTCGTAGTCTGCCG
Organism: Chitinophaga sp. 01L420; assembly: GCF_056399985.1. Taxonomy (NCBI): domain Bacteria; kingdom Pseudomonadati; phylum Bacteroidota; class Chitinophagia; order Chitinophagales; family Chitinophagaceae; genus Chitinophaga; species Chitinophaga sp. 01L420. The sequence goes on from NZ_JBFTSK010000045.1 coordinate 54,026, forward strand.
GCCCGCTGCCAGCTGATATTCCGTTTAATCAAACAAGACCGTCTCAGCTACCGCGAGGTAGCGGAACTGCTGAATATTTCCACTAAAACAGTGGATGCCCAATTGACGATCGCCGTTAAAAAAATATCCCAGGCCATCCGTTTTGACCTGTCGGATGAAACCGCCCAAACTTATCTCCGGCTGGATTCATAACTTTTTTTAATTTTCTTTAGGGAACTTTCATGTGTTTATTTGTCCTTCTTATAGTAGCAAGGACAAATGTTACTATTCACCCAAAAAATGAGGTCCTCATTTGTCCTTAACCGAAACTATGGATCAGGAAAGATTGTACGCGTTACTGGCCCGCGAACTGGCCGGCATACTTACGGAAGACGAAGCAGCTAACTTACAGCAGTTGCTGCAGCAGTATCCCGATGCCAGTTATATCCGGGAAGTATTTGCACAGAACTGGACACCTGCCGGCAAGCAATACAACGGGCAACAGGTGCAGCAGATGCTGGAAAAGCATCATCTGCGCATGCAGTCATTACCAACTACCACACCTGTGGAAGTACCGGTACAACGCTCCATGTGGAAGCTTTACAGCGGCATTGCCGCCGGCATACTCGTGATGCTGGCTATGGGCGGGTACTGGTGGTATGCTTCTTCCAAAACAAAAATACCCGCACCGCTGGCACAAATGGTGACAGAAAAACGGATGCGCTCACAGGTGTTGTTGCCTGATGGCTCCCGGGTATGGCTGAATGCAGGCAGTAAACTGGACTATCCAAAACAATTTGCCGCACATACACCAAGAGAAGTGACCCTGGAAGGAGAAGCCTTTTTTATAGTCACCGCAGATGCAGAAAGACCTTTCCGGGTACATACCAAAACCTTTCATATCCGGGTATTGGGTACCTCATTTAATGTAAGGGCGTATCCACAGGAAGATAGTGCTGTTACCTCCCTGGTACAGGGCGCCGTGGAAGTGGTGCTTGAAAATGCTGATAACCAGGTAGTGTCACTCAAACCAAATGAAAAACTCACCGTGCCGGTGCAGATAACCACACCTAAAATAAATAATACGGCTAATACCGTGGCTGCACCCACACCGATAGTCATATATAAGAGTAAACTCAGTCCCGTACATGACAGTATTCTTACGGAAACGGCCTGGGTTCAGAATAAACTCGCTTTTAAACACCTGCAATTGGAAAAAGTAGCCGCTATGCTGGAAGAATGGTATGGCGTTGAAATTGATTTTAAAGACAATAGTAAAAAACAACTTTACTTCAGCGGCGTATTTGAAACAGAAAGCCTGGAACAGGTACTGAACGCGCTGGAGACCACCTTATCGTTCACCTGGCATAAAGATGCTGCCGGTAAAATATGGATTCAGTAAAAGGTATGTTCACGAAATTATTGCTGACACACAAAACAACACAGTAAACAAACAGTAAACGAATCGTCTTAACACGTAAGCTTTAACCGAAAAAAAAACGGGAAATGTTCGCACCATTCCCCGTGTAAATATCGGTTAACAGCATTGTATTGGGTAAACTTTCCATCAACAATTAATTAACCAACAAAACAAATGTATGAAAAAAAGTACAGTGGACAATTGGCTTCCGCCAAAGCGGAAGTTGTATAAACTGTTGATTTTTATGAAGCTTTCTATGCTGCTGATTACCGTTGCCTGTTTACACGTAAGCGCATCGGTGCACTCTCAATCAACTATCACCGTGAAGCTCAACCAGGTACAACTGGAGAAAGCGCTCACGTTGCTGGAAAAAAACAGCCATTTCAGGTTTGTTTACAATGATGATAACCTCCCGTCGAATCACAAAATATCATTGGATGTGAAGGACTGGAGCATAGATATGGTATTGGATAAAATACTTGACAATACATCATTGCATTTCAGGAAAATGTCCGACAACCTGATCGTAATTGCGCCCGCAGCCGTGGTTAGCAAGGATAATGTGGTAAAAGGGCATGTGGTGAACCCAACCGGGGAAGTATTACCGGGCGTAAGCGTGCGTTTAAAGAACACCAGTATTGGAACTGTTACTAACGATAAAGGTGACTTTGAATTAAAAGTGCCTGAAAATGCCATACTCGTGGTGACCTACGTGGGCTTTGACCAGCAGGAAGTATCACTCAACGGCCGGGAAACCATCACCATTACCATGGAGCCTTCCAGGAATTCTATGGAAGAAGTGATTGTGGTAGGTTATGGTACCCAGAAGAAAATAAATGTAACCGGTGCGATAGACCAGATTTCCGGAAAACAGCTGGCAGCAAGACCCATCGCTAACGTGATGCAGGGGTTGCAGGGCCTGAGTCCAGGACTGAACATCAGTTATTCCGGTGGCCGGCCCGGACAGGTTCCCAATATTAATATCCGCGGTTTCGCCACTATTGCAAGCTCCAACGGGATGGTAGCACCCTTGATTATTATTGATGGTATCACCGCCTCTACGGATGATATGATGCGACTCAATCCAACAGACGTTGCGTCTATCTCCGTTTTGCGCGACGCTGCTTCCGCAGCCATCTACGGCGCCAGGGCTTCTTTCGGCGTGATCCTGATTACCACCAAACAGGGTGCTACCGGAGGCAAACAATCTGTGAGCTACAGCAACTACTTTGCGATGGCCCGCCGGACAACAATGCCAGAACCGGTAACAGATCCTTATATTTACTCCCGTGTACTCGAAACAGCTACCAATAATACGCCCTGGGATTATGTCAACTTCTCTGATGAATATTATAAATGGGCCAAAGAAAGATCTGACAACCCTTCCCTGCCCGATACCCGGATTGATCCAAGCGACCCGACAAAATGGGCGTATATGGGCAGTAATAACTGGAATAACTACTTCTTCAGCCGAAATAATTTCTCCCAGAATCACAGTATCACGCTGAGCGGTAGCGCAGAAACTGCTAAGAAAGTACCGATCAGTTATCTGCTGTCTGCCGATTACACCAAAGAAAACGGTTTAAATAAGCTGGCAAAAGATGATTGGGGACGTACAGGCATGCGCGCCAAAATTAATGTTAAACCAATCAGCTGGTTACAGATAGACAATAACCTGAGCATCTATCAGATAAAAGCTGATGCTCCTACCTATAATATTACAGACGTATATTATCTGCAACCCACACAGGTGGCAGTAAACCCTGACGGTACCTGGGCCAATACCGGAGCCGGCCGTCTGGCCGCCCAGCTGGTTGATGGCGGACGAAATACCACTACCCGTTTCGGATTCCAGGATGTGATCAGAGGGGTAGTTTCCCTCCTCAACAACGACCTGCAGATTACCGGTGATGCAAGTTTCAAAAGGGAATTATGGAAATACCACGTAGACCAGAACTATTATAAAATTGGTTATGGCCCCAAAGACATCCGTCAGGAAGGTAGTAGTGCAGTAACCGAAAACAATGCTTACATCAGACAGGATGTTTTTGACCTCTACGCTAATTACCATAAAACCATCGCAAAAAATCACACCATTACCTTGTTGGCAGGGTTTAACCAGGAAAACTTTGAAGCGCAGACAATCAATGCCAATAAAAAAGATATCATATCTCCGGCGCTGCCCTATTTGTCGCTTACGAGTGGTGTAGCTTCCGTGAGTGGTAACTATAATTCTTATGCTATCAGAAGTCTTTTCGGAAGAATTAACTACACTTTCAAGGATCGTTATATCATAGAAGCCAACGGCCGGTATGATGCTTCATCCCGCTTTCCACCAACCAACCGGGTGGGGCTATTCCCTTCTGTATCTGCCGCCTGGGTAGCCAGTGAGGAAAAGTCTATTAAATCAGTTCCCACGATATCAGTCCTTAAATTCAGAGGCTCTTATGGCAGTTTAGGCAACCAGAATGTTTCCAACTTCGGGTATCAGTTTAATCTCCCAACCGGCAAGTCACCCTACCTGATAGATGGTAATATCAATCAGACAGTGGTCACCGGAGCCCCTCCCATGAAAGTGGATCCATCTACCTACACCTGGGAAATGGTAACTACCACCAACGTGGGTACAGATTTCGGTATCCTGGACAACAAATTCCAGGGATCATTTGACTACTTTGTACGTAATACTACCGGCATGCTCGCTCCCGGTCAGGAATTGCCTGGGGTATTAGGCTCCGCTGCGCCTCAGAAAAATGCGGCAGACTTATCTACCCGTGGATGGGAATTGATGCTGGCCTATCGCACTAATTTCAATGTAGCTTCCAGGCCACTGAATTTTGGATTGAAGGTTACCTTATCTGACGATAAAACTAAAATCACCCGCTATAGGAATGACCAGCAATTATTCAGCAGCAAATTCTACGATGGTCAAACCATGGGTGAAATATGGGGTTTAACCAGCGATGGTTATTTCAAGAATAAAGACGACGTGAAAAAGCTGGATGAATCTGGCATCGTTCCATGGGGAGCGCTGGAAGTAACAGAAGGATGGCCTAAATACAAAGACCTCGATGGAAACGGTAAAATAGAGCAGGGTATTTCTGCCAAAGATCCCAAAGACCTGAAAGTAATAGGTAACACAAGCCCCCATTACCGTTATGGCATTAACCTGGATATGAACTGGAACGGTTTCGATCTCTCTGTATTTATGCAGGGCATCGCTAAGATGGATTATTATCCTCACCATTACCTCTTCTGGGGTCCGATGCAGCAACCTTATGCGAATGTTTATCCATGGAATCTGGATTTCTACCGCGCTACGGCAGATAATGCAGCGACCCGTGCACAACACAGCGCATCTTATATCAAGGCAGGACTGGCTGATGCCAACACCAACTCGTACTACCCGGTAATGCAGGCATGGCTGGCAGATAACAATAACGGAAAAGGGCTGGATATTCCTCAAACCAAATACATGCTGAATGCAGCTTACCTGCGTATCAAAAATTTGACAATCGGCTATACCTTACCAGCATCATTTACCAAACGTTATCATATTAACCGTTTACGTGTATATGCCTCCGGAGAAAATATCTTTGAGTTTTCTTCCATCAAGAAATATGTAGATCCGGAAGCCATTATAGATGGCTATGGATGGGCTTATCCTTACCAACGCAAATATGCAATAGGATTAAATCTTGATCTGTAATACCGGATACTTTAAACATTACAAACATGAAAAAACTTACCAGTTATATTATTCTTGGAACGCTGTTTTTAAGTGCTTCCTGTAAAAAAGATTTTCTGAACCGGTATCCACAGGATCAAATAGCGACTGAGCTGTTTTTCAAATCGGAAACAGATCTGTCACTGTATATGAACGGACAACTCAGCCTGGCGAGTACCTGGCAGTATCTGGGCGACCAAAGCAGCGATAACGCAGCATCTACCGCTTTGCTGGAATTAAAAAACATGATGATCGGCAATCCAAGCTCCCAAACCATTACCAGTGGCTGGGACTGGGGTACCCTCCGCAATCTCAATTTCTTCCTCGACAATTATAGTGGGGCCGATGTCACCCAGGAAGTAAAAGATCATTACGCCGGTCTGGCCAGATACTACCGGGCCATGTTTTATTTCGGTAAAATCAGCCGCTTCTCCGATGTTCCCTGGTATGGTAAAACCCTGCTGCCGGAAAATCCGGACCTGTATAAAGGCCGTGATCAACGCACCCTGGTAGTAGACAGTATGATGGCCGATCTGTCGTTTGCCGCTCAGCATATGCGCGAAAAGGTACCTTCGGGCACTCCGAACTTATGGGCTGTAAAGATGCTATATGCACGCATCGCCCTTTATGAGGGAACTTTTCGTAAATATCATCCGGAATTAAATCTTCAGGCCACTGCCGCCCGTTTTCTGGATACTGCGCGCATACAAGCGCAGGCCATTATGAGCTCCGGCAAATTTAGCATCTATAACACCGGTACCCCCTCAAGCGACTATGCTGCTGTATTTGCCAGTCAGGACCTGCTAAGAGTCAACGAAGTCATATTAGCCAATCCTTACGACTATGTAAAAGGTAACGACGGTAATATTAACGGCTATGTGTTCGGTGATTATGAACAGTCTCCGTCACGGGATCTGGTGCAGACTTACCTGATGAAAGATGGCTCGCGTTTTACAGACATCCCCGGTTACGATAAATTCCAGTTTACACAGGAGTTTCAAAACAGAGATCCCCGTATGGCCCAAACACTGGCCGGCCCCGGATTTATCCGTGCAAGTGATAAAACACCTTATATTCAGCGATTGAATAAAAACTTTACCGGGTATCACCAGGTGAAAGGCTATTTCAATACCACAGATAATGCCATTTCCGGCAGCATGGATTTCCCGGTATATCGTTATGCCGAAGCCCTGCTCGTTTATGCAGAAGCCAAAGCAGAACAGGGAATCCTTACACAGGGTGATCTGGACCAATCTGTTAACCTGTTGCGTGCCCGCGCCGGTATACCTCCCATGAATCTCGCTACCAGCAATGCTGCTCCTGACCCCGTGCAGGCGGCTAAGTATCCCGATGTGAGCGGTATAATGAAGGGCGTGATCCTGGAAATACGTCGTGAAAGACGAGTAGAATTTGCCATGGAAGGCTACCGCTACGATGACCTGATGAGGTGGCATGCCGGAAAAATCATGGAAAAAATACCAGAGGGCATGTACTTTCCCGGACTGGGCAAATTTGATATGACCGGTGATGGTGTGGAAGATATCATCCTCATCGACAAAAGCCAGGACATACCAACAGAAGCCGGCAAAGAGAAAAACTCCCTGGGTATTCCACTCATTTATTACAAAGCAGGTAATATAGGAGATGATGTAACAGTATACCTGAAAAACGGTACAGCCGGCGGAAACATAGTAACAGAAACGACTAAACGTACTTTCCAGGAACCTAAATACTACTATCGTCCAATACCGTATACACAGGTGGCACTGAATCCAAACCTGAAACAAATATTTGACTGGCAATAAATAATTTATGAATAGAAGAGACATTCTGAAACACACAGGGCTGATGGCAGCCGGCACCCTACTGGGGCCGGCCGCCTTAAAAGCCGCCACCAATAATAACGGCAAACGTAAGCCGGTATTAACAGTAGCGCATATAACGGATGTGCATATACGCGAAGATCTTGATGCACCCGCACGATTCAAAAAATGCCTGGAGCATGTTAAAGGCAAACAGGTAGACTTCTTCCTCAACGGTGGCGACTCCATCTTTGACGCCTCTTACGATAATGTAAAAAGAGAAAGGGTCACACAGCTCTGGCAGATCTGGGATGATTGCATCAGCAGCTTAAAAGCTTTCGAAATTTTCAGTTGCATCGGTAACCACGATATCTGGTGGAAAGCACCGTCCAAAGAGGACGCCATGTATGGGAAAGACTATGTGGTAAAACGACTGAAAATACCTCATCGCTATTATAGTTTCACCCGTAAAGGCTGGCACTTTATTATCCTGGATGGCAACAACGATAAAGTATCCCTGGATGAAGAACAGTATCAGTGGCTGGAAAAGGACCTGGAACAAGTCCCTGCAGGCACGCCTACCCTGGTGATGTCGCACTACCCGATATTAGGTGTTACTCCCATACTGGTAGGCGGCGGTCATGCCGATCATCAACGTCTGAAAACATTATTTTTCAAGCACCGCGACAAAGTAAAAGTATGTCTGAGTGGTCATAATCACCTCGCGGATAATGCTGTTTACAATGGCGTAAGGTATTGCTGCAATGGTGCGATGAGCGGCTTTTGGTGGGGTAAGGGAGATAAGGAATCTGCAGGCGAAGGTTATTATCTTGAAACACCTCCGGGTTATGCTATCCTGAAATTATATGCAGATGGCGAAGTGGAAAATGAATATATAGCACATACAGAATAAATGGATGATAGCCCCAAAAACAAGCAACAGCGCATTATTCATGCGCTGTTGTTGCTGTTGTTGAATATATAGAAACCCCCTTGTGAATATCAGTACCTACGGAAACCTCGTCAGTTCATTTGCATCAAACACCCATTCCGGCGTGAGCAATTTCCCCGAAAAACCAGCCGGGTACCACGGTGTAGCTGCACCCGGATTTTTCAACACATGGATATTCTGTGCAGGCATATAACTCTGTGCCAGCAGGAAAACCCGCTCTCCAGCCCCATTCTCTGCCACATCCATCACCATTACTGCATGACCAGGTGCCCCGCCCCTGATAAACACATCTCCTGGGAGTAATTTACGTGTATCCTTTACCGGTATTAACTCCTTACTGAGCGACATAGTACCGGCCCAGGAAAAAACCGTTTCCAGGTATTGTGTAAAACAAGCCTGGCCATTGGAAGGAGCAGCCTGTCTTACTTTCCGGAGGTGGTTATCTTTAAGCACGAACCGATCGCCTTTCATCCAGTCGCTATAGTCCATCTTCGTTCCATCGGTTGCGTTAAAACTGATTTTCCCGAATGATTTCTGGGCATATAAATATTCTGCGTATAAACGAATGACTGCATCGGCGCATTGTTGAAGGTCTTTGTTGCCAACGGAGATATCCAGCACAGCATATTGCGCCTGCTGATTACCTTTTAACTGGCCATTGTAGAGATATACTTTGTTATCTTGCTTCAGCGACATAGTACGTAGCCAGGCGCCAAAAGTACCCGCTGATTGCGGCAGACGCTTGTAGCCCGCAGGAAGGGGGATGTCGGCAACTGACTTCGTAGCTGCGTTGGCGTGGTTAGCTTCCGTTGTTTTGCTTATACATTCATTCCCCTGCATCGGTTTATTGATAAAAATGGCAAACAGAAACAACCAAATGGGCGTTGACGAAGTCAGGGCGATTGTCATACAATGAATTTTATGGAAGATGCAGGAATAAATAATTTCCATAAAAATATTTTCCGGCTGCGATCATTCCCCGGTTACCGGATCACCGCTCTAAGTGCCGGCGCCAATATCCGCTGTATGGTGGCCGTTTTTAACTCTTTCCCGATAAACACCAGCGTTGACGAGGGCGGCTCCTCCCCCCACTCTCCTGCCGGCAGTATATGCAGGTACTTCCCGGTAGATTGCACCAGCATCCGCTCCCGGCTATCTTTCACCTGTATGTATCCTTTAATACGATATAACTGGTCCGGGTATACGTTACAATGAAAATCAAGCACATATACGAGCATATTCAGATCAAAAGCCTCAGGAGATTCAAACAATACGGTATTGACTTTATGCGGGGATTTTACCAACGGAACCGGTTCACGCGGAACCAGTGGCTTTTCCGGGAACTGCAGATCCTGCAGCGAAATAGTGCCATTGTGGGTGGTGGTGATGAAAGCCAGCGGGTTCATTTGCTCCAGCTGCTGCGATAAATAAATCAGTTGCGGTACCGCCAGGTGTTTTATTTTATTGATGATGATCACATCTGCACAGGAGATTTGTTTGCCAGTTTCCGGAACCTGTTGCAGGCGTTCAAATACATTCTCAGCGTCCACAATGCAGATGGTGCTGACCAGGGCATAATACCGTTTCACATCAGGGGTATGGAACATGCCGATGATATTGCCTACATCGGCAATGCCGGTGGTTTCGATGAACACGTGATCAGGGCGTTGTTCGTTACGCAATATGCCACCCAGTACATCCAGCAGGTCATTGTCGAGCGAGCAACAAATACAGCCGCTGGTAAGTTCATATAGCTGATCTATTTTTTCATCAATTAGTCCGGCATCGATGTTCACTTTTCCAAACTCATTTTCTATGACAATATTCCGATAACCGGTAAACTGCGACAGCAGACTATTCAAAATAGTGGTTTTGCCCGCCCCCAGGAACCCGGTTAAAATGTACACCTTCATCTGCTTATCTCCCTTCATATCTCTTTTTATAAAAATTAAAAAAATAAATGCCCAGCACAATCAGCGGGATACTCAGGAGCTGTCCCATATTCAATAAATGCCCTTTTTCAAATGCCACCTGGTTTTCCTTTACAAACTCAATGATAAAACGGGCGGTAAATACCAGTATCAGCAAACAACCAAACAGGCGCCCGGGTTTTGTGATGGGGATCTGCTGTTTATACCCGTACCACAGGGCGCCGAAGATGAGGGCATAACAAATCGCCTCATACAACTGGGCCGGATGACGCGGCAGCGCATCTACCCGTGTAAATACCACCGCCCAGGGGAGCCGGGAAGGTGTACCGATGATTTCGGAGTTAAAAAAGTTGCCGATACGGATAAAACACCCTGCCAGCGGCACTACCAGGGCCAAACGATCCAGCAGCCAGATCAAAGGAACCCGGTAACGAAAGCTGAACAGCAGCGCCGCCACCAGGATACCGATGGCCGCACCGTGGCTGGCCAGTCCCTGGTAACCGGTGAATTCGAAATGACCACCCGTAAAGGTAAAAGGCAGAAATATCTCCCAAAGATGATATTTGTAATAAGCAAAATCATAAAAGAAACAATGTCCCAGGCGGGCACCTATCAACGTACCGGCCATTATATAAATCAGCAACCGGTCTAATGTTTCCCGGGTACGGTGCTCCTGCCGGAATACATGCCATAATACCATATAGGCCCCCACAAAAGCCAGCATAAAGCCTATACTGTAATACCGTAAGGCAAAACCGCCGATGCGGAAAATTTCCGGTGATATACCCCATTCTATCAATAGCATAGTAATAAAGGCAGTGAAATATGCCAGCGCAAATATACCTTAAAAAACAATATGCAACATAGTTGCATTTACAAATAACAGCCCCCTCTAATCTCAACATGAAATTCTACCTTTGTCGGCATGTCACTATTTATTACATCATTGAATTCGGGAAGTAACGGCAACTGTTATTACATTGGTAATGACAGCGAAGCGGTACTGGTGGATGCAGGCATCTCCTGCAGGGAAACGGAAAAGAGAATGGCCCGCCTGGGGCTGACAATGACGAAAGTAAAAGCGATATTTATTTCACATGAACATATAGATCATATCCGCGGTGTAACGGTATTGGCAAAAAAATACCGACTCCCGGTATACATCACCCAAAGCACCCTTACGCACGGGGGACTCACCCTGGATGAACAACTGGTAATGTCATTCAATCCCTACGAACCGGTGCAGATAGGTTCCCTGGCAGTAACTGCTTTTCCCAAACATCATGACGCCTCCGAACCACACAGCTTCATAGTGGCAGGTAACGCGGTCACCATCGGCATATTTACCGACATCGGAGCTCCCTGCGAACACGTGATCCGTCATTTCCAGCAGTGCCATGCGGCCTTCCTGGAAGCCAACTACGATACCGAAATGCTGGACAAGGGCAGATACCCTTACTACCTGAAAAAGCGTATCAGCGGCGGCAAAGGACACTTATCCAACGCACAGGCACTGGAAATATTTAATAATTACCGCCCGGCTTTTATGAGCCATTTGTTGTTGTCCCACCTTTCCAGGGATAATAATAGTCCGGAACTGGTACAGGATCTTTTCAACCAGCATGCAAATGGAACAGAAATCGTAGTAGCTTCCCGTTACCAGGAAACGGCGGTGTACCGGATTATTCCTACAGGCT
>NZ_JBFTSK010000046.1:0-87886 GCF_056399985.1 Chitinophaga sp. 01L420
GTGGTGGAAACCGCCTGGCGTGATAATTTCCTCATATTTGATAACGATAATTTCGAAGATATTGCCCTTAAAATGGAACGTTGGTATGGCATTAAAATACATCTCGGCGACAGGTTAAAGAACTACCATTTTACCGGCACATTTAAAGATGAATCGTTTCCGGAAGTACTGGAAGCGCTGAAGGTTACAACAACATTTCATTGCCGGATAGTGAGTAATGAAGTATTTATTACCCAATAGGGGGTTAAAAAAAAACTAAAAATCGATACCTCTCATATAAAAAAAGGGCAAATGCTGCAAACATTTACCCCCTTTGTTGAGATCAAACGGCAGTTAGCTTCACTTGGCAATGTAGTCCTGTCGTAGTTTTATGACCTTTTACAACCTAAATGTATGGAAAAAATTCATACATTATGCAATCCTTTTGCGTCTAAAAACATTGGGAAAAGTTGTACTGATAATGAAACTGGTGTCCTTTATTATTCTTATTACCTGTTTGCAAATAGCAGGAGATGCCTTCGGTCAACAGGACCGTCGCATCTCTATCAAAGCTGAATCATTGCCATTGACAAAGCTGCTAAAGCTGATTGAAAAGAAAAGCGGTTACCGTTTTGTGTACCGCAATGATTTGATCCCGGCTAACAGCAAAGTCTCTATCGATGTAAATAATGCTTTGACAGAAGATATTTTACGAAAGATATTGAAGAATACAGGTCTCACTTTTAAGCAGCTTTCTGCTAACCTGGTCGCAATAGCGCCGGAAGACAAAGTGATCACAGGAATCAATATCAACGGAACGGTAACAGATGTTTTCGGACATCCGCTGCCAGGTGTGAGTTTGCGTATTGCGGGCCTTAACAAAGGCACCACTACAGATGAGAATGGTCTATTCCATATGGAAGTACCTTCTTTCGCTACATTGATCTGTTCATTCATAGGTTATGAAGAACAAAAAGTGCAGGTAAGTAACAATACCCACTTCAACATTGTGCTGAAAGACGACTCCAAAGGATTGAATGAAGTGGTGGTAGTCGCTTATGCCGTGCAAACAAGGAGTTCTTTGACAGGATCAGCTACTATGGTAAGTGCTTCTTTGTATGATAAAGCACCCCGTAGCAGCTTCCAGGAAAGCTTACAAGGCAATGTAACCGGCTTACAATCTACCAACGGTTCCGGTCAACCCGGCTCCGTACCGAGTATTCATATTCGTGGTATCGGTTCCATTACAGCAGGTAGCTCGCCGCTCTACGTAGTAGACGGGGTACCCGTAGTAACGGACAATCTTACAGATTACAATGTTAATTCCCTGGCAGGAATCAACAGCGCAGATATCGCCTCCATCTCTATTTTAAAAGATGCCGCATCTGCCTCGATCTATGGCTCCCGCGCTGCCAACGGGGTAATTTTAATTACCACCAAAACCGGCAGTCAGGGCAGAACAAAGGTCAGCGCCTCCATACAAAGAGGTAGCAACCAACTCACTATTCCGCAGGCAAACTATCCGCTCAACACAAAAGAGATGATGGAGCTGTTGCGGGAAGGTTGGATCAACAAGGCAGATGGCACCGGAGAAGCAGGCTTCCAGCAGGAAATCCGTGCACGTGGTGTGGATACAACTGTAAATACAAACTGGATCGATGTGCTGACCCGCCATGGAAGCTATACACAGGCGAATCTATCTGCCGCAGGCGGAAGTAATAAAACAAAATTTTACGTCTCCGGAGGGTTATATGATTCTAAATCAGCCCTGAAAGGAGTGGACTATAAACGTATGACAGGTAAGCTGAATCTGAGTAACCAGGCCACCAACCGTTTATCGTTTGATGTAAACCTGTCTTTATCCTACCAGCGTGCAAATGCAGTAGCTGATATGGGACTCATGGGAAACCCTGTACGTTCATTAGTCCGGATACAGCCCTGGCTGAAGGTTTACAACAATGATGGCAGCTATGATTTTAGTTATAATAATAGCTTTAACCCGGTAGCCGTGATGAATGGGAACTCCCGGACAGGCAGCACATATGGCTTGCTGGGAGGCGCCGCCGCTAAATACGCATTTACAGATTTCCTTTCTTTCGAAACAAAGATCAGCCTTGACCTGAACTATGCCCGCAGCAATTTATTTTTTGCACCAGGCTTTGCAGATGGCAGAAATACCAATGGTTGGGTATCGGTAAATAATAGTTTATGGAACAACTGGGTATCTACTAATATCCTGCGCTTCAACAGACGCTGGGGTTACCACGGCATCAATACTTTCATCGGTTATGAAGCACAAAAAACCACCAACACCGGCAACGCTTCTGAAGCATCTAACCTGCTTCCGGGAATGGAGTCACTGGCGGATGCATCAAAACCGGAAAAAGTAACTTCCGTGTCTAATGCAAATTCTTTAACAGGCATGTTCCTGAACAACAGCTACGATTACAAACAAAAATATTATTTCACGGCCTCTATCAGAAGAGACGCCTCTTCCCGGTTTGGCAGTCAAAAGAGAAGCGCCGCATTCTGGTCACTGGGAACTGCCTGGAATATTTACAGGGAGCCCTTTTTGCAGAATATATCCGGCATCAACGAATTAAAGATAAGAGCGAGCTACGGCAGCAACGGAAACCAGGCTATTGATAACTATGCATCTTTATCACTGTATAGTCCCGGTAATGATTATAATGGGAAACCGGGGTACGTGCTCACGCAATATCCCAATGCTTTTCTTACCTGGGAACAGAACAGACCATTCAACATAGGACTCGATTTCGCGGTGTTGAAGAATCGCTTATCAGGCACCATTGAATACTATAACAGGACTACCTCACGGTTACTGTTGAATGTACCGGTGTCTTCTTCTAATGGTATTACCACCGTTTTCAGGAATAACGGAGAGATGAAAAACAGCGGCATGGAGATAGCACTTTCTTCCCGCAATATCATCGCTAAAAATGAACATGAATTTTCATGGCGTACAGATGCTAATTTCTCTACGCTGAAAAATACAATTACCAGGCTGGATAACCAGATTACCTACCTTAACTACAGAAGAGAAGTTGGCAGGGATTTTTACCAGTTTTACCTGGTGGGATTTGCAGGAGCAGATCCGCAAACCGGAGAAGCGCTTTGGTATAAAGATGCATCTAAAACCAGTACCACTAAGTCTTACGGCGAAGCACAACGATTTTATCAGGGTAGTGCCTTACCCCAATTTTATGGTGGTATCACCAACTTTTTCAGCTATAAAGGTTTTGAACTGAGTTTTCAGTTCTTCTATAACTGGGGTAATAAAGTGTTCGATAACTGGGGGCCCTTCACGGAATCAGATGGTAGCGGCGGATTTGGCGGCGGCTCAAAAATGTCTCGTCTTACTTACGAAAACCGCTGGCAACATCCGGGAGATATCACCTCCGTTCCAAAGGTAGTATTTGGTGGTACGCAGTCGGGGCTTAGCAACCAGGTATCATCCCGCTTCCTTTACGATGGCAGCTTTATCCGCCTCAGAGATGTGATGCTGGCTTATAGCCTGCCACAAACCTGGCTGAAGAAAGCCAGTATCAACGAAGTGAAAGTATATGTACGCGGGAATAATTTATGGACGTATGTAAAGGATAAACGTCTCACAATGGATCCGGAAGTACCGGTAACAGGGGATTACGATCAAAGACCACCAGTATTCAAAACATTTTTGGTAGGACTGGATGTAAATTTTTAAAGTATTCATGCAGAAGAAATATACATATAGTATCATACTACTGCTGACAGGTTTGTTAGGCGCCTGTAGCAAAGACTTTCTGGAATTAAAACCGGACCAGTCTACCGAAACAGGTCGTGCTATCAAAGATCTTCCCGGTCTGCAGGCAGCCATCAGTGGTGTGTATTCGCTGATGCAGAGTGCAAACTATTATGGACGAACCATGCCATTGCTCCCGGATCTGAGGGCTGATAATAGTTTTATCAGTGTGATCAACACCAACCGCTATCGTAACCAGGACCAGTATATCGTTACCGCTAATGACGTGTATACGACTGACTCCTGGAATCAATTATACAGTGTGGTAGCGAATGCGAATATGGTCATTTCGAAAGGACCAGCTATTTCACTGCTACCATCGGTAGCAGATAGTATTGAAGCAAAACAGATAGTGGCAGAAGCATATGCGGTAAGGGCGCAGGTATTTTTTGATCTGTCCCGCATGTATGCACAGCCCTATAATTTTACGGCAAACGCCTCACATATGGGGATTCCCATTGTAACGATCACGAATGTGGACTCTGTGCAGTCGCCGTCCCGCAGTAGTATGAAAGATACCTATGCGCAGATTATCAACGACCTGAAAACCGCTATCAGGAAATTTGAAGAAAGTAACAGTACTGCTTTCTCCTCGGCAAGACTTAATGTGTATTCAGCAAAAGCGCTGTTGGCGAGAGTATTATTATACAAAGAAGATTGGGAGGACGCAGCGGCGCTGGCCAATGCGGTGATCAAAAGCAATAGATATTCGCTGCTGACAGGCGACAAACTGGTCAGTGATTTTAAAATTACAGGCAACAGCGAAACGATTTTTGAAATTATCAATACACCGGTAGACAATCCCGGCACAGATGGGCTGGGCTATATGTTCAACCAGGACGGCTATGGAGATGTACTGGCAACAAACAATGTATTTAATATTTATACTTCCGGCGATGTACGGCGGAATTTTCTGAAGAAAAGTAAACGCGCAGGCAATGGCGGTGAAAACCCCGCCAATGTGATTTCGAAATACAGTGATGTTACCACTTTCTCAGAAGGCATAAAAGTGATGCGGCTGGCTGAATTGTACCTGATCCGTGCGGAAGCACTGGCTCACCTTGGAAAAGCACCGGAAGCGCAGGCTGATCTGAATGTAGTGGCACAACGTGCCGATCGCAATGCCTTACCGGTAACTGTTACCGGGCAAGCACTCCTGGATGCTATCCTGTTGGAAAGACGCAAGGAGCTTGCTTTTGAAGGACATCGCTTATTTGATTTAATACGAACAAAACAATCATTCACCAAATACCTGGCGAGTGACAAAACAATACAAGTGGCCTGGCCCAGTACAAAAGTGATACTGCCCATCCCACAGAGAGAACTGGATGCTAACCCCAATATTCGCAACCAGCAGAACGAAGGGTACAATTAAATCTAAACCGCCTTTGTTAATAATTGGTTTTTGCTTTAAGCTGGTTGGTTTTTGCTTATGAAGAAATAAAGTCCCGGTGGTCCAACCGGGACTTTTATTTTTCAGCCATGATTTCCGCCACTCAACCAATTTATCCTTTCCTCCCACCAATTAATTACTACTTTTGGCAATCTGTAAATTCACGTACCACCAAATGTTTATAAGACGTTACACCGCCCTGGTTATAATTTTATTGACAGCAATGGGTTTGCCTGCTATGGCACAACCTTCTCCCGTATGGAATGCTGCTGACATTAAACTTCAACTGAAAAAGCTGGATACGCTCGGTAGCGTATTATATATTGCCGCCCATCCCGATGACGAAAACACCCGTCTGTTAGGCTATCTGGCGAAAGAGAAATTGTACCGTACCGGCTATCTGTCTCTGACCCGTGGTGATGGCGGACAAAATCTCGTTGGTAACGAGCAGTCCGAATTGCTGGGACTGATCCGCACCCAGGAACTGCTGGCCGCCCGCCGCATCGATGGGGCTGAGCAGTTCTTTACCCGCGCACAGGACTTTGGCTTCTCCAAAAATCCACAGGAAACATTTACCATCTGGGACCGGGAAAGGATTTTGGGAGATGTAGTATATATGATCCGCAAATTTCAACCGGACGTGATCATCTGCCGTTTCCCGGCGGATAGTCGTGCTGGTCATGGTCATCATACTGCCTCGGCCATGCTGGCGGAAGAAGCTTACACCGCTGCTGCAGATCCCAAACGCTTCCCGGAACAACTCACCCTGGTGAAACCCTGGCAAGCCAAACGCATCCTGTGGAACACCTTTAACTTCGGCAGTGTCAACACCACAGCAGACGACCAGTTCAAAATGGACGTAGGCACCTTTAACCCATTGCTGGGTAAAGGTTTCGGGGAAATAGCCGCCGAAAGCCGCTCCCAGCACAAAAGCCAGGGATTTGGAGTTCCCGCCTCCCGCGGCAGTTCCCAGGAATATTTTCTCACGATAAAAGGGAATACGCCTAAAAACAGCCTGCTCGATGATGTAAATACCAGCTGGTCAAGGATTCCGGGCGGAAACAAAGTAGGAGCGCTGGTGGATGCTGCACTCGCCGCCTACAACCTGGAAGATCCTACCGCCTCCGTTCCGGCATTGCTGGAAATACGCCGCGCTATCCAGGCACTGCCCGAGGGCTACTGGCGCAATCTGAAGCTAAAAGAAACAGAACAACTCATATATGCCTGTGCAGGTTTGTGGGCAGAAGCCTACAGCACCTCACCGACTGTAGTGCCGGGCAATAACATGGAGGCCACTGTACAACTGATCAACAGAGGCAATGTTAAAGTAACCCTGCAACAGATCGATTTGCCAGGTAAACCTAACGCCTCCGGTAAACAGGACCTGGCATTCAATAAATTTACCAGCATTTCCCAAACCCTGCCAGTGCCGGCTAATACACCGGAATCACAGCCATACTGGCTGGCGGATGCACATCCCGTAGGCATGTACATCATTAAAGATCCTTTACTGGTGGGCAATCCGGAAAATGTACCAGCGCTGCAGGCACAAATTCACCTGCGCATCGGTGACCAGGACTTTACCATCAGCCGCCCATTACAATACAAGTACACCGATCCGGTTAAAGGAGAGATCTACCAGCCACTGGTCATTGCACCTCCGGTAGTAGCTGACCTCAACAGCCAGGTATATATTTTTACCGATACCAAACCTCAATCTGTACCGGTGAAAATAAAAGCAATGGCGGATAATGTGAAGGGTACTGTACACCTGCAATTACCTGCCGGCTTCACTGCCGCCAACAACAGCGTTGCCTATACGCTCGCTCAGAAAGGCGACGAAGTAGAACTGCGTTTTAATATCAATCCTGTTAAGGGAGTGAGTGATAATCACGTAGATACGTTCACCGTAGTAATGGAGTGTAACGGTAAAGAATACACGCAAAGCTTACAACAGATCCGCTACGATCATATTCCGCTCATTACTTTATTTCCTGCAGCACAGGCGCGGTTGGTATCTGTGAACCTGAAACATAACGGCAACCGCCTGGGATATATTCCCGGCGCCGGTGATATGGTGGCAGCTTCGCTTCGCCAGGTAGGTTACGACGTAACTGAGCTGGGAGAAAAAGATATCATGAGCGGTAACCTGCAACAATATGATGCGATTATTGCCGGTGTGCGTGCATATAACGTGAACGCACGTATGAAATACTGGCAGCCCAAGCTGATGGAATACGTAAACAAAGGCGGCAAGCTGATTATCCAGTATAATGTAAACGGGCCACTGGTCATCAATGATATGGGACCTTATCCATTCGGGCTTTCCCGTGACAGGGTCACAGATGAAAATGCCCCTGTGCATTTCATCAACCCAAAAGATCCCGTATTCCATTATCCCAATGAAATTACCACCGCTGATTTCAATGGCTGGGTTCAGGAAAGGGGATTATATTACACGGTAAACGCCGATAAGGCTTATGATAAGCTCTTTACCATGAATGATAAAGGAGAATCTCCACTAGATGGTTCTACATTGGTGGCACATTACGGTAAAGGAAGCTATGTATATACCGGCTTATCATTTTTCAGGCAGTTGCCTGCTGGTGTACCAGGTGCATACCGGTTATTTGTAAACCTGATTTCTGTTAAATAGGGATTGAACGAAAATGAGCAATAAGCACCAACAACATCGGCCCAGATTGAGAATAGCGGCTATCTTCTGTATTATACTCGGCTTGCTGATAGGCTTTACTATCAAACGGGTACAGGTAGGTTTAGTGATAGGGATTGCGCTGGGGCTGTTGACAGGAAGTATGTGGAGTAAAAGTAATTCAAACGATTAACGTCTATGGCAGCTGACAACCTGCACGAAGAGAAACCGCCGATTTTTCCTACATGGAATTATTGGTACGTATTGGTAATAGCCTGGTTGGTGTTACTGATCGTACTCTTCTACTTATTCACCAAAACCTTTTCATGAGCCCTTTAGATTGGATTGTACTGATAAGTACACTCACAATAATTATATTTTATGGTGTCTGGAAAAGCCGTGGCCAGCGAAACATGGAAAGCTATTTCCTGGATAACCAGTCTATGCCCTGGTATATTGTACTGTTGTCTATTATCGGTACCCAGGCCAGCGCCATTACCTTTATATCTGCACCAGGTCAGGCTTATACAGACGGGATGCGGTTTGTCCAGTATTATTTCGGGCTGCCTTTGGCCATGGTTGTGCTTTGTATCACCTTTGTACCCATCTTTCACCGGCTAAAGGTATATACTGCCTACGAATTCCTGGAAAAGCGGTTTGATCTGAAAACACGTACGCTGACATCCTCGCTCTTCCTGATACAACGTGGTTTATCTACCGGTATCAGTATCTGCGCACCCTCCATTATCTTATCTTCTCTGCTCGGCTGGAACCTTTACTGGACGAATATGATTATGGGTGGCTTGCTCATCATCTATACCGTAGTGGGAGGCACCCGGGCGGTAGCCTATACACAAACCTTTCAGCTGGTGATCATTTTTGGGGGCATGTTTCTCGCAGGCTGGATGGTAGTACACCTGCTGCCGGAAAATATTGGTTTCAAACAGGCATTACAGGTATCCGGAAAAATGGATAAACTGAATGTGATTGTTACAAAGTTCAACTGGAAAGACAAATACAATATATGGAGTGGGATCATCGGGGGATTTTTTCTCGCCTTGTCTTACTTTGGTACAGACCAATCGCAGGTGGGCCGTTACCTGACTGCCAAGTCAGTGAAGGAAAGCAGGTTGGGGTTGCTGATGAACGGCCTGGTGAAAGTACCCATGCAGTTTCTGATCCTGTTGATTGGCGCCCTGGTGTTTGTGTTTTATCTGTACTTCAAAGCGCCGATCTTCTTTAATGAAGCACAGTTGGCCAGGGTACACAAAACAGAACAGGGGCCGGCACTGGTAAAGCTCGAGGATAAGTACAGTGAGTTAGGACAGCTGAAGCAGCAGCAGGTAAGACAATTGGCTGCTGCATTGGAAACAGACAACAGCGCACAGGTGGCCATCGCCAAAAAGGCGCTGCAGCAAACCGATGATAAATCGCAACAGATAAGAACGGAGGCGTTGTCGCTGATCAAAGCATCTGATCCAACTGCAGATACGAACGATACCAATTATATATTTCTGCATTTTGTGGTGAACAGTTTGCCGAAAGGACTGGTAGGTTTGCTGATAGCTATTATCTTCCTGGCCGCCTGGGGAAGTATCGCTGCTGCACTGAATTCGCTGGCTTCCACCACGGTGATCGACGTGTACAAGCGGTTGTATAATGAGCATGCCTCAGAAGATCACTATCTCAAAATGTCTAAACTCTGGACCTTGATATGGGGCGTGTTTTGTATTGTGGTAGCGCAATTTGCAGGCAGCCTGGGTAGTTTGATAGAAGTGGTAAATGTGCTGGGATCCTGGTTTTATGGGGTCACCCTGGGCATTTTCATGGTAGCTTTTTACTTAAAGAAGGTAGGAGGAACCGCTACTTTCTGGTCAGCTATCATTGCGGAAATCGCGGTGTTGGTTATTTACTGGACGGGCAGCGTTTCATTTCTCTGGCTGAATGCCATTGGTTGCTTGCTCGTGGTTATACTGGCATTGCTCTTTCATTATGTTTTTCCGCCTGCGGCGAGACAGGAACCTAATTAAGTCATTCCCAATATAAGATCATAAAAAAGCCATTGAAGTAACAACTACTTCAATGGCTTTTTCAGTATAAGGTATACTGCCTGACTTTACAGAAAGGGCTTAAAGTGGGCATATTGCGCCAGCGCCAGCATAGGGCGATCGCCTTCGCTGTCGCCGTAGGCGTATATCTCCCGGAAGTTTTCCAGCCGGTAAGCCTGACGGATGCGACTTACCTTTTCTTCTCCATTACAGTTGATACCCTGGATCTTACCTGTAATCTGTTTGTTTTTTACTTCCAGGCGGGTACCCAGACATACAATGTTTTCCTTTCGGCACCAGGGTGCTACCCAGTCCTGCGCAGAGGCGGTAACAACTACTACATGATGTCCCTGCTGCTGGTGTTTTCGTATAGCCGTTAACGCAAGGGGCCGGATAAGGGAAGGCAAACGTTCCCTGCAAAAGTCTTCGCAGCCTGCGGCAAAATCCGAGGCAGACATCTCTCCAAAAAAATAATCCAACACCTGTTCCTTCATATCCTGTGCGGGTGTCATTTTTAACTTGAACCGCAGCAATGCCGGCAACAGTTGTACTATACCGGCATACATGGCAGCCCTGCCTCTGTGGAAACGGATGATTTCCCAGAGGGTATCCTTGTTGGTAATGGTACCGTCAAAGTCAAAAAAGGCAATCGTCACAGTGAAAGTTTTTTGAAAATACCTTCTGGTATTAATTTGATAATGAGCATAATATATTTCCAATGCCACTTTACATACAACACATTTTTTCTTTTCTTCATCGCATTAAATATTGCATCCGCTACTGCTCCAGGCTGCGCGGTGAGCAGGGGAGGAAGTGTCAGATGCTGTGTCATGCGGGTATCTACAAAGCCTGGTTGTACACTCATCACGTGTACGCCAGTACGAAAAAGTCGGTTACGCAGTCCACTGAGGTAAGCGGTAAAACCGGCTTTCGCGCTACCATATATATAGTTGCTTTGCCGGCCTCTTTCACCCGCTACAGAACTGATACCTATAATGATACCCTGCTTTTTTTCCGCATAGCTTTCCGCCACTACATTTAATATAGAGACAGCGCCGGTATAGTTGGTATTAATAATAGCAGCGGCTTCCACCCAATTTTGTTGGGCTTTCTCCTGATCCCCCAGGTAGCCAAATACACAAATGGTAATATCTGGCTGCACCGGCAGACTGGTATAGAAACCAGTATGAGAGTTAAAGTCGTTGGCATCAAATGTATGTGCAGTGGCAGTAATGCCATAACGTACCTGCAGATCCTGTTGCTGCAGTTGTAGCGCAGCCATCTGACGACCCGCTAATTGAATATCATATTTCTCGGATGCAAATTTTCTGGCAATGGCTACTGCCATGTCCGAACCTGCGCCTAGTAGTAAAACTGTTGGCATGAGAGGTGTTTGGTTAATCAGAGGAAAACTATTTTATCAATGACAATCTTTCGGATTGCAGGGATTCAAACCGGGCCTCGCTGTTGTACTGTTTTACAATATCGGCAAACCTGCCCGCATTCGGATAGCTGTTCCAATATATTTCTGGCTTCATCCTGGCATCTTTAGACAGGTATAAGCGGCCACCATATTGCAGTACAATTTCATCCAGTTCATCCAGGAATTCAAAGAGCCCCTTGCGGATAGGGAAGTCCAATGCCAGTGTATAGCCCTCCATTGGAAAGGAAATAAGATTATCCTGTTTGCCAAACACTTTGAGTACAGCCAGAAAAGACCCCCAACCTTTGTCACTGATCCTTTTAAGAATAGCTATCAGACCATCTTTTTGTTCCAACGACACTACAAACTGATACTGTACAAATCCTGCTTTGCCATAACCGCGGTTCCAGTGCAGGATGGCGTCCAGTGGATAGAAGAAGGGCTCATAAGGGATTATCTTGTGCATCACCTTTTTATAATTCTTTCCGTAGTATAACCAGTTGAAAGCCTTCACAGTAAAAGTATTCAGTGCGAAGGAAGGCAGATTAAAGGGGAGCGTCAGTTTTCGTTTAGCCGGCAGGGTGAGTGGTGCTTTCTTTTGCTGTTCACTCAGTTCTTCCGGGGTGGCATGTTCGCCTACTATCAGGATACTCCGGCCAAAGGAATCACCTTTCTGCAGACAATCAATCCAGGCCATGGAGTAGGTATAGTGTTTATATTCGTCAAACAGGCGGATGACTTCTTCCAGGTTCCTGGCTTTCAGTTGCGTTTGTTTGATATAGGCGGTTTCTACTTTTTTAAGACTGAATTTTACCCGGGTAATCACCCCGGTCAGGCCCATGCCTCCACAGGTAGCCCAGAACAAATCATCATGGGTGCCTGCTGCGCAGCAGATCGTTTCACCGGAGGCGATTAATACGTCCATATCGATGATGTGACCAGAGAAGGCGCCATCGACATGGTGATTTTTGCCATGTACATCAGAAGCCACGGCGCCACCAACAGTAATATACTTGGTACCGGGGGTAACAGGTAAGAACCATCCTTTAGGGACAATGATATCCAGTATCTGGTCCAGTGTTACGCCAGCTTGTAAATCAATAATGCCATTTGTCGCGTCGAAAGAAAGCATCTTATCATACTTCAGCATGGAAATGCTATGTTGGCCTAAAGAGGCATCACCATAACACCGACCGTTGCCCCTGGCAATCATGTGAGAGTGTGCTACCACATATTTGCGGAGCTGATCTTCCTGTGTAAATACGCTTTCTTCACTGGCAACAGCGGGGTAGTTTCCCCAGTTCGCTAACCGTTTTTGCATTATTCAAAAAATGTTTTATCTGTCGGTAAATAAATTAATACATAAAAACTAAGTACCCACAGGAGTATGGTCAATTGAATAAAACGGTCTTTATATAGGATTTTTGTGGGAGAACCTGTATTGTTCTCCACGTAGGTTACTTGCAAATATCGTAATAATCCGCCAATTACAAAGAGGGTAGTGTAATATAGCCGGTAAGTATGAAACCTGGTCTGGGTTTCAGGCGAAATGGTATACATTAGATAACATACGATGATCACTGCAGACACGAGTGCCAGCATTACATTCAGGAAATCCATATTGTATCCGCTGACAGCCTTCCGCATTTCTTTCCCGGAATCCAGTTTAATCAGGATGTCATCTCTGCGTTTCGCGATCGCCATAAAGAGTGCCAGTAGGAAGATCATAATCATCAACCACTCAGACATGGCTACATCGGCAGCAACACCACCTGATTTTACCCGTAACACAAATCCGGTAGACAAGATCATAATGTCCAGTATAGATATATTCTTTAAGCCGAAGCAATAGAGCAGGTTGAGGACGAAGTAAATGCCCAGCACAAATGCGAACTTGACACCCAGGAAAGTGGCAATGCCAGCTCCACCCAACACACATAATGCAAAAAGGAGAAGGGCGGTTGGTTTGGATATGGCGCCGGAAGCCAGGGGGCGCTTACATTTAACAGGATGCTGTTTATCCGCCTCTATATCTTTGTAGTCATTAATAA
The DNA here is from genome assembly GCF_056399985.1 of Chitinophaga sp. 01L420. NCBI lineage: Bacteria > Pseudomonadati > Bacteroidota > Chitinophagia > Chitinophagales > Chitinophagaceae > Chitinophaga > Chitinophaga sp. 01L420. The sequence goes on from NZ_JBFTSK010000046.1 coordinate 13,350, forward strand.
TATAAATGCTGCTCGCAATAAGGCTGAAGGCAATAAAGCCTATCAGTAAATGCAGCAACTTGGCAGTGTTGAATATTTCTCCTGCAAAAAAAAGTGGAATAAACAGGAATGCATTTTTTACCCAATGTTTTGGTCTAAGTAATTTGATGTATTTCATGGGGAACTAAAAAGTTGATTCTGACGGGTCAAGATACAATTTATTCGATTACTTTTGCCCCCATTCATATTAGCGGATTATTACAATTACAGCAAATCCCAATCTTCTATGTCAATTTATTCCCTGAAAGGTCGCAAGTGGACCATTACCGAAAGTTTAATTATTGTTTTGCTGGCGCTCGTGCCATTATTTGTTACATTTCCATATCGCGTGAATATTTTCCTTTCCTGGGAAGGAGCATATCGCATCTCTTCAGGTCAGATTCCCTTTAAGGATTTTGGATCGCCATTGGGTTATGGATTCTGGATCATCCCCGCACTCTTCTTTAAAATTTTTGGACCGGAGATGGTTTCCCTGGTCAAAGCTCAGGTGCTTATTAATATCATGGCTGGTTTTGCTTTCCGTTCCATCCTGAAAAGTTTGGACATAAGGCCGGGAATAAGGTTGCTCTCCCTGTTGGTGTTTGTATTGTCTTATTCCTTCTTCAATTTCTGGCCCTGGTATAATCATACCGTCATCGTGTTTGAGCTGATAGGGATTAGTTTCCTGTTTAAATCTTTCTTTTCGGATAACCGTACCCGTAGTTACCTATGGATGGCGGCAGCGGCGCTTTTTATCTTCCTGTCAGTTTTTACCAAACAAGACGGAGGAGGTATGGCCTTTATGCTTTGCCTGTTGTTCCTGGCATATAACTGTTACCAGACCCGCCGCTGGGTGGACTTTCCCATCTTCATTGGGATGTTTGGACTGGTAGCGGTATTCTTTATTGTTCCACTGATGCCTGGATTCGGCTATTGGTTTAACCACGGACAACCTCCGCATAGCTCACGGTTAGCTCTAAACGATTTTACGGATGAAATTTTCGGAAGCTCCAATTGGATCAAAGCATATGTGGTGTTAGTGGTGTTTTGTATTGTTGCGAAAGTGAAACAATGGAATACCTGGTTACAACGGCGCCGGGAAGTATTATTTGTTTTGCTGACATTGGGTATTTTAGGAGAAGCAGCTATTTTCCAGGTAACCAGCTACACCCCGCCAGACAATAACATCTTTTTCCACAGTTTCGCTTTTGCTTTCGTGGCCACTTATTTATGTGAGCTGCTGCATGTATATGTAGACAGTCCCAGGTCATTGTTGATAGGTACCTTGCTGGTGCTGTTCTGGTGGTCAGGTACCTGGTGGAAGTATATTGGGCGTTTTACTGATCGTCTTTTTCCTGCACAGGAAATGGTGGATGCCCATAATCCGAATCATGAAAATGTAGTAAACAGGCGAAATTATATGATCAATGAAGACACAACTGATGTTCCGGTTTCATCCTGGATATTTTCAGATCTGAAGCCTTTCCGTAAAATATATATGCCACCTTCCACTGTAAAAGGGATGGATCGGATCATGGCCTTACCTGTAGTAAAGGACAATAAGTCAGATTTAAAGGTGCTGAATATGTCTGAGTTGACGCCCTTAGCAGTAGTTATTCCTTACAAGCCGGAAACCGGACCGGACTGTCCGTTATGGTATCATTTGGGAGTAGGGATGTTCAACAGACAGTTGGCGATCTATAAACAGAAGGTACAGGATCATCATTATGACCTCATTTTATTTGAATATGCACCAGGCTTAAATAACTTTTTCCCTTTTGCACTGAGAGATGAATTGAAATTGCATTACCACCAGGTAGATAGTTTTCTTGCACCAAGAAGACCGACAAATGCAATTATTGAAGTATACGTAAAATAAATTATGTATCTTTAGCCGGACATTTCCTGAATCAAGGAACGTTTCTCGTTTCCAGATATTAAAATACTATCAATAGTCTATAAAAAACAGCCCACTGAAGGGCTGTTTTTATTTTTATAAATTGTTGATTTTTATTTAGTTAATAAATAAATGTTTAAGCATTGTTTTAGGTAGATAAAACCTTGTTTTATACCTCTTTTTTTATTAACCAGTAAAATAAGTTTTGCCGGTTAATAATTAGATTTATCTTTGTTGGGAGGACTTAAAAAGAAGGAGATATGTCTGTTCCCAAATCCATTTCTACACTCAGGCTTGACGGCGGAATTCTGTGTCTTGATTTCGTCAACACGATTGACAACCGCAGGAAACCAACAACCTGTGATTACCTTTCGAGCTTCAAAGAATTGCTGCAATGGTATGCACATACCAAAGCTTTATCTCCCAAAATTATTCATACCCTGGAACGGCTTGCAAAAGACTATCCGCAAAAAGCAGCGATTGTTTTTGAAAAAAGTCTGTTGTTGCGGGAATTGTTGCACCGGCTATTTACTGACATGATTGCAGGTAAAAATCCGGCGGCGGGTGACCAGGTGCAGTTCAATACTTACCTCGGGGAAGCATATGCTAACATCGAAATCAGTTGGTCTGCAGGCGCCGGGAAATTACAGTTTAACGCACCGGCACTGGAGCAGGTATATTGGTGGTTAGTAAAATCGGCGGTAGAATTATATACAGGAGACAGACCCGCACAGATAAAAGAATGCCCCGCCTGTGGATGGCTCTTTCTTGATAAGAGTCGTAACGGCTCCCGAAAATGGTGCAGCATGAGCACCTGCGGAGATGTAGATAAAGTAACCCGGAATTATCAGCGTACAAAAAGAAAGAAAAATGGATAAGAAGACAGGCAGTTTATCATCCAAGATGATCCTATGCCTTTTAGCCGTATATATTATTTGGGGTTCCACTTACCTTGGTATGAAGATCGCCACCAAAGTGGTGCCTCCGTTCTTTCTGTCGTCTATGCGTTTTTTGGTTGCAGGTTCCTTGTTGCTGGCTATCGGATGCCTGCGGGAAAAGACCTGGCCAAACCGTCAGCAGTTTTTATCTGCCTGCTTTGTAGGCGTTGCCCTTATCGGTATTGGTAATACAACTGTAGCCCTGGCAGTACATCATATGCCCTCCGGGCTGGTAGCACTCATGGTGGCTGCCATGCCTGCCTGGATCATGGGAATGGACTGGGCTTTTTTCAGTAAGCAGCGTCCCTCCGGATTAACATTGCTGGGTATTGCCATCGGCTTTGCAGGTCTTTTCCTGTTGTTTAATCCCTTTGCACATCATGAGGCCCGCAACTTTCCTTTATGGCCGGTGGCAGTAGTGGTAGCAGGTAATATCTGCTGGGCGGCAGGTACCTTATTTGTGCAACGCTTACCCATGCCCACGCAAATTACCAGTACCGCTATTCAAATGCTGGCAGGAGGCGTTTTCTCTTTCTTTGTCAGCCTGATCTTTGAACCCGGCGCCATCAGTACCCTGCCCGCCATGACGATGGAAGCCTGGCAAGCTTATGTTTACCTGGTACTCATCGGCTCCCTGGTAGGATATACCTCCTATAGCTGGTTGTCTAAAAATGCGCCGCCAGGACTCACTGCCACTTATGCCTATGTAAATCCTATTGTCGCCTTATTTCTCGGCTGGGCTATCGGCAATGAAGCGATTACGGGGATGGTAGGACTGTCTGCCGCCATCGTTATCAGTGGTGTAGTGATGATGACCCTGGGCCGTAAATAAGCTTTTTACTTTCTTTTCCTCTTGATAATGACTATATTGTGGTTTCACACATGTACAGGTATAGCCCTTATCCCTCTCGGGATAAACCCTGTTGAAGAACCATAGCCATTGTAGCAGCATTGTATTTATTTATATATGTAGGTTCCGCTCTTTTGGGTGCATTTTTTGTTTTTGTTGGTGCTATTCCGATTGAACGTAATTAGATAATAGATTATATAAACTGACTATGCGAAAGACCATTATTGTATCGAACAGGCTACCAGTAAAGATTTCAGAAACAAACGGTGATTATACACTACAGCCCAGTGAAGGCGGCCTGGCAACAGGTTTGGGATCTATTTACAGAGAAGGGAATAATATCTGGATAGGCTGGCCGGGACAGGAAATCACCGATCCGAAGGAACAGGAAAAAATGACGAAGCAGTTGCGTAAAATGAACCTGATGCCGGTTTACCTGACGCAGGATGAAATTAACAACTTTTACGAGGGCTTTTCAAATGAAACACTGTGGCCGGTTTTCCACTATATGGCCGTATATGCACACTATGAACAGGAACATTGGGATTCCTATTACCAGGTAAATAAAAAATTCAGGGATATTATTATGAAGGTAGCCGAACCAGGAGACATTATCTGGGTACACGACTATCAGCTGCTATTATTGCCAGGGATGATCAGGGCCGAAATGCCGGAGATCTCCATCGGTTTCTTTCAACACATCCCATTTCCATCTTATGAATTATTTCGCCTGATCCCCTGGCGTACAGAGATATTGGAAGGTATGCTCGGTGCAGATTTGATGGGCTTCCATACTTTTGATGATACCCGTCATTTCCTGAATGCGGCCAGCCGCCTGCTGCCTGTCAACACCACGGCGAATGTGGTGTCTTATAATGACAGGGCAATTGTGGTGGAAACATTCCCGATGGGCATTGATTTTAATAAGTATGCCGACATGGGCAAAGACCCGGAAGTATTGCTACAGATGCAGCAACTGAAGGAAAACTTCCAGGCAGAGGACCGGTTAATATTATCTATTGACCGCCTTGATTACAGCAAAGGGATCCTGCAAAGACTGGAAGCATTTGAATTGCTATTACAACTACACCCGGAATATATTGGGAAGGTAGTGCTGTATATGATTGTAGTGCCCTCCCGTGATACCGTGTCACAATATAAGGAGCTACGCGATCAGATAGATAAGTATGTAGGTAATGTGAATGCCCGCTTCCGTACCCTGGCCTGGCATCCGATCCAATACTTCTATCGTTCGTTCCCCCTGGAAACCTTATCGGCTCTCTATAATTTTGCAGACATCTGCCTGGTAACGCCTATGCGTGATGGCATGAACCTGGTGAGCAAAGAGTATGTAGCCAGTCGTAATAACAATGACGGAGTATTGATTTTGAGTGAGATGGCCGGTGCATCTAAAGAATTAATAGACGCCATCATCGTAAACCCCAACAACATTGGCGCCATTACCCGTGCCATCGTAGATGCACTCAACATGCCGCTCCCGGAGCAACAACGGCGCATGAAACAAATGCGCTCTATAGTTGCCAAATTCAATATTAATCACTGGGTAAAATTGTTCATGACACGGCTGGATGAAGTAAATGAAATGCAAAAGAATATGCTCGCCCGCCGCGTGAACCAGGAAACAGCCGTATTAATAAGGCAGCAATACTTCAGTACTAAAAAGCGGATCATCTTCCTGGACTACGATGGGACACTGGTGGGTTTTCAACCCAACATCGATATGGCATCGCCGGATCCTGATCTGTACCAGCTGCTCCGGGAGCTGGCCAGCATACCAGGTAACGACCTGGTAATGATCAGTGGCAGAAACCATGAAACATTAGGGGAGTGGTTCGGTCATCTGAAACTGGACCTGATCGCTGAACATGGCGCCTGGCAGAAGACCAAGGAAGGAGAGTGGTACCAGCTGCCGGGTTTAACGGACAAGTGGAAGAAAGAGATACAGCCTATCATGGAATTAGCCACAGACCGTACTCCGGGCTCTTTTATAGAAGAGAAAAGCTATTCTCTCGTATGGCATTACCGTAAAGTAGAATCCGGCCTGGGCGAATTGCGCGCTAATGAACTGATGAATACCCTGCGCTATTACACCGTGGAAAAAGGATTGCAGGTACTGCCCGGCGATAAAGTGATTGAAGTGAAAAACGTGGAGATCAACAAAGGTAAAGCAGCACTCAGCTGGCTGAATCATAAAAAGTACGATTTCATTATGGCTATGGGGGATGATGTAACAGATGAAGATATCTTTAAAGCGCTTCCGCCCAAAGCCATTACCATTAAAGTCGGCAGCCAGGTGTCCGCTGCCCAGTATTACTTAAGAAGTTATCATGAGGTAAGACACCTGTTAAGGACCCTGAGAAACAGGGAAGCGTAAATAGCTATTAGCCATTAGCTTTTAGCTTTTAGCTTTTAGCAAAATGCAGCGGAGATAGACATATATTATGTTCTCCGCTGCATTTTGCTAAAAGCTAAAAGCTAATGGCTAATAGCTATAAAAATATCGGCATATCCAGTTTCATTGATATCCTGTAGGCGGCATTCATCAAACCTACGTGACTATATGCTTGCGGGAAGTTACCCCACTGACTGCCGGTTTCTGCTTCTACGTCTTCACTAAAAAGCAGCAGGTGGTTGGAATATTGCAGCAGCTTACCGAATTCGCGCTGGGCATCATCCAAACGGCCCACACAGGCAAGCGCTTCTACATACCAGAACGCACATACGAGAAACGTAGTTTTAGGTTTACCAAAATCATCGGAGTGGCGATAACGGTAAAACAAGCCTTCCGGCGTTTTGAGTTCTTTCTCTAGTGCAATGAGGTGATCACGTGCACGTTCGGAAGCCGGATCCAGGTAGTTCATCATGATGAGTTGTAACGTGCTGGCATCCAGGTGCTGACTGCCGGCAGCATTAGTATATACTTTTCTTACCGGATCATAGCAGCTTTCAATATGTTCGGCAGCACGATTTTTCAGTTCCACTGCCTTTTGCAGGAGAGGCTCATTGCCGATGGTCCGTGCCATCTTTTCCGCGGCGGCACAGCCTGCCCATTGGAAGAGATTCGTATAGCAATGGATGTTAGCCATGTTTCTGAACTCCCAGATGCCTGCATCTTTTTCATCGATCGTTTTTTCAATCTTCTTCAACAGGAGTTCTATCCAGCGGTCAGAATCTTTTCTCTCTGAAAAAACAAAACGGTGATCTGTATATAAAGGAAGCATCGATATCAGTACCTGTCCATATATATCATTCTGAATATGTTCATAGGCCTGGTTGCCGATTCGTACGGGCTTATTACCCAGGTAACCATCCAGATGGGGGAGGATGGTTTCGGATAAAATCTTTTGACCGGTGATACCGTATAATGGTTGGTAACGGAAATCGCCGGAGAAGGAGATATCTGTTATATAACCAAAGTAGCGTTCCATTTCTTCAAAATGTCCGATATGGTTTAAGGCTGTGATCACATAATAGGTATCACGCATCCAGCAGTAGCGGTAGTCCCAGTTGCGGCCACTTTCCGGGAATTCCGGTAAGCTGGTGGTGCTGGCAGCAATGATAGCGCCGGTATCTTCATACTGGTGTATTTTCAACGTTAACGCTGACCGGATAACATATGGCTGGAAGTAGTTGGCAATTGAAGAGTGCTTGATCCAGGTTCTCCAATAGGAAACGGTTTCCCGCAGGAATCGTTCTGCTGTACTTACCAATGGGGCTTCCAGCGGATGCCCATAGGTAAGAATGAGGTAACGGGTATCATTCAGCACAAAATATTCTTCTTCAAAAAGATAACTGACAGCGATATTAGTAGTGAGGCGGATGTTTTCATCACAGCCACCAAATTCAATATGACTGCTGCCCCGTAGCCGTTTCAGTTTCTCGGCGCCATAATCACAAACAGGCTCACATTTTACCCGGATGCGTGGTGAGCCATCCAGCGGCTCTATTTTCCGGATAAGCATCAGTGGTTTAAAGAAGCGTTCGTACTGCAGAAAGCGGGGGGAGAAGTCGGTAATGCGATAGCTGCCTTCAGAGGTCGTAATTTCAGTACAGAGTACATTTGTATTTTCCAGGTAGTACTGATGAGAAGCGTAATCGGCCTCAGGGAGGATAGAGAATTCGCCCCCTTTCTTTTTATCCAGCAGTCCGCCAAAAACGAAGGAGCTATCCATGCGGGGCCAGCAAAGCCAATCAATATTAGTATTCTTGTTTACATGCGCCAGAAAAGCGCAGTTGCCAATAATTCCTGTCTGATAAGTATGTCTTTCCATGAAGCCTGCGATTTGTTTGAATTACACTTTTCACTTAAAATTGTTCATCCCGGAACAAAAGCTGTTCCAATAATGCTCCGCAGGATTTCTATCGTCATTTATTAACAAAACATATCATTCTGAAGTCTTACCAGAATCCCTTATTTTTAAGTATAAAGTTCCACAACGATGCAAACATTGAAAAAGCAGCATTACCTGCCACAGTTTATTGCGCCAACCCATAGTGGGGATACTAAAACCTATCTGCTGGCCGGTGATCTGGGCGGTACCAAAACAAATCTGGCACTATTCAGTACTGTTGACGGGGAGTTGGATATGATACGGGAGCAGAAATATGCGTCCCGTGACTATGCTAATTTTTCTGAGATTATCCAGCACTTTATCAGTGAAAGCAGGGACACTCCACCGCAGCGTATATGCATTGGCGTAGCTGGTCCGGTAGTAAAAGGAAAGGTGGAGCTGACTAATTTATCCAGGGAGCTGAGTGAAGATGAAATCAGGCAGAGCACCGGGATCACGGCAGTAGCCCTGATCAATGACCTGGAAGCTACTGCTTATGGATTGGCGACCCTGGCACCGCAACAGCTGACAACCCTTCACCGCGGCGCATCCGAACATACCGGTAATATAGCCATCATTGCACCGGGTACAGGTTTGGGTATGGCCGGACTCTACTGGGACGGGGAGCATCATCATCCATTTCCTACGGAAGGCGGACATACCGATTTTGCGCCGAGAACAGATCTGGACATTTTATTGCTGAGATATCTGCAGGAGAAATATGATGTGGTGAGCTGGGAACGGGTGATCAGCGGGCCTGGCCTGTATGATATCTACCAGTTTTTAAGAGATATAAAAGGGATGGAAGAACCTGCGGAATTACGGGCTGCTATGAATGCGGGAGATCCTTCGGCAGAAATAAGTAAAGCGGCTATTGCAGGTAGAATACCGGTATGTGTGAAAACAATGGAGTTGTTTGTACGTTACCTGGCCCGTGAATCCTGCAACCTGGTATTGAAAATGAAAGCCACCGGCGGATTGTTTCTGGGTGGGGGAATTCCCCCCAAGATAGCGGTACTGCTGGAAACCGGAGAATTCTATCATCATTATATGCAGGGAGATCGGATGGCGGAGTTATTGGCAAGTGTACCCATTCATATTGTCAATAATGATAAGTCAGCGCTATGGGGCGCAGCATTTTATGCTGGATTATTAAAAGATTAAAGTTATTTTTGCGAGATAACAGGAAATGGTGTCTTCCTGACCCAAACCGTCAGCCCAGAGCTGTCTGATGGCGCCTACAAATATTAGAATGGTATGCACTACCATTTAACGCTGCTATTTGTAGGATATGAATAAACTGAAAACTTCGTTGGAGCAATTGACAGTGGCTTATCAGCTGCTGCGCTGGACTGTATTGGTAACACCTGTTGCTATCGTGGTCGGATCACTGGTGGCATTATTTCTTTGGTTGCTGGACCTGGTAACGCATATACGCTGGGAGCATGAGTGGTTATTATTTGGATTGCCGCTGGCTGGCCTCCTGATTTACTGGTTATACCGCCTTGGCGGTAAACAGGCCGATAAGGGCAACAACCTTATCATGGAAGAGATCCATCAACCCGGAGGTGGCGTGCCTGCCCGCATGGCTCCATTGGTATTACTCACCACTATTATTACTCATTTATTTGGAGGTTCCGCCGGACGTGAAGGAACAGCAGTACAGATTGGCGGCAGTATGGCCGGGCTGATCGGGAAGAAACTGGGCCTATCGCCTGCGGATATACGAATTTTACTGATGACAGGAATCGCGGCTGGTTTCGGGGCAGTGTTTGGTACTCCTCTTACCGGGGCGGTGTTTGCCCTGGAGGTACTGGCAATAGGTGTGATGCGTTATGAGGCATTGGTACCTTGTTTGATAGCCTCTGTTTTTGCAGACATCGTATGCAGTGCCTGGGGCATTCATCACACACATTACAGCATCAGCTATATTGGCCAACCTTTCATGGAGGCGATGCCTTTTATTCACCTGGATCTCTGGATGTTAGGGAAAGTAATTGTTTGTGGCGTAGCTTTTGGGCTGAGTAGTTTTTTGTTCTCGAAACTCATGCATAGCATTAATTATAACGCCAATGCATATATTAAAATACCCTGGCTGATTCCTATTGTCGGTGGTGCAGTCATAATATTATTGAGTTATGTGGCTGGTACAACCGATTACCTGGGTATAGGTGTCAGCAGTAAATCACCCGATGGTATCAGTATATTGGCTGCATTTGACGCGAATAGCAATGTAAACGACTGGAGTTGGCTCTGGAAGCTGGTTTTCACGGCAGTTACACTTGGAATGGGATTCAAAGGGGGAGAGGTCACTCCTCTTTTTTTCATAGGTGCAGCATTGGGCCACACCCTGGCTTTGCTGTTAGGCGCTCCAGTAGACCTTTTCGCTGGACTTGGATTCATTGCCGTTTTTGCAGGCGCTACAAATACCCCGATTGCCTGTACTTTAATGGGTGTTGAATTATTTGGTACCACGCACGTTTTATATTTTGCCATCGCTTGTTTCACCGCTTATTATTTCAGCGGACATTCAGGCATCTACGGTGCACAGCGGCTGGAAGTAAGGAAGTTGGGCTAACAATTTTGTTAGTACCTTTTTCTTTTCCATACTGCTTTTACCTTTGGTGTATGACGAACATTACAGGTATGCATCATATAGCGATACAGGCTAAAGACTACAAAGCAACGATAAAATTTTATGAAGCACTGGGGCTTACCCTGTATCACAGTTGGGTTTTACCAGAATTCAATATTGAGTATGCCGCGTTGTTGAACATACCTGGTACGACTTCTTATATAGAAGTATTTGATAAGGGCGCCAATGTAGCTACTCAGGGACGCAAAGCTACTGCAGGAGAAATACCGGTAGCAGGTGCGCTATTACATTTTGCACTTACCGTAAAAGACGCCACCCTGGCTTATAACGAGGCTATTTCTTTAGGAGCATCCAGTTGTGTTCCGCCATCAGTGCTGCTTCTGGGGGAACCACCGCTTATTGTAAGGAATTCACTTGTATATGGATTAGACGGAGAAGTGATTGAATTCATTGAACCGCATTGGTGAGGTGTATGTGTCACATTCTGTTATGCTTAAAGTGATTGATTCTGTGTGGGTTTCGCTGCTGATATTTCCTTTTATTTTGTAAGATAAAATTCACAAGAATGGAAAAAGAAACAAGTGCTCCACAACTCATCAATCCTGCGGGATTGTATGATCCTACACCGAACGCATATTCTCATATGGCTGTGGTGCCTGCAGGCAATACTTTAGTATACATATCCGGACAAGGCGGCGAAACGGCTGACGGCAACCTAGTGAATGATTTCCGGACACAATTAAAACAGGCTTTCAGTAATTTGGCAACGGCATTAGCTTGAAATGCTGGCGGTAAAACGGTCATAGGAATCATCGAGGACCGTTTTGAGGCAATGTAAAGCCGATTACTGCGCTTACAATCGTCCGGTGGCTGTAATACGGCAGATTTTCTCTAAGGGGAACCATCGGATCATTATTTAATCCGTTTAAAATGGGAGTGAGTATTCACAGCCATTTTAAACGGATTTTTTTGTGTTTAACAAGGGCGCTGAGAATGAAACAACCCGGGGGGATGCCTCGAATATTTCTTTTTACGCAAACCTCAGCGCCTTCATTTTCAATGAATTATACAGGTTTAGGCAAAAGAGGTACACAAATAGGATCAATTTTTGCGACGAGCACCCACAAAAACTCAGAGATCGCCCCATTAAATTAGAGACAATCCTGAAACACTTAAATGGACTCATATTATTCCTATAATTTATATTATGTTAAATAGTATTAACTCAGTTCTAATGTTATAGCTTATTAGATAGCATTTCCTATGCGCCGCAGATTCGTTTCATTTGAAGCCTCGATCGCCTCGCTGAAAACTACCGATTAAAGCCCTTCTAAACGGTACTTGAACTGGCCCCTATTTCGCGATTCAATCAACAACCTCGCTCCAGGATTTATAATCAAACATCAACCTGCGATATCCTATACCACTTTCATTGTTTTTTTCTCCTAAAAACAGGTTATATAAAAGCTCTTTTCCACCTGTCACCCCCGCGCCATTCTCCGGAAATTTGAATTGATTAAAATCATACGCTCCTTAGTAAACAATTCATTCATCTTCTAAAACCAAAAACAATGAGTACCGTAAACATTAAAGAACTCAACGTTCCCGCCTTTGCCTTGCAATTGACTCCCTCACTGGATCAGTTCCTGGTAGATCATCAGCCATCTCTTGCTGGAAAAACAATCCGTAAGGAACAGGCCCTCGAAGACATGTATAATATGATACATGGAAAATATGACCTGCGCTTTCAGAAAGGCACGATCATTCCCCGTACAACAGATCTTTCCAGTGCCTGTATAGCCGCTATTGTTACCTGCGTGATCGATGTTGTATCTATTGTACTACAAGCAGCGGGCGTACCGGAGTCTGTTACAAAAGATGCCGCAGAAGCTATTGTGGCGGACATCCCCACCGAAGCGCTTACCGGTCTGGAACAGGATATTCTTGCGCTTGAGCAGGCAGATTCATTGACAGATAAGGCCAAAGCCATCTTTACCATTTTCTCTGGTGTATATAAGGTAACTGGTATTCGCCAGATTCTGGGAGCCATTGAACATAATATGGCCTGGTACGAATGGGTACTGATGGGCACTGTAATCACAGCGCAGGTAACGGCATGGGTCGCCACGGATGGTATTGCGGCCATTGCTGAAATAGTTATTCTGGGGGCACTGGTAGCCCAGGCAGTTGCTGACGCCACGTTAGCTGTATCTGCATGTGTGATTAACTAACTACTATTAGTCCCAACTATTAATGAAAAAAGAAAAGGCAGTGGAATATTTTAATAATCGCCACTGTCTTTTTTATGTGAGTTAAATGACGTAAATAACAAGAATAAAACTATCCTCTATGTCTCAGATAATGCCCCAGATCAAGCATGTCGTTCATCTCATGCTTGAAAACCGGTCCTTCGATAATATATTGGGCTGGCTATATGCAGACACCGGGAACCAGCCCCCGGTAAACCTCATAGATGTACAAAGCCCTCCTGTATTCAATGGTCTTACGCCTGACTTATATAATATGGACAAGGATGGCAATCAACACTTCGTTAGCGTGACTCCTCCCGGAAATCTTACTGTTCCGCCATTTGATCCCCACGAAGTTTTTAAGCATGTGCAAATACAATGCTATACCCCTTTGCAGGGCGGCGCGGTAGGAACAACTCCTGAAATGGGTGGATTTTACATGGACTATGCATCCGCATTTGATAGTCCGGATGACATCATGATGGCCTACTCGCCTGCTGACCTGCCAGTATTAAATGGACTGTCCAGAAATTTCGCAGTCTGCGACAAATGGTATGCCTCCGTTCCATCCCAAACATTCTGCAATCGTGCATTTGCAGCGGCAGGTAATTCGGTAGGCAAACACTGGCTAACCGGTACAACACAAGGCTGGGTAGATAATTCTTTCCTGGTTGATTTTACATTGCCCACTCACTGGAATGTGCTCTCTGAAAATGGAAAAGGCAAAGCTGAAGACTGGACGATATTCTACAGTCAACTATGGTGGGCACATGATTATTGCCTTACCCGGGATCTGTTTAAGACGAACCTGGGAAGCAGCGACTTTGATCAGAATTTTGCGCCTATACAACAGTTTTATAACCAGGCTGCTGCTGGCACACTGCCGTCGTATAGCTTCCTGGAACCTGACTGGGGACTCATGTACTGGAAACTGGGTATTAACGGGTCCGATTATCATCCACCCGGAAATGTATGCCCAGGTGAAACATTTGTGAAACAAGTGTATGATGCGCTCTCGCAAGGGCCAGCCTGGAACGAAACATTATTCATCATTACTTTTGATGAACACGGCGGCACATATGATCATGTACCTATTGCACAGAAAGCAGCTCCTCCTACAAATGATCCCGGCGAATATGGTTTCGGTTTTGATACATTCGGTGTGCGTGTTCCTGCCATTCTTATTTCGCCCTGGGTGCCGCCAGGCAGCGTATTCCGTATGCCCGAGGGCCAGACTCCTTTCGATCATACATCTTTAATTGCTACTGTGCTGAGCTGGATGCAGATAGACCGCGCTCAATGGAATCTCGGGGAACGGGTAAACCAGGCGCCCACATTTGAGCAGGTACTCAATCTAACTTCCGCCCGTACAGATGTACCTTCTGTAACGGCACCCATATGCCCCCAACCAGCCCCCACACTCATGCAAATGAGCGACCTCCATCACCTTATCATGGCGAGGAGCTGGCAGCACCTGGCATCAAAAAATAAATAATTCCGGTACAACGGGTGAAACGAAGGGCAGAGATAATAACATCTCTGCCCTTCGTTTGATTTAACAATTAAACTGTACCCCCTTCCTGACGAACAATGATTTTCAAGGAGTAAAAATCTCATTCTTAATCGCATACAATACTAATCCCGTCCTTGACTTAATCTCCAGTTTCTCAAAAAGCTCCTGCCTGTAATTATCAATCGTATGCGGACTTAACTTCATTTCGTTGGCTATTTCCTTATACGTCAATTCGGAACAACATAGCCGGAGAAAAGTAATTTCATTCTTACTTAATTGCATAGAGGAATCACGAAAGGTTCCGTCGTCCTGGATATTACGTAACATTTTAGCAGAGATCAATTCATTGAGAAAATAACCCTGTTCATGGATAACCGTTATAGCTTTCACTACCTCCGCAATCCTTGATTCCTTTAGCAGATAGCCCCCTGCACCGTTTTTCAGCATATTGATGATAGGCTTATCGTCTTCAAAAGTACTCAACGCCAGAATTTTTACACCGGGATAATGTTGCTTCAACCATTGCGTGGCCTGATAACCATCTATTACCGGCATATTGATGTCCATTAGTACTACCTCCGGGATGGGATGCAGCACAATTTTCTCCTTCATTTCTGCTCCATTCGCAGCCTCAAATACAATATTTATTTCGCTGTATTCTGACAACAGACTGGTGAGTCCCTGCCGAAATAATGTATGATCATCTACAATGGCGATGGTTATACTGGTCTTGTTTGTCATTCACTTTTGATTGAATATGGTATGGAAATAGTAACATTAGTGCCCTTTCCTGGTGTGGAAACAATACTGGCAGCCCCTCCTATCATGGCCGCCCGCTTAAGGATATTCTGCAATCCCATGCCGCTACGCTGCATCATGACCGCTTCAGCATTAAATCCAATGCCATTGTCTTCCAGCCGAAGCGTCAGCAGATCATTCGTCAGTGCCAGCTCCACCACAATAACGGAAGCCTGGGAATGCCGGATAATGTTGTGTAACGACTCCTGGAAGATGCGAAAAATAATTAATTCTTTATCTGGTTGCGATGGCAGTTGTTGCATTTCTCCTTTGCGAATGATTTGGAAACGGTCCGATTTTTCAAGCCATTCCAGTTCAAATCCGATCGCGTGGACTAGCCCTTTGCCGATCAGTTCTTCTCCATGAAGTAATCCAGACAAGGCCCGAATCTCCCGGATAGCACGACGGGTAAGATTTTCCGTTGCCAGTATTTTTTGAGAAGCCTGCTTCGTATCCTGCAGGTCTACTGCACTCAGTGTAAGTACGGCCAGGCCAAGGATCTGGTTAATGTTATCATGTAAATCCGTGGCGATTGTTTTCAATGTTTGCTCCTGCACCTCTATCTGCAATTTCAGTAATTCGTGTTGGAAGGTTTGTTTTAGTTGCAGGGTCTCCTCACGGTGTTTCTTCTTCCGGCGGTTATACACGCTAATGTACGCGATGAGGAATCCCGGCGCTATCAGGAAAATTAAACTGATCCAACCGATCAGGGTCATTATTTCATTTGACGATACCTGCATATAAAAGCGTATGACCAGCAACCATACAATAACACGTTTAGTACTTTAAAAATATGATACCGCAGTGAATATTGAATGCTATCCGCTACGTGATCGTTCACCAGGTATTCAAAGAATGTATTCGTAGCCGTTCCTCCGAAATAAAATATGAGTGTACCACTCACCCACCAGAAAGGCGCATAAGTGAAAAGGTTCACGTAATGATCATCTTTCAGCACCAGGTAAAAATAATAGAGTGACGCCACAATGAACACCACTGCCATCAGGACGATGGTATGATGTGCATATCGGGAAAACCGGCCGGGCAACGTTTCTACCAGGAAACTGCTGCCCACCAATATTAACCAGGCAGTCAATATCCTTTGCTTCAGGCCGTAGGGTTTCAACAAATAGTAAAACATACTGCTGACAGCAATACACTCCAGTGGCACTAATCCATTGTACAAAGGTGTGTTGGGGAGATGCAGCGTTTCCCGAAAATAAATTCCCCCGGTTTCCACCAGGCATACAATGAGAAGGTAAGCTGGAAAGCGCCGCCACAAAAGGTCTTTGTCCGCCGTAAGACAAACAAGACCGATGAAAAAGCAGATCCATTCCGCCATGGTGTTAACAGTGAAGTATCGCATGATGGCTCAGTTTTCTCATTAATTTTTTAACAACCTGGCGCCATAGCACCTGGCCGGAGGTGGACATAATTCACCGTGGTTCTCCGCATTATCTTCTATCGTTAACAGAAAGCCTTTGCGTTGCTGCGTACCTGCAGGCAGAGTAGAATCCCCAAAATAATCAACTTTATCTCTTGTAGAAACGATGACCAGCGTATTGCGTCCCCAATAATCAGGCGCGGGTGCAGGCTCCGCTAACACGCCGTCTGACTTCAAATTGCCGGGGGAATAGGTACTGTCATAGGTAGCGAAATAGAACCGCATGCCATCTCCTCCATCCTGGTCCAACTGACAAATCAAATCTCTTATCCGCGATTTATCAAACCAAATACAACGGGTGTTCGATACAAGATCAACCACATTAGAACCGCTGGGGCCTTGCATTAGTATCGTATCCACCTGCTTTCCATAATTTTCGACGTAGCGACGGGCCTGTTCAAAACTCAACAATGCATGTTTCGGAACGGCAGCATTATTACAGAAAGACTGAACAGGTGCCGGCCATTTACGGGAAGCCATCC
The DNA here is from genome assembly GCF_056399985.1 of Chitinophaga sp. 01L420. Lineage (NCBI taxonomy): Bacteria > Pseudomonadati > Bacteroidota > Chitinophagia > Chitinophagales > Chitinophagaceae > Chitinophaga > Chitinophaga sp. 01L420. The sequence goes on from NZ_JBFTSK010000046.1 coordinate 30,487, forward strand.
ATCCGGATGCTATACCAACAATAAGCGCGATGGCTGCAACAACATAGATTTTCAAGGGAGTCATAAAAACAAATTAGCAGGGAATAAATATTTTATGGATCAGGTATTCAGGATGTTTCAGGTCAGCACATCTTACTCAATGTAAGGCAAAACCTGGAAATTTTAAATATCCTGTGACTCAAAGATCATTGATCCCGCGTTACCAGAAAAGGTGGAAAACAACTTCGTAGCAGCCTCTTTTTAGGGTACATATACTGACAAACATCGGGGTATCCGCTACCAACGCGGCGGTATTCATCTCCCTACATAAAAAACCAGCGGAAAAAGCTCCCGCTGGCATCATTAAAATAACCAACAAAACTATTTTACAGGCGAACCATCTGTATTATAGAACAACTTCTTCACTGTATTTCCTTTCTTTACGGTTACCCTGAAATAAGATTTCTTTGTTGTTTCACTTACCAGCCGTGTGTACTTATCCGACTCGATGGTGTAGCCTGGATATGTTTTTTTAATGGTCGCTATAATGTTATCAGGCAGTGGCACATCCTTCACTTTTACCTGCGAAGCGAGCTTTACACCACTTTTATCATACAACGCATAGTAAGTATCACCATTCTTCTCTACACTCACAGAATAATAGTCCGGATTGCTCCCCGGCTTTGCCCCATTGGATGTCACCAGCCAATCCTCCTTTGTATACTGAGCAGGTACGGCGAAATAAGTCGTTATACTCCCATCCCGAAACTCTCTTTCTGCCGCCCCGGTCACTTCTACCGGGACTACTTTTTTATCTACTCTCCGTAGATTCAAATTGGCCACATTTTGTGCAAACATCGTAAAAGATGCGCCGATCAGGACGCTAATAACCAGGATCTTCTTCATACATTAATAATTATAGGGTTGAATGAAAGATGCTGCCAGGAAGTTTATGCGAAGGGACGATTGATTAACACACCCGGGACATAAAGGGTTCAATGACATCCGAAAAAATCCCCAAGCATATAGCTACGACTTGTGGCTAATCCTTCCTGATCCGCTCCCCTTCTGCTTTAGACCCTGTATCCCGTTTTCCCGGTCCCTTTGCCCCCGATCCAAATGATTTGGTATAAGTAAGTTTTATAACACCCGCTGCACTGGATTCTGTGCGGATTGAGCAGGTAGTAAAGAATAAGCTCTGGGATAAAATAAAATTCTCCTGGGCCCCTTCCTTATACTGTAGCTGCTGCCGGCTGTTTGGCTTTCACGTTAATGACCGTACGATTTATAATATACGGTGTCATCACAATCAGTAACATCAATACCAATATCAGGATGGCCACCAACTCGTAGTAGTCCATCGCATATTTTAAAAATGCCTGCTTCTGAATAGCTTTGTCCAATAGTCCCGGCGCCAGTTTCGCCGCCTGATCTGCCATCAGGCCCCGTGCCTGTAAGGCCGACTGGTAAGTATGCAGCCGCTCCGCCAATCCGTTATCCACTCCTGATATACCATCGCTCAACCGCATCGCATGCGTTTTGGTGAAGTACAGGGAGAAATAATTAATCAACGCGGTACTCATGGCGAAAAAAGTAAACCGTATAAATACCCCGGCAGTGGAAGCTGATACACTGATACTCTCCGGTACGGAAGAGATGATAAACAGTACGATAGGCGTTAGCAACATGCCTGCCCCCCAGCCCTGGATGATCAGTGGTAATATAAAAGTAGACTGGTCGGCCTCAGAGGCAAACAGGAAGTACATAGAACAATGAAACACCAGCAACCCGAAAAAGCCCACCAGCCAGATGAATTGTAGCGGTCTTTTCCTGATCACCAGCCGTGCTGAGATAACGGCGCCAATCACAATCCCCACCAGGTTGTACGACAATAACTCGTAGGTGTGTAGCGGATCCATTCCCAAAACCGTAGAGAAAAAGCTGGTCGTTACATTAAACGATCCCCGGATCAGGTAAAGTGCGCCCAATAAGAGAATACCAAATAGAAATGCTCTCGATTTAAATACATCCATATTAATAAAAGGCCGCTTACGATGTAACTGCCTTACCACAAAAGTGGCGGCCAGGAATACTACACCGATCAAGCATCCAACTATCCTGGCATCCTGCAGCCAGTAATATTGTTGCCCGTAAATCAGAATATATCCCAGCATAATCAACATGGGCGCATATAGAAAGAAACTGGTCCAATCGAGCTGGTATAGCGGCATGCGGCGTACCAGGTGCACTTTGTTCATCAACAGGAGTAGTAATACCGCCCCCGGAACAAATGCATAAATGATCATTTTATACAGCACATTATATTCATAATCATCTACCAGCGGTGCGGTCACCAATGAGGTCAATGAGCCTGAACAGAGGATCATTCCATAAAAGATGGCGTATCCTACTTCCCTTGCGTGTTCTGACTGCAGCCTGCTGAACAGCAGGGTTAGACAAATACTGGTTACACCACAGTTCAGTATTCCCTGCAGAAAACGGCAGATGAAAAGAACGGGAATCTCCCGGGTATGATAGCACCAGTAAGTCACCATGACCTGTAGTACCAGGCAGATCAAAAAATATTCTTTTGTAGCGATGCGGCTGAAAAAACGTTTCTCCAATGGCGTAAAAGCCACTAAGGACGCGTAATACACCAGCATGGAGAATTGTATATCCTGCGGTTCCGCTCCATAAAATCCCGTAGCTGCGTTCACGTTAGCCGTAGACAATGCGAACAACATCACCGTGGGAAACAATACCAGGAAGATAGTCAGTCTGATCAGCCATTCGGGCACCCATGAGCGAAATATCTGTTTACCTTGCCCCATGATTATTTACGTTCTTTTGCAATAGATACATTCACATTCATACCGGCAGATAACAATTTCAATTCCTCAGCTGTACCATCCAGTCGGATACGCACCGGAATACGTTGTGCAATTTTTACGAAGTTACCAGTAGCATTATCTGGCGGCAACAACGAAAAACGGCTGCCAGTGGCTCCTGACAACGATTCAATTTTGCCGGTCAGTTTCTTCCCGGGAAAAGCATCCACGGCTATTTGTGCAGTTTCACCCACCGCCATGTGACGGATCTGCGTTTCTTTAAAGTTGGCTACCACCCATTTACCGGCTTCCCAGTCTACGATATATGCCAGTACCTGTCCTGCCTGCACAAGTTGCTTAGGCTGAATCGTGCGGCGGCCCATTTTACCATTGTAAGGGGCGGTGATAATGGTATAAGAAACGTTGAGGTCATTCTTTGTCACTACGGCCATTCGCCGCTTGATTTCTGCTTCCAGGGCGCTCTGCTGCACTTTCGCATCGTTGATCTTTGCCAGGGAAGCCTGATAGGCATCTATCGCAGTGTTGTAATCTGAGCGGGCTACCGCCAATGCTGCCTCTACCCTTTCCAGTTGTTGTTTGGTGGCAGATTCTACATCAAATAACTTTTTATACCGATCATATTCCTGTTCCTGGTGTGTCAATTTTGCTTTGGCGGCGGCAATTTGTGATTGATATACTTTCGATGATTGAGCGGTGGTGCTGACATTACTTTCCAGTATACCCACCTGTGCTTTTGCATTTAGCAGGGAGGCTTCTGCTTCCTGTTGTTGTGCAGCATACTCGCTGTTATCAATGATAATCAGCGTGTCCCCTTTTTTTACTTCCTGATTTTCTTCATACCGTATCTCTTCTATATAACCCGTCACCTTTGCTACTACCGGGTTAATGTATTCATCCACCTGGGCGTCATTGGTTTCTTCAAATTTCATTTGATGGAGTAAGGTTCTTATTCCCCAGATAGCCAGGCATACCACTACAATAGATGCGATGATCGTAGTGATACGTGAAATGAGTCTGTCAGTTCTATTGGTTTTCGTGTTGGTGTTCGTCTTCATATATTAAAGGTTGCCTGTTGCTTTCAGTAGTTGATAGTATTGCAATTGTGCTGTGACTTGCGCCGTGGTAAGATCAAAGCGGGATTGCAGCAATTGCGTTTCTGCATCCAGCAGGTCGGTCAATAAAGACAACTGATTGAAATAGGTATTATTGACAATCCGGAAATTCTCTTTTGCCTGTGTGATATTATCATTAGCAACGCCTATGCGGGTAAGCGCTTCGGTGTAACGCAGGTACGCAGCTTTCACTTCCTGCCTTACCTGGTCCTTCGTATCCGCGTGTTCAATTTCCTGTCGCTCCAGGTTTATCTTTGCTTCCTGTTTCTTATGCTTGTTCTGATAAAATGCAGAGATGGGAACTCCTGCTTTAACGCCTACCTGCCCCAGTCCGTACAGGGCGATGGAATAAGGGTAAAAGAGGATCTGCGGGTACGTATAGGCGTATTCGGCATACAGCCCTACTTTAGGAAGGATGTTACTTTTCACATCCTTCAGTTTCAATTCACTCAGCGCCGTTTCCTTTTCAGAAATCTTAAATGCAAAGGAATGTTCGTAGGCATCTGCCACATAATCTTCGTAGGTGCGTGCAGGTGTTTCGGGGGCTATCAGGGTGTCTATTGAGAGCTGGTTCTCTATACTGTCGGCCTGACCTATCATAATATTCAGCCGCTGGTTGGCGATGGCGATGCCATTCCTTATTTCCAGCAGTGTCATCTTTTGTTTGGACAGTTTCAGTTCTGCGCGGAGCAGGTCACTTTTAAGGACTACGCCATTCTTAAGGAGCTGCCTGATCTCTTCCAGTTCTTTCTCTCTTTCATTGATATCCTGTAACATTACTTTTTCATACATCCGTCCCCGGTAGATGTCCAGGTAAAGAGTGGCTGCTTTATAGCGTATTTCGGTGGTAGAAAGGTTTTGCTGCTCTTTCGCCAGCTCGGCTTCTGTTTGTCTGACTTTGATTTCCCGGGTGGTTTTGCCACCGTTGTATACATTGAGATAAGCATCTGCGCCAAACTGGTAATAGCCGTGTACAACAGGATACTGTGTGGGCGCGTTAAGCAGGCCGTCTTCGTAGATGGCCAGATTGGAAACACGGGCATACACGCCATTTGCTTTTACTTCCGGTAAGCGTTCATCTTTGGCTGCCTTGGTGCGTTCGTCCATGCTTTGTACACGGAGGTACTGCATTTGCAACTGGCGGTTGTAGACATCTGCTTTTTTCCATACATCCGTTAACGTTAGGGTATTCTTCTCAGGGTCCTGACTAAAGGCTGTTTGGGTGCTGAATAGTGTGATAAACACCGCTCCGGCCAGCCACTTATTAGTAATTGTAGACATATCTATTATGATGAAGATGCAAAGTTCCCACCCTATTAGTTAATTTATTTTCTATAAATTGCCATAAAATTGTTAGATCCGGCCAAATGAAAGATATTAATCCACAACTCGTACTGGAAGATGTTGATGCCATCCCGGAATCCGCATATGTATGGCACTGGAAAACGGAGCATCATTTTTCCTACCATAAGCATAACAAAGGACAGCTGACGTATGTTGAGGGTGGTGTGGCTTTTTTATACACAAAAGATAAAACCTACTTCCTTCCTGCCCGCCATTATATGTGGGTGCCTGCAGGTGTGGAACATTACTTCCAGCACCGGTATCCGGCCAATTATGTACGCACAGTTTACTTTTTCAGTGAACCCGGAGATCAGGACGATCCTTTCTATACGAAAACAGGCATTTATCCGGTCAGCAATCTTTTGCTGGAAATGATTCTTCATACTGCCTCCTGGGATGGTGATGTGCTACCCAACGACAAGCGCTTTATATTCATTAAAGCCATGAAGAACATGCTGCCTGAAATCAGCTCCGTGCCATTGCCCATTACATTGCCGACCACTGACAATCCACGGCTGAAGCCTGTTTTAAAATACATACAGGAAAACCTCGGGGAGCCATTATCGCTGGAAAGCGTGGGACACGAATTCAGCTACAGTGAACGTACGCTGACACGGTTATTCCGCTCCACCATGGATATTTCCTTCTTTCAATACCTGAAACTGGCCAGGATGATTAAAGCCATGGGCTACCTCCTGGAAACGGAGAAAACCATCAACGAAATCGCCTGGGATACCGGGTATAACAGCGTTTCCGCCTTCAGCAATACCTTCTATAAACTGGTGGGAAAAAGACCCAGTGACTTTCAACCAAAGGGAAACCGTCCATCCCAAAGTGTTTGAATTTATCGGGCTTTTACACAATCTTTAAAGTCAATCAAGATCTGCTTCATGAACTTAATGAAAAAGCCAATCATGCTACCCTTGCTAATGGCGGGCATGGTGAGCCTGACAACTGTACAGGCCCAACAAAAAAAGAGTCTGCCGGCTCCTTCCTTAAAAGAAGATCTGCCATCACATTGGTCGGTGACGCTTAATCCGGATACCACGGTTACTACTTATCACGATGTAACAGTGAAAGGCAAGAAGATTCCGTATAAAGCAATTGCCGGCACTCAACCCGTTTGGGATCAGGACGGCAAAGTATTAGCAGGGCTCTTCTACACCTACTATGAAAGAACCGATGTGAAAGACCGCAATACAAGACCGCTGGTCATCTCTTTCAATGGCGGACCAGGTACGCCCTCCGTATGGATGCAAATCGCCTATACCGGCCCCCGGTTGCTGAACATTGATGAGGAAGGGTATCCTGTACAACCTTATGGCATACACGAAAATCCTGAGTCCATTCTTGATATTGCAGATATCATTTACATAGATCCCGCCAACACTGGTTTCTCCAGGTTACTTGGAAAGGACGTGCCCAGGGAAAAGTTCTTTGGTGTTAATGCAGACATCCGGTATCTCGCTGAATGGATCAATACTTTCGTGTCCCGGCAGAACAGATGGGCATCTCCCAAATACCTGATAGGCGAAAGCTATGGTACCACTCGTGTATCCGGACTGGCACTGGAATTACAGAATGCGCAATGGATGTATCTGAACGGCGTTATCCTGGTCTCCCCCACTGAACTCGGAATTCAGCGCAACGGGCCTGTGGACGCTGCTTTGCGGCTCCCCTATTTTGCTGCTACCGCCTGGTATCATAAAGCCTTACCAGCCGATCTGCAACAGAAAGACCTGACCGCTGTTTTACCAGAGGTAGAAGCATTTACCATTCATGAACTGATTCCTGCTATCAGTCAGGGTGGATTTCTGGAAGAACAGCAGCGTAAAAATATAGCCGCTAAAATGGCCCGCTACTCCGGCTTATCGGAGAAAGTAATCCTGCAGCATAACCTGAATGTACCTCCCAGCTTTTTCTGGAAAGAATTACTGAGAGATAAAGGATATACGGTAGGTAGATTGGATTCCCGCTACAGGGGTATCGATCGGGAAGATGCGGGGAACGGTCCTGACTATAATGCAGAGCTGACCTCCTGGTTACACGCGTTTACGCCTGCTATTAATATTTACCTCAGAGAAGAATTGAAATTCCATACTGATTTGAAGTACATGATGTTTGGCCCGGTGCATCCATGGGATAACAACGGTGACAATACCGGTGAAAATCTGCGCGATGCGATGGCGGCTAATCCTTATCTGCATGTAATGATCCAATCCGGCTATTATGATGGCGCCTGTGATTACTTCAATGCCAAATACAGTATGTGGCAAATGGATCCGGGTGGGCGTTTGAAAGACCGTCTTTCCTGGCGTGGCTACCGCAGTGGTCATATGATGTACCTGCGCAAAGATGATCTGACAACAGGTAATGATGATATCCGGACATTTATAAATGCCTCTCTGCCTAAAACAGGACAGGCGGCGAAGTACTGAACCAGCTTTTAGCATTTATCGTTTAGGCATTAGCGTTGATCAAACGCTAATGCCTAAACGATAAATGGGATCAGTCACAATACTTTAACAGTAAGTCCTTATATTTTATACGCCACTCCCAGTGTGAAGTAGATATTATATAAAGGGAAAGACATGCCCTTGAAATCACTTGGGAAGATAGGACGCAGGCCCCAGTCCAGGTTACCATTGATACTGAGTTTTTTACCAACCCGATAAGACGCACCTCCCTGTAAACCAGCATCGAAAGACCGCACTTCTGTACCAAAATCAAAGGTAGCTTCCGAGATGATCACCTTTTCACCTGTGGGGCCTCCATTGCGGATATAGCCATCAGAAACAGTTCCATGGAAATTAGAACTGAATAACCAGGCGACGTAACCACCCAGGTTAAAGCGCCATTTGTCGTTTGGTGTAAAGACAGCACTTATCGGAAAAGATACATATGCATTACGTACAATGGTTTTGTTTTTACCACTGAAATCACCTTCGAAACGACCTCCATCGCTGGTGGTAATGATAGTAGGAAAATACTGTACTACATCTTTCGTACCCATTCCTTTGTAATCGAGTTTAACGGCTACTGCAGCGCCCCATTTACTGGTAGCGCGGTAAGATAATTCATAACCCAATGAAGGGCTGAATTCCGGCCAGAAGCCTTCTATTTTGCGGATGGTGTTGGGAAAGCCAACCGGCGCAGTTCCTCCGAAATTAAATCCTGCCAGGATACGATGCTCCAGCACCGGTTTAAATCCATTATTCTTCGTTTGTTCGTTTCCGTTATCCTGTGCAAATAAGGTAGTAGCTGCCATCAGCATACCCAGCATCAGTCCTGATATTTTTATATTCATATGCTCAGATATAATCTTTACTCGTGTACAATTTCCAAATTATCCAATACCAGTTTGCTGCCCACCGCTCCTCTGTAATGGTCTCCTTCCGCACTGGAAGAGGCGATGATCGCCAACATCAACGGCTCGCCCGGAATGACCGATTTACCGGCAACAGGTGTGAACGGGATATCGAAATGTGTCCAACTGCTCTTTGCAGTTCCATCTCCTAATATAGCGGTAGCGATTACCCTGTCGGAAGTAAGGATATTGGTCGCGTCCAGCCTGGTAGTACCACTGTATAATACCGCGTAGATGGAGCATTTATCGATTTGTCCCTGCACAGGATTCGCCTCTTTGTCTATGAACTGAGCACCTGGCTGGTACTTATAATTCCCGGTAAAACTTTTAGGCATGATGCCCCTGTAAGGTTGTCCGAATTGGGTACACTTCAGCGGATTTTCCATCAGGTAGTCGGTTACGAAATTGCCGAGGAACATAGATCCGGCAAACAGGTGAATACCCATCCATCCGGACAGTGCATTACCTGGCATGGTTTCCATTTCAGCTGCATACTTACCTTCAAAAGCATTGGTGCTGACATGCAAAGGGAAATCATTGATTTCTGTTACGCCAGTGATGGCGATCCCAATATTACCGGAAGCCCAGATATTACGGCCATCTTCGGCCAATGGGTTTACATATTTCCAGGAGCCGCCGGATGGAGCCACCAACGTATCCCATCTTTCAAAACCAAATTTCCAGACACCTGTCTGCACTACTTCTACCGTATATGCTCTTTCCGTTCCTGTTGCAGAAGTAACCACATACTTTTTAATCCCGGTATTGTCAAACCGCAGTGTATCGCCGGATGCAGGTGACACATGGCCACCGGCACTCACCTTGATCACGGGCGCAATTCCTTTTTCAAAAGCTTCCTCTGTCAGATACAAGCGGATTTGAGATTTTGTCTGATCAATAAAAACATCTCCTGTCAATTGATGCTGTGCTACCGTGAAAGTTTCGATGTCTGCTTCAGGGTTGAGAGGCGCATCCTTAATACACGACTGTAGCAGGCCCACCGAGGCCGCTATACAACATAGTTTCCGTACATTCATTTTCCGTTCGATTTGTTAAAACTTCGCAAAGGTACGAAAGATGAATGGAGGCACCACATCAATAGCTGTGCATGAAAGATTTATTGCGGAACAATCTGCACGCTATCCAGCACCAAACGACTGCCTATAGCGCCTTTATAAGTATCCCCATCTTTACTCGAAGAAGCTACAATCGCCATCATCATTTTATCATTGCCTGTATATGATTGTAATTCTACAAACGGTACATCAAATTTTGTCCAGGCTCCCCTGGGGCCACCATCAGGTATCGTGGCACGGGCAAGTATCCTGTCTGACGTATTAATGTTAGTGGCATCAAGACGAACCGTTCCTCTGTACAGTACCGCGTAGATCGAACAACTGTCTTTCATGCCCGCAATAATATTCCCGGCTTTATCCTGGTATTTATCTCCCGGCTGATATTTATAATAACCTGTAAAACGGGAAGGCTTACCCAGGTAGGGCTGTCCGAATTGCGTAGCTTTCAACGGCGCCACAAACGCATTTGTGGGATCAAATACACCGAGAAAAAGAGAACCCGCAAATAATTTAATGCCCACCAGATTTGATAATGCTGTACCGCCGCGTGTTACTAATTCCGCAGCATATTTTCCGTGATAAGCATCTGTGGTAGCCCTCAACGGATATTCCAGCGGATCTTTCTTTACACCGGATAAGGCCACCCCGGGATTACCGGATGACCATAACATGTTGGTGTCCGCTATACTACTATCTATTTCTATCACATACTGATACTTATCTTTATCATTCACCAGCCAGTGCTCAAAATCCCATGCAAATACGCCTAAGTTGGCCACTACAATTGTATATGTTTTCTTATTCGCACCATTCGCAGAAGTAACTACATATTGCCTCGTACCTGTTCCATTAAATTTCAGTGAGTCACCTGATGCAGGCACCACAGATGCTCCTGAAGAAACAGTAATCTTTGGAGCTACGCCACTATCAAAAGCTTCCGGTGTGAGCGACAAAACAATTCTGGCATTTGCCTGATCTATGAAAACGTCTCCGGTTAAATATTGGCGGTCTATCTTAAAGGTTTCAATATCTGCTTCCGGGTTGATGGGTGCGTCTTTTATACAGGCGTGAAACAATAACATCAGTGTGGCCAGGTAGCATAGTTTCCTTATATTCATGCGCTTATTGGTTGAATAATTACAACAACCCCTAACCGTCAAAAGTTCATTTTTATTTCCTGCACTGCATATTTCCATAAATTATTATCATTGCAACATGGTTGATCAACAGCGAATAAAGCGGCTATTAATTTATGCGGCGAAATGCGTAACAGGTGTACTGGTAGTGCTTGGCCTGTCATGGGCATTTGATTATAAAGACATCATATGGGTATTAATTTCTGTGATGCTGGTGTTGTCTCCCGATGGATCTGATGCAGTAACGTTAGCGGTTACACGGATTAAAGCGAATGTAGTAGGTGGCATTTCCGGCTTCCTTTTAATTCTATTGCATCCCAATATGATCCTGATGATGTGCACGGCTGTTTTCATTACGGTGATCATCTGTAACCTGCTCCACCTTGAAGCGGCGACCCGCACTGCCCTCGCAGCTACCATAATTGTGATGACACATGAAGCCGGTGCGCACGTATGGGATACCGCAGTAGAAAGAGTGCTGTCTGTACTGGCCGGTTGCCTCCTTGGATTACTCATTACATTTATCTTCCATAACAAGTATACGAAGCAAACAGCGGAAATGATCCTGCCTAAAGTGGACCGGGGTGGTGAATAGGGATTCAGAATTCCTCCAGAATTAGCCTATACATTTGGCTGATTAAGGAGTGATGCATGAAGAAAATGATATTCTCAGCAGGATTGGCATTGAGCGCCTTTACCTGCTCCAGTAACGTAGCAGTAGCCCAGGATACCGATTCCCTGCCTTCCGGAAAAGATTCCATTCGTATGGTAACGGCAATCCCTACATACCCGCTTACCCAAACCCGGACCTCCGGATTTCACGTAACGGTAGCTGAAATTGCCGTTCCCGCAGCGATGATAGGCTATGGCTTAATTGCCCTGAACAATCCAACCCTCCGGGATCTCAATGCCACCACCAAGGCAGAACTGAAAGAGGATCATCCCACATTCCGGACACATATCGACAACTACCTCCAATATGCGCCCGTAGCCGCAGTATATATACTGAATGCTGCCGGTGTACACGGTAAGCACAATTTGCGCGACCGGACCATTATCCTTGGCATTTCAGCCATTCTGACCGCTGGTACCGTAGAAGGTGTGAAACACTGGACACATGAGGAACGCCCCGATGGATCCGATTTCCTCTCCTTCCCTTCCGGCCATACCGCCACCGCCTTTGCCGCAGCGGAATTCCTCCGGCAGGAATATAAGGACGTGTCGCCCTGGTATGGGGTAGCCGGCTATCTGGCTGCTACTACCACAGGAGCCCTGAGAATGTACAATAATAAACACTGGCTGAGCGATGTAGTGGCTGGTGCCGGTGTGGGCATGTTAAGCACCAAAGCGGCTTACTGGATGTATCCCTGGATACAGCGGACACTGTTTAAAGACGACTCCCGGAAGGCCGACAAGGTGATCATGCCGTTCTATAACCCCCAGTTTCACAGCGCCGGACTTAGTTTTATCTTCTTCCCACGGTAATCCCGGATCAAGTTGCCCCCCATCATTATAGTCAGCATTACCTTTTCATTATGTTGGCTCAGCCGATCCCATGCCTGGGACTGGCTAAGGACCTATAGTAGCATAGCAGCAGAGGTGGACTTGATGCGGAGATGAGGTGGACTTGAGGTGGACTTGATGCGGGGATGACGTGGACTTGATGCGGAGATAAGATCCGGATGTATAACCCCGATAAAATTGAAGCAAAAGATGGATAGAGGTCAGAAATGGCCATAGCAGGACTTCTTCCTTACCGGGCTGTAGCTTCGGAAAGAGATATACTATTGAAAGGAAGCAGGTATCAAGGGTTTATTCCAACTTGATTCATCATCTCCCAATCATGATAAAAATATCTCATACCGACAACGGGATGGGCTCATTGACATGCAAATGTCGCTGCTAGCGTATATTAAAAAAAATTGGGGAATATTAAGCGAAGAATAGTTGGGGGTTAACCCCTAAAGCTGACCTGGTTATAAACACCTGTTTTTGGCAATGGGGCAAAGTTGCGGGATTCTGTCGAGAAATTTTGTGATTTAATTGTTAACGTCAAAAAAAAATACCCATTTTTACGAAAAGCTACCGTGAAGAGGTAATATAATCTTACTTTATTTAACATCGGATTTACAATTCCATGAATGATTCCCGTTATTTTAGCACTATCAAAATGATAATTAAAATCCCGTTGACCTGCTGTAGCCTAGTTATAATTTAACAAATCCCGTCCTCAAAAGCTATTAATTATGTATGTTCCGGTAATTATTTTCTTTTTTTTCATGATGTGGTATATCCATTTCAGAACCCAAAGTTTCCGCAGCGCTAATTTTAAGGAAAAGAAATTAAAGCCTGTTGCAGGGGAAGATGCCATGCAGGCGGCCAGGATAGTAGGTGTTTCCAACAGCGTTTTCAGTGTCTCCAAATATTTGCGGAGTGTTAAAAACCTGTCAGACAAAAGATTTATGACCGTAGCCATTGACCAGGTCATCACTACTACGATGGGCACCACCCATCAGGCACGCCTGATTGAAAACCTGGCTCCCGGGGAGGAAAGACGCCTTGGCCACACGGATAATGTAAGGGAAGGCAAATACCAGATCTATATTGGCTATGAAATATTATGGGCAAGATATACACCTACACCTGTATGGTATAAGGAAAGAGTACCCGAACCAACAAACCCGGCCAGGCTATACAACGACATGCTGAAACAACACCAGGATTCCCTTATACAGGAGATTGAACAGAAGAGAGATTTACTCTCCTGATAGTTGCGCTTCTTTACGGCCGAAGAAACTAAGCCATACCATCGTAAAAAATACGCCTACCAGAGATCCGGCAGTCACATCTTCCAGGAAATGCTGACTCATATACATGCGGGAGTAAGCCACCAGCATCGCCAATACGAGATAAAGCAGCCCCAGGTACCTATTTTTGGCATAGTAGGCCAGCACCGTTGCTGCGGTGAATGCACATACACTGTGTCCGGAAGGGAAACTTCTGAAATTATCAAGTACAACAACACCGGGTACAAAATAGATGTCATGTAACCGGCCCGTAAAATAGCGGTGCGGGCGGGGAAAGCCTACCAGCGCTTTGATCGTGAAACTAATTGTGGCGGTAAACAGGTAGGCTGTAGCGATGACAGCGCCCATACGTTTCCGGATCAGTAACAATAGCAGGGAAATCAATACGGCGGCGGATGTACTTCCCAGTTCAGTAATATAGGGAAACAGGAAATCTCCTGCCGGCGTATGCAACCCATTAATAAAAAAGTAGGCGTCTACCCGGTTGGTGAGTAACAAACGGATAAAGAGCACTACAAATACAACGGTTGCATATGGCCATATAAAGTATTTCAGCTGCTGATATACTTTGATAAATTTCTGCAGAAAAGCATTCATCAAATAACTACTGGGTTAAACGGCGATGATAATTAATCTGCCCGAGATGATAACTAAGATGTGTACTCAGATGCACCAGGAAATGCCCGGTACTCATAGAATCAAAAAATACCTTTTCAGGGTAGATTTTTTCCAGGTCTTCCTCTGTTAAACCGGCAATAACGGTGAGGATTATACGCCGTGTACTGCTGATCAATACCAGCAAGTCTTCTGTTGGCACATTCCGGTCGCTGAATTCCAGCTCCCTGTTACGTACATACCCCGTTTTTCCCAGTACGGCACCCACAAAATGTTGCAGATTACCACACAAGTGTAAACACAGATTGCCTGCAGCATTGGTGATGCCGGGGGGAACCCGCCATATAGCTGCTGAGGTTTCGTACGCGGCGATCTCCTGTTCCAGTTTACTGAGATCCCGCTCAAATAAATTAATTAATATACCGGTAAGCATAATCTAAAGATAGGAAAAGCTTCGATGATCATCTTTTAATATTATTATAAATACATTCCAATACTCCCTGCGCCTGCTGCAGTTCATTCCTGGAAATCCCCCTCTCCGCCATCTCTACAACAGATAACGCCAACGGGTATACTTTTTCCTTTAATTTCTTACCTGCCGCAGTTAACCAAATCCGTTTACTCCGCCGATCTGTTTCGTCTGCGGTACGCTTCACCAGGTTCCGCTTTTCAAGGTTGTCCAATAACTTGGTAAGACTGGCTTTATCTTTGCCTGTTTTATCAGCCAGTTCCTGTTGACGGCTGCCGTCCTGCTCACCCCACAGATAACGCAAAATAAAGTACATGTCGGGCGTAATGTCCAGTCCGGCCTGCATAAAAACATTCAGTAATCTCAGCCGGTAGGCAGTATGTGTTCTAATAACCGCGCTCGCAATGTTCATGCGCAGTTTCGCACTAATATCTGGTTTCGCCATAATATGGTTAAAGGATTAAACAATTCATCATGCATGGAGTATACAAAGTTTAAAAACGGTTGCACCTCAACTAATTAATAATTTTTCACTAAACATAAATAAACAAGTTTTTGTTTAAACATCATAACTCAGCAGGATGACTAACGATTCTAAACGGCAACTAAGTCCCTTTCAGGAGAAGTGGCACAGCATCATCTTTGAGGCTGACACTACTGCCGGAAGAGTATTTGACATCATACTGCTCATCGCCATACTTATCAGCGTAGCAGTGGTAATGATGGAAAGTGTGGTGCCGTTGCAGGCGCGATACGGCGATCTTTTTCATTTACTGGAATGGGTATTTACCATCATCTTCACCATTGAATATCTGTTCAGGGTATGGTGTAGTTATAGGCCCAGCGCCTATATGAGCAGTTTTTACGGCATAGTGGATTTACTTTGTATCCTGCCAACTTATGTGGAAGCTTTTTATGGTGGCGCCCATTTTCTGCTCACCATCCGTATCCTGCGCCTGATGCGTATTTTCAGGGTCTTTAAACTGGTACCCTTTCTCAATGAAAGCAAACAATTATCGCTGGCACTGGAAAAAAGTAAAAGAAAAATATTTGTGTTCCTGTTCTTTATTGGATTGCTAACCGTTGTTCTGGGTGCTATCATGTATGTTATAGAATCCGAACATAATTCCGGCTTTACCAGCATCCCTGTAAGTGTATACTGGGCAGTGGTAACCCTTACCACCGTTGGTTATGGAGATATAGCCCCCATCACCCCGCTGGGGCAAACATTTTCAGCCATCATTATGATTATGGGATATGCTATTATTGCAGTACCTACCGGAATAGTCACGGTGGAAATGAGCAGAATACGTAACAAAGAAGAGGTAGATCACAGAATTTGTCCGCATTGTATGCGTGAAGGACACGACACCAATGCGGACTATTGTAAATATTGCGGTACTAAACTCTAAGCGTTTATTTCACACTGAAAAGCGGTTGTACATCCAATATGGCTTTCTGGTAAGCGAGATCAAAATCTTCCCATTTACCGGTAAGTCCAAAACGATACTTCTTACCGTCAATCAGGTCAAATTCGGCTACCTTTTTGTTGAATCCCTGTTTACCTCTTTGGAAATTGGTAATATCAGACAGTTGGAATTCATCGGTTTTTTTGTTCTTTGTAAGCAGCCAGCCAATAATGCCGAATAACATAAACATCATCATTGGCTTTGTTTCAAACACAATCCTCTCGTTGGTCAGGCATATGGCGCCTTGTTTGGCCTGCCAGGTACTTTTGAGATAAACGGCGTTTACTTTGTACAGTACGGTTTCATGTGGGTTAAGGGGCCACTTTACTTTAATATTCTGCATGGTAACTAACAATATGATTTAAAGACAAAAATATAATTTTATTGTGAATCTAAACAGCAAATAATGATTCTGACATCTATCCTCGATAATGACTTTTATAAATTCACCATGCAACATGGCGTTATAAAATTATTCCCGAAGGCTCGTGCCCGTTATACTTTTATTAACCGTGGTAAGCATTCCTTTCCTCCCGGTTTTGCGGAAGCATTAAGAGAGGCAGTGGATAATATGCAACACCTGCAGCTTACTGCCGAAGAAAAACAATACCTCGCAGTTACCTGCCCTTACCTGGATCCTACCTACCTGGACTTCCTGCAGGGCTATCGATATAATCCAACAGAAGTGCATATTACACAACATGGAGAAGAACTGGAGGTACATGCAGATGGTTACTGGTATAGAACCATTTTATGGGAAGTGCCGCTGATGTCTCTTATCTGCGAACTGTATTACCAGCTAACCGGACAACAACGGGTCGCTGATGAAGAAGTGATCCGGATTACCCGTGAGAAAATTGAGAAATACAAACAAATGGGTATTACTATTGCCGATTTCGGCACACGACGCAGGCATTCGCTGGCCGTGCATAAACTGGTAGTAAAAACGCTCCGGGACTATGGGCAGGGCTGTTTTATCGGCAGCAGCAATATTCACCTGTCTATGCGCAACGGTGTGAAGCCGGTGGGTACACATGCGCACGAATGGTTTATGTTCCATGCCGCCAAATACGGCTTTAAGATGGCCAATATGCTCGGACTGGAAAATTGGGTACAGGTATACCGGGGCGACCTGGGTATTGCCTTATCTGACACGTATACCACGCCTGTCTTCTTCGAGCAATTCGACAAAAAGTTCGCCAAACTGTTTGATGGCGTGCGTCACGACAGTGGAGACCCGATCCTGTTTGCCGACCGCACCATCACCCATTATAAAGGAAAGGGAGTAGATCCGCTCACCAAAACCATTATTTTCTCAGACGGTCTGGACTATGAAAAGGTAGCTAGCATCGCCAGCTATTGCCGGGGGAAAATAGGCATGTCGTTCGGTATTGGCACCAATTTCACCAATGATGTGGGGTTACCGGCCCTGAATATTGTGATTAAAATGTATGAAGCCCTACCGGAAGATGCGCCCAGATGGACACCCGTAGTGAAGTTGTCAGATGTGAGCGGGAAATATACCGGGGACAAAAAAATGATTGAACAGGCGATAGAGACGCTGCAGGGAATTACGAATTAGGAATTACGAATTACGGATTTGTGGGTAGATAGGCAACTGTTGGTCATTTGTTACTGTCTACCCACAAATTCCTAATTCGTAATTTCCTCTTACCACGACCCTAGCCCAATACCGGTATCCCCCTGGGAAACATCCCCGGATTCAAAACCTTTTTTAAACCAGAACATCCGTTGTGCGGAAGTGCCGTGTGTAAAGGCATCTGGTACCACCTGCCCGGTGCTCGCCTGTTGCAGACGGTCATCCCCTACGGCGCTGGCAGCGTTCAAACCGGATTCAATATCACCCGGATCGAGGAATGGCTTGATCTGGTTGGCACGGTAAGCCCATACCCCGGCGAGGAAATCGGCCTGCAGTTCCAGCATGACGGATAACTTATTATATTCCTTCTCACTCAACCGGGAGCGCATCGCCTGCATTCTTCCGCTGATTCCCAACAGATTCTGCACGTGATGGCCCACCTCGTGTGCGATAACATATGCTTTGGCAAAGTCGCCTTTTACACCGAATTGTTGTTCCAGTTCGTTAAAGAATGAAACATCCAGGTATACCCGATGATCTGCAGGACAGTAAAACGGTCCCATGGCAGATTCCGCGAAACCACAACCGGATTCAGTACCTTTTTCAAAAGACACCATGCGGGGCACTTCATAAGTCTTGTTCTTTTGCTGGAACTCCAACTTCCAGACCCTTTCCGTACTGCGCAACACTTTGGAAGACATCACCTCAAATGGTGATGCATTTTCTTTAGTGAGCTTTTCGGCAGTACCGCCCTGCCCCTCTCCGGAGCCCTGCACCTGTTGTACTGCCTGCATTACCTGTTGCGGGTCCTGTTTAAAGAGCATCGCCAGCACTATAATGATAATGCCGCCAATACCGCCGCCGATACCAATGTTGCGCATGCCGCCACCGGAACGTTTCTCGACGTTGTCGCTCATTTCTTCATCATCAAGACGCATAAATAGATTTTAAAATTAAGTGGTGAAGTTTCTCAACCCGAATGTACATTTTTCATATGTATTCACCCACTTTTCCCTCCTCCTAAACAAAAGCATTTTTTGCCTGTTAATTATTCATTGCTTTTCTTTACGTCTAAATACCTCCGTGTATGAAAATAAAACAGATCCTGCTCGCTGCCCGCCCCAAAGGATTACCCCAGGCTGCTGATTTCAAAATGGAGGAAACCAACCTCCCTGAACTTATGCCTGGTGAGGTATTGGTAAAACCGCTCTATTTTTCAGTAGATCCGTATATGCGTGGCCGTATGAACGATGCCAAATCATATATTCCTCCGTTCCAGGTGGGCGAACCCATTGAAAGCGGAGGTGTAGCGGAAGTAATCGAAAGCAAAGATGACCACTTCAAAGCTGGCGAAACAGTGATGAGTAGCGGCCCCCGTCCTTTTCTGCCCTGGGCAACCGCCGCTATTTTCCCGGCTAATCATCTCCGGAAAATAGATAGCAGCATTCCCCTCACCTACTACCTTGGGCTATTGGGTGTTCCCGGTTTAACTGCCTACTTTGGTATGGTGGATATAGGTAAGCCTAAAGCAGGAGAAACGGTGGTAGTTTCCGGTGCTGCCGGCGCCGTGGGCATTATAGTAGGGCAAATAGCCAAAATAATGGGATGCCGCGCAGTAGGCATTGCCGGCGGAGCGGAGAAAATTAAACTGCTGACAGATACCTTTGGCTTTGATGCGGCCATTGACTATAAAGGCAATGCAGACATGGACGCCGCCGTGGCTGCGGCTTGTCCCAATGGCGTAGATATCTACTTTGATAACGTAGGTGGAGACATTTCAGATGCTGTTATCAGGCATCTCAACTTCTTCGCACGGGTGCCGCTATGCGGTCAGATTGCATTGTATAATGCAACAGAAGTACCCGTAGGTCCTCGTATCCAGCCTGTTATGGTTACCCGTAGCATATTGATGCAAGGCTTCATTATTGGTAACTACGCCACCCGTTTCGGGGAAGGCGTAAAACAACTATCTGAATGGGTGAAGGCGGGCAAGATAAAATACACGGAAACAGTAGAAGAAGGATTTGATCGGCTACCCGATGCACTATTGGGATTATTTTCAGGCAAGAACAGTGGTAAGATGGTAGTGAAAGTGTAATTTTGAGTATGACAAATGCGATTGTTCATACCCGCGTTAGAAAAGTAGCCGTAGAAAGTTTCACCGACACGAGTGATACACTGGCTGCAGAAGAACCACTCGAAATAAGACTGGTGCATGGGCCTTCTCATAACCGCCGGCAGCAAAACATATCCGTTACCATGCGTACGCCCGGGGAAGATATGGAACTGGCTGCCGGCTTTCTCTTTACAGAAGGTATTATTTCCGGTCAGGAAGATATCCAGGAAATAATTTTGTCGGAAGATAAGGAAGACCATATTGCTACGGTACACCTGAAACCCGGCGTAGCCGCGCAATTAGGCAATACTGCCCGCAACTTTACGGCTACCGCCGCCTGCGGCGTTTGCGGCAAAACGGCCATCTCCGCTATTCATACAGCCGTTTCCGTTAATGATAACGATATTCGTTTTTCTGCAGACAGCTTATTCGGTCTCCCTGCGCTGTTAAGAAATGAACAGGCGCTATTTGATACTACCGGCGGATTGCATGCTGCCGCGCTCTTCGATAACAACGGACATCTGCTGATACTACGAGAAGATATAGGTCGCCATAATGCGGTAGATAAAATTATAGGCGCCGCCATGGCACAGCATTTAATGCCTTTAAAAAATCATTTACTGTTATTAAGTGGCCGCGCCGGATTTGAGCTGATTCAAAAAGCAGCGATGGCGAAAATACCTGTAATAGCCGCCATAGGCGCTCCTTCCAGCATGGCCGTAAAAATGGCGGCGCAATGGAACATCACCTTGTTGGGCTTCTTAAAAGAACAACGATTCAATATTTACAGCGGCCCGGAAAGAATTGATTTCAAATTAAATATCACCACCCATGGATAGTGCAGAAAATCCGGTCCGGTTTACCGGTATTAAACTGGGGCCTCCGAAAACAGTAGCGGCGGGCATTCCTGCCGTTGTATCCAGCATGCGGCATATCCTGGAAGAAATGAATGCCTTCCGTGGCATGAAAGCCTTACTGGAACTGAATCAGAAAGATGGATTTGACTGTCCGGGCTGTGCCTGGCCTGATCCGGACGATGAAAGATCCGGCATTGCAGAATACTGCGAAAATGGCGCTAAAGCCGTAGCTGAAGAGGCTACTACCAAAAAGCTAACACCCGACTTCTTCGCACAATATAGTATCGATGACCTGGGATTATTAACGGATTATGAGATAGGTAAAAAAGGCAGGATTGCTCAGCCCATGTACCTGGCACCGGATGCCACTCATTATGCGCCCATCTCCTGGGAAGATGCCTATCAATTGATTGCCCGGCACCTTCATCAACTGGCTTCGCCGGATGAAGCCATTTTTTATACCTCCGGCAGAACCAGCAATGAAGCGGCTTTCCTGTACCAGCTCATGGTAAGGGAATATGGTACCAACAACCTCCCCGACTGTTCCAATATGTGTCATGAATCCAGCGGTGTGGCCCTGGGTGAATCTCTCGGAATAGG
The DNA here is from genome assembly GCF_056399985.1 of Chitinophaga sp. 01L420. Classification (NCBI taxonomy): domain Bacteria; kingdom Pseudomonadati; phylum Bacteroidota; class Chitinophagia; order Chitinophagales; family Chitinophagaceae; genus Chitinophaga; species Chitinophaga sp. 01L420. The sequence goes on from NZ_JBFTSK010000046.1 coordinate 51,883, forward strand.
CAAAGGATCTGTAACACTGGAAGATATTTATGAGGCAGAGGTGATTATTATCCTGGGACAAAATCCAGGTACCAATCATCCCCGCATGCTTACTGCGTTACAGAAGGCAAAGGCAAACGGCGCTACCATCATTTCCGTTAATCCGTTACGGGAAACCGGCTTGCTGAATTTCTTAAATCCACAAACCGTAAAAGGGGTACTGAATATAAAGGCGCACCTGACAGATATTTTCCTGCAGGTAAAAATAAACGGTGACATGGCGTTACTGAAAGCCCTGGCGCTGCTACTGTTACAGCAGGAAGAACTTGCACCGGGCACCGTATTTGACCAGCCGTTTATTGACGCCAATACACAGGGATTTGAAGCTTATATCGCACACCTGAAAACACAACAGTTGTCGCAACTGATGGCAGATAGTGGTGCTGAGCCGGAACTGATACAACAGGCCGCCCAGGCACTTTTCCATAAAAAGAAGATCATTGCCTGCTGGGCCATGGGGCTCACCCAACATAAAAATGCCGTGGATACCATCCGGGAAGTGGTAAACCTCTTACTGCTGAAAGGCAGTATAGGCAAGCCTGGCGCCGGCACCTGCCCGGTACGTGGCCATAGCAATGTACAGGGCGACAGGACCATGGGCATTTACGAGCAGCCCTCCGCTGCTTTGCTGGAAAAAATTCAGTCTGTATACGGTTTTCAGCCCCCGCAGGAGCATGGCTATGATGTGGTAAAAGCCATTAATGCCATGCATCGTGGCGATGCAAAAGTATTTATGGCCATGGGGGGCAACTTCCTTTCCGCCACACCGGATACCCTGTATACTGCTCAGGCACTGCGCAATTGCGATCTTACCGTACACGTATCTACGAAATTAAACCGCAGTCATGTAGTGCATGGTAAAGAAGCACTTATACTGCCCTGCCTGGGACGCAGCGATAAAGATATGCAGCAAAACGAGCAACAGTTTGTTACCTGCGAAAACTCTATGGGCGTGATACAGATGTCCAAAGGCAATCTGCAGCCGGTATCTTCCGCCTTAAAAAGTGAACCGGCGATTGTCTGTGAACTGGCGACTGCCTTGTTTGGCGAGGAATCACGTGTTCCCTGGGCAAAGTATGCCCTTCACTACGATGCTATACGTGATGCTATCGAAAAAGTGATTCCCGGCTTCGATGATTACAATAAAAGAGTAAGACATCCCGGCGGTTTCTATCTTCCAAATGGCGCACGCAAAGGACAGTTCAATACCTCTACCGGAAAAGCTAATTTCAACGTAGCGGCGGTACTGACAACACCATTGGCCATCGATGAATACATGATGATGACCATCCGTAGCCACGACCAGTTCAATACAACGATTTACGGTTTAGATGACCGCTATCGGGGCGTATACCACGAAAGACGGGTGATATTTATGAATCCTGCGGATATCGCTGCAGCGGGCTTTCATCCGGGAGACATCGTAGATTTATATAACTATCACGGTCAAACGGAACGTGTAGCTTATGGCTTCATTATTGTATCATTCCATATACCGGAAAAGTGCACAGCTACTTACTTTCCGGAAACGAATGTACTGGTGCCGGTAGACAGTGTGGCTGCAAAAAGCAATACACCGACATCCAAACTCGTGATCATAAAAATAAAATCTTCGAATATAAAAAACTAGCGCATGCAACCCATCATATGGCAGGCGGTACAATGGCCGGCTACGGAATATTTCACCCTGCAGGACAATGCACAGGGCAAGCTGGCTTCCGGCTACATCAACGGAGTTAGAGAGGAACAACCATTTTGTATTCATTATGAAATAGCGATTACCCCAACCTGGCAGGTCTCGTCTTTTTATATCCGGCAAAATGGCTTATCGCCTACAGAGCTGCGGCTTACGTCTGACCTCCACGGTCATTGGTTCGATAAAGACAATAACCATATTGATGCTTTTGATAACTGCATCGACATTGATATTTCACTTACACCGTTTACCAATACGTTGCCGGTAAAGCGACTGCAACTTGAAGCCAACGAAAGCATGATGCTGGACATTCTCTATATCAAATTACCTGAGTTTGAATTACAGAAAGTACAACAGCGCTACACAAGACTTGGACAGCAGGAATACCAATACGATAATGTAATGACTGACTTCAAGGCAGATCTGCCTTTTGATGAAAACAGTATTATGAAAGATTATCCGGGGATCTTTAAACGTATCTATTACTAGGGCAGCAACAATTCCGTTTCCCGCACCAGTTCTGCAAAAATATCTGCCGTACTCCAGGCCCTGGCTTTGCCGGCAGCCTGTCCTGCCCACATATTTATAAACGCTGTATTATCCAGCTCCCTGGCCACTTTGCGAATGGGCTGGGTGAGCACATCCTGGTAAGGATACCCACTGATAGGCAGGCCCGAGGCCTCTACTTCTGTAATGAAGGTGTTGCGGACTCCTCTGGCCCAGCGACCGGAGAATGCGCGTGTAAGTAGTGTATCCGTATCCGTTATACCGGCCAGGGCAGCTTTATGCGCAGGCGTAGCGGCACTTTCGTGGGCACGCAGATAAATACTGCCGGTTTGTACGGCCGCAGCGCCCAACATTTTTGCAGCAGCAACTCCCCTGCCATCCATAATACCTCCTGCAGCAATAACGGGCATGCGTACACGATCAATCACCTGTGGTACCAACGCCATGGTGCCAGTCTTTGGCAGCTCCCCGGGCAGAAAAGAGCCACGATGTCCACCCGCTTCTATCCCCTGGGCAATGATGGCGTCTGCTCCGGCAGTTTTCAGGGCAACCGCTTCTTCCACGCTGGTGGCCGTTCCCATGAGCCAGATTTTATGCTCCTTCAGCAACGCAAATCCTTCGGCATCCGGCATTCCAAAAGTAAAGCTCACGTATTTAACACCCGCAGCTATCAGCGCGGGCAACTGCACTTTCCATGAATAATAGGGAACGTTGTCAAAGTTCACTGGTGGCGCGGCCAAACCATTGGCCCCACAAAGGAACTGGAGGAAATCCTGCATGTCATCAAAAACTTTGCGGTCATGCCAGGAAGCGGGTTCGTAGGTAAACAGGTTGACAGCAAACGGTTGTTGCGTGAGTGCTTTTACCTCGCGGATCAACGCTGTCACTTTTTCCGGAGGCAAACCTCCCACCGGCAAAGACCCCAGGCCGCCGCTATTGCTCACAGCTGCTACCATTGCGGGAGTTGTGATACCTAACATCGGTGCCTGTATCAATGGATAAGTAATACCTAACAGGCGGGTTAATTCATTCTTCCATTCCATGACCAACAATTTAGTACTATAAAAATACGGAAGTTTCGCTTACCGGAAATTCAGGACAGTAGGTGCCCGCAATGCAGAAACATCGAAACGGAAATCCACGATGGTGGTGATCTCCAGCATCAGTTTCTTCATAGGATCCGGTGCATTCGGATAGTAGTAACCGGATACTTTAATCGTATTCAGTGAGAGGTTTTCGTTACGTACCCTGAAACCACCACCTATACCGAGATACATGGGATTTCTTAACAGGTCATCGTTGTTTTTGGTGAGCACAGACGCCTGCAGGGCTGTGAAGAAATTAAATTTGAAACCGAGTAGTTTAAGCGGACTGTAATACACCGTTTCTGAACCCAGGTTTAATCGTTGGAAACCATTCAGGGTAGTGTTCTTGTAGCCCCATATGCCGTATTCCATATTGATGTTAAGCGGCTTATTAAAGAATGGATTAGGAGTACCCAGATAATCAATATTAAAAAACTGCCGGAAACGTGCTTTGCGGAGATTGATCAAACGACTATAATACTCCAGCCTGGCGTGTATAACAGCATCTTCTGTTGCGGATTTCAACCAATAAGTGCCCAACCCGATGGTGGTATTAAAAAGCCCGTAATGCCTGGTGGTCCAGAATTTCTGTGCTTCCAAACCTGTATACAGCCGCCTGCGGCCCTTCCAGCTCTCCCAACCGCTGGTGCCGCTGATATTGTAGCCAAGGGGGATATCCTCTGTACGGCCAAAACCAAAGAAATAATGTGCTTTGAAATAATCAATCCGATATGCCTGTAACTCCAGGAGATAAAGGCGATGGTCGTTATAAAGGGGATCGTCTTTATACCTCAGCTGATCCGGCTTTCGTTGGAAAGATAAATTATAGTGCCTGGCGAGCACGGCGAAGTTGGGTTTACTGCCGATGGTGCCATCATGTTTATAGTGATTAATGAAGTTATAACCAATCCAACCATCTATGACAGTGTAGTTATAATCCCTGAAAATGCTGTCTCCTTCTGAAGGTATAGCTCCCCTGATATTGATAGACCAGTTTTTGGACATGGCGAAACCTCCTACCAGCTTGGCTGCATTACGGTACAGGGGTCTGTTTAAATTAATAAACACGGCCCCTTCAAAGGAATTGGTGTCCAACTGGGCATAATTGTTCAGGGTAGTGTACCCTACGGTCATGTCGACGAAGGATCCCAGAAAATTATATTTCGTATAGCGTACTTCGGTATTCCAGGTAGGAGAATAGTCAGAACGCCATTGCATACCTACTTTAAGGCCCTGGCCTGCCCCGAACAGATCGTTGTTGGACACACTTGCCCGAATATCCTTTGCGCTGAATTGTGACAGATCAACGCCATATTCAAAGAGGTCTTTTGTTACGACTTCCACATCCAGGGAGTCGCCATCCATGTTTCGGATATATAATCGGGCATCCTGGATAAAAGGTCTGTTACGAAGATAACGTTCATTATCTGCCATCTCAAAGGGATCCAGCATTTGATTCTCTCTGAAAAACAATGATTGCCTGATTACCCATTCTCTGGAGTCATAATGCAGGCGGTTGGCCAGGTGAATTAATTTCATGCTGGTGGAGAAGGTGGTATCATTGATGTTGCTGGGACCAAATACTTTTACCTTCCTATAGTAGATATTTCTGATCACTTTGCCCGCAAAGGGGGTAAAATATGCCTCACTTTTAATAATAGTACTGTCATTATCGTTGGAGCGCACGGGTTCATCCTGCCTGGTAATACGCTTAATCAGTGTTTGGCGGTACTCCTTATTGCGCATGGAATCGCGGTATTCACCGATTTTTTTAAACAGGCCACTACCTTTATGCGGGATTGTATCCCCTGAATGCGGGGACTGTAGTCCTTCTGCAGATACCAATACAGGACAATGCAGGCTAATAAGCCAGCAGAAGACAGTTAGTGTAGGCCATATTTTAAAATAATTCATCAAGGCTAGCAGCAGGCAACAATTATATTGAAAAAAACTGGAATTGCAACTACTGCAAATATTGTTCTTGCGGAATGATAATTGTATAAAAAATTGAACGAATGACTTATAAGAAAGTTACAGATACCAATTGTTCACCATAAAAGCATCTACTTATGTTACGCTGGGCACTCATCTTTTTTATTGTAGCCATCATTGCCGCCGTATTTGGGTTTGGTGGTATCGCAGCAGGTGCGGCTTCTATTGCCAAGATCCTGTTCTTTATTTTCCTGGTGTTATTTGCAATTTCTTTACTGGCAGGGATGCTGAGAAAATAGCTGTGATAGCTTTTAGCAGTTAGCTTTTAGCTTTTAGCAAATGTTATGTTGAACAACAGCTTTTAGCAGTTAGCTTTTAGCTTTTAGCAAATGTTATGTTGAACAACAGCTTTTAGCAGTTAGCTTTTAGCTTTTAGCAAATGTTATGTTGGACAACAGCTTTTAGCAGTTAGCTTTTAGCAATTGTTATGTTGAGGATCATATGCCGATGTCCAACATAACATTTGCTAAAAGCTAAAAGCTAACCGCTAAAAGCTATTTCATTATACTGGTTTCCCAGCCATCATATTCTGCGTTTACTTGTTGTGCCAGTTCCCAGAGACTCATCACTACACTATCTATCGTTGCCTCGCTGGCTTTGTCCGGGCGGGAAATACATAGTTTATAAGGAAACTCCGGGTTATCTGTTTTATCTTCTCTGGCAAGTGTAAAGCCATTTTCTTTAATATGTTCCCAGTAGGCGATCTTATCTTCCTCTGTTCTGAAATGAATCCAGTGTTCAATTGGACGTTCTTTTTCAGAAGCATCACCGTGCTGCCGGAGCATACGTAAAACTTTCCTGTTTTGTATACGTTGAAATTCGTATACGTCAGGAAAGAGGAAATCGAAATATAACTCCCAGTTATTATCTTCCTTCACACCGTAATCATACCTGTAATCCGGGAAACTAATCATTGCATCTGCAATGAATTTATCATGCAGCAATGTAGTACCCGCATAGAAGTAAAAGTCACGTACACCATTGGAAAAAGTACGGCCTACAAAATGCGCATCCAGCCTGGTTTGCAACTGTTCTACCAAACTGTCCTCAATTTCACCCATGATGGCAAATTCATCGTTCTGCGGGAATCCGTCCTCACGTGGATTGTTAAGATATACTGTTATATATATGGCATTGGGCTTTTCCTTTAATGGCGCAAATCGTCTCAGATCAAGGTCAAGGCCTATTACTGCTGGACTTTCTTCAATATGGCACGTATAAATATCCCAGTCCGGGCGGTAATCCTTATGCATATAAAAAAATTAAAATAACGCAACAGCTGGCTGTAAAGATACGTTGCTCTCCGTTACAACGGAAAAGATAAACTTGTATTGAACCCTTTTTTATCCACAAAATTTAGCGTATGCTTTACGTTGGCCTCCATACAATTACGCCGGATATAAGGAGGGCTTAACACTAATTAACATTTGGGGTATTTTTACCCAATCTTTCTGCAACCTGCTACCACAAAGAATCCTGCTCAATTCTGTAGTTGAAACATCGGACTGTAAAGGGTTCCATTCGACCTTTCATCCCAAAAACGGGTGTTTCCTCATTCATAAAAACTAATTTTACAGGGCTATAAATTGTTGGAAGCTATTATGAGAAAAATTGTATCGTTATTTACAGGCTGGCTATTGTTATGTTGTTTTACCGCTATGGCGCAACAACCCGGAGGGAAGGCTGCCTCCACCAGCACCGGTGTTATTTATGGTAAACTCCTGGATGCACAAACCGGCAAACCTATTGAGTACGCATCTGTGGCATTGTTACGTCCGGATTCTTCCGTGCAGACAGGAATGCTCTCCAAAACAAACGGAGATTTCATTTTCGAAAATATTGCCCTCAGCAAATATATCCTCAAGTTTAATTTTATCGGATATGAAACGATTTATAAAGTCGCTGCCCTTTCTGCTAAAACCGGCAGCATTGATATCGGTAATGTAAAGCTGAAAGCAAATGTAAAATCACTGGCTGCAGTAAATGTAGTAGGCGAAAGACCTGCCTTTACCATGGCGATAGATAAAAGGGTATTTAATGTAGATAAAAACCTGTCGAGCATTGGTGGTACTGCCACAGATGTATTAAAACAGGTGCCTTCTGTAAACGTGGACATTGACGGCAACGTCACCGTTCGCAATGGTACGCCCACCATCTTTATTGATGGCCGCCCTTCTACCCTCACGCTGGATCAGATCCCTGCAGATGCAATTCAGAATATTGAAGTAGTGACGAATCCCTCTGCCAAATATGACGCAGAAGGCATGAGCGGTATTTTAAACATCGTGCTGAAAAAAAATAAAAAAGCAGGCATTAACGGTGTGATCAGCGCGGGCGCTACCTCCCTTGGCAGCACCAATGGTGGCATTGATTTCAACCTGCGTCAGGAGAAATTTAATTTCTTCATCAACTACAATGTCCGCAACCGTAAATCACCGATGACCAGCCGCCTGTACAGAAAAAATATAGGTGCTGATACCACTACCTACACCGAACAACTGGAAGACGGTGACTTCTATCGCAAATTTCAGACTGGCCGTATAGGATTCGATTGGTTCATTGATAACCGCAATACCATTACTGTTTCAGAGAATATTACCGGCGGCAACTTTAATAAATACAATGAGCAAACAGTGAATGAGCTGGATGCCAAACAACAGAAAGTGCGGTATGGAACCGGTATCGACAATACACTGAACGGCTTCCGTAACTACACCACGCAGCTGGGATACAAACATACCTTTGCGAGAGAAGGTGAAGAACTGACCGCCGACTTCACATATAACTATGCTACAGGTGACAACAGTTCTAACTATTCACTGCAATATTTCGACCTCCCGGGCAAGCCGATCTACGATCCCAAGAAGCCTGAAATACGCAATGGCAGCGGCGAAGGCAAAACGACCTATCTTACTGCGCAGCTGGATTATGTGAGACCGCTGACTGAAAAATCCAAAATTGAAATGGGATTGCGCAGCAACACCCGCCAATTTGATAACTTCACGAATACCTACGGACAGAATTATCCTTCCGGTACATTCACCCTGGACTCTGCCCTCTCCAATAGCTACCATTACCAGGAACAGATCAATGCAGGCTACGTAAGCTATACCGGCGCCAAAGATAATTTCGGCTACCAGGTAGGCTTAAGAGCAGAGCAGTCTAACTACGATGGTGAAACAAGACTGGGACAAAAATCTTCCTATAAGATCAGCTACCCGGTAAGCTTTTTCCCCAGCGTTTTCCTATCACAGAAATTCAAGGGAGATAACGAAGTACAACTGAATTACAGCCGCCGTATACGCCGTCCCTGGTTCAGGGACCTACTGCCTACGATCGACTATAGCGGCCAAAGCGCCAGCACCGGCAATCCGGATCTGAAGCCTGAATTCACCAATTCCTTTGAGCTGTCTTACCTGAAAGATTTTGCGCATAAACATAACCTGCTGATATCTTTATACTATCGCAATACCACCAATGCCATCACCGATTTTTATGTAGATACCACCCTTAATCTGAACGGACAGGTGCAGCATGTATTGCTCCAGTATCCTATCAACGCCAGCACGAGGAATTCCTACGGAGCAGAATTTACCCTGAGAAGTCAACTGACCAAGAGCTGGGATCTGACTACCAACATCAACCTCGCTCAGACAAAGATCGATGCCACCAGCAATGGTAGTAACTTATCCAATCAGGGGATTACCTGGTTCGGTAAATTAAACAGCAACACTAAACTGCCCTGGAACCTCACGTTCCAGGTAAGTGCGGAATATGAGTCCAAACAAATTATGCCACAGGGAGAAAGAGAGCCGAAATGGTCTGCAGATGCAGCGATCAAAAAAGATATGCTGAAAAACAAAGCTCTGTCTATTTCGCTTGGCATCAGTGATATCTTCAATACCGACCGTAATCTTTCTTATACCACCACCCCTTTTTCAGAGCAGGAAAACTACCGTAAACGTCTTACCCGTGAGCTGAAACTGAATGCTACCTGGCGTTTCGGCAAAATGGACACCAACCTGTTCAAAAGGAAGAATAACAAGTCAAAAGAAAACAATGGTGAAATGGGCGGAGGTGATAATTTTTAATTCGTAATTTGTAGTCCGTAAACAACACTTATGGATTCTATTTATCACACTATCACCCTCCGTTTCCTGGCCGAACCATCAGACGTAAACTTCGGCGGAAAGGTACATGGAGGCTCCGTTATGAAGTGGATTGACCAGGCAGGTTATACCTGTGCGGCCAACTGGAGCGGACAATATGCTGTTACGATTTATGTGGGAGGTATTCGTTTTTTTAAGCCTATTTCTATAGGAGACCTGGTGGAAATCAACGCTAAAATTATTTATACCGGCAACACCAGCATGCATATTTCCATTGATGTATTTGCCGGCAATCCACGACAACAGCAAAAAACAAAGACTACTCACTGCGTGATGGTTTTTGCAGCCGTAGATGATACCGGTAAAACAGTGACAGTGCCTAAGTGGATCCCGCAAACCGCCAGTGAAATCAGCATGGAAGGCTATGCGAAAAAACTGATGGATTTACGTAAGGATATTGATGAAGAAATGAAACCGTATATGTAGAGATAGCTGTTAGCTGTTAGCTGTTAGCTGTTAGCAAATGCAGCGGAGATGAAGATATATTTTAATAGGAGAAGCCCTTCCGGTATACGGAAGGGCTTCTTTATTGATATTATATAATCTTCACTCATCTTTATCCGCTGCATTTGCTAACAGCTAACAGCTAATGGCTAAAAGCTTAACTCGCAAACTGCATATCGCTGAGTGTTCTGTACAATCCATCCAGGCCTATCAACTCGCTGTGTGTACCTTCTTCTACAATATGCCCTTTGTCCAGCACAATAATTTTATCGGCTTGTCTTACGGTGGCGAGTCTGTGTGCAATAACGATAGAGGTGCGTCCTTCCATCAGTTTATCCAATGCATCCTGCACGAGTTTTTCTGATTCGGAGTCCAGTGCAGATGTAGCTTCGTCCAGGATCAGGATACGGGGATTCTTCAATACCGCTCTCGCGATGGCGATGCGTTGCCGCTGTCCGCCGGAAAGCTGTATGCCTCTTTCACCCACTACTGTGTTTAGTCCTAACGGGAACCGCTGTATGAATTCCCAGGCATTGGCCTGTCTTGCTGCGGCTTCCATTTCCTCAAAGCTGGCACCTGGTTTACCATAGGCGATATTTTCAGCGATCGTACCACCAAAAAGGAATACATCCTGTGGCACCACTGCCATTTGCGAACGCAGCTGTGATAAAGGGAAAGATGTACTTTCTTTACCATCGAACAGGATGCTGCCGCTCACCGGATCGTACAGGCGTAACAGTAAGGATACAATGGTGCTTTTACCGGCGCCACTAGGGCCTACCAATGCTACCTTCTGATCGGCATATACATCAAATGATACGTTATTCATGATGGAAAGATCCGGACGGGAAGGATAATGAAAAGAGATATTGCGGAAACTGATCTGCCCATCCAGCTGATTTTCCTGTGCAATTTCCGTTACCGGTGTGATGGGTTCTGCTGGTTCATCAAGTATTTCCAGCAAATGTTCCGTTGCCCCAATGCTCTTTTGCAGGTTGGTATATACCTCTGCCAGACCAGCGATAGAGCCGCCTATGAAAAGGGAATACAGCACAAAAGATAACAGGGAAGATGTGGGCATGCCGATGGCGACCCCTCTCCAGATCACCGCTACCAGCGCACCGAAAATACCCATGATGATAAAAGAAGAGAAAGCGCCGCGATACTTACCACTTTTTATCCCAATAGTGGCAGCTTCATTGGTCCGCTGACGATAACGGGCTATTTCAAAAAATTCGTTGGCGAATGCTTTTACGTTCAGGATTCCCTGCAGCGTTTCTTCCACCACCGTATTAGAAGCAGCTACCTTTTCCTGTACTTCTTTGGAAAAACGGCGGATGAACTTTCCAAAAAATACGGCACCTACCATCATTACCGGCAAAATGGCCAGCATAAAGGCGGTCAGCTGAGGAGAGGTAATCAATAATATGACTACTCCTCCGATGATGATGATCATTTGCCGGATAAATTCGGCCAGGGTGGTGGTGAATGTTTCCTGCAACAGGGAAATATCAGATGAGATGCGACTGCTCAGCTCTCCCACCCTTCTTTCCAGGAAAAATTTCATTGGCAGCCGGATCAGGTGACTATAAATGGTTTGGCGGAGTGTGGCCAGCGTTTTCTCTGTTACATTTACAAATAATACAATACGAAAAAAGGAGAAAATAGCTTGCCCTATCAGTACGGCAATCATCATGACGCCGGCCTTATTCATGCCATTAATCAGATGCGTATTACTGCCAGGATCTACCAGGTTGCCCAATAATTTCGGGAAAGCCAGTCCAGCCAGGCTGGAAATAAAGAGAAAAAGCAGGCCCAGTGCGAATTCTGGCCAGTAGGGTTTAACATAACGGAACAGGCGGAATGTTTTTTTCAGGGACGCCACTTTAATGGGCTTTTTGGGTGAGGTGGATGTAAGGTCGTTTTGCATTTCGGATATAAGTCTTTGTTAATAGAGGTAGACGAAGTGTATCCAAATATATTGCAAAAAGTGGTATAAAATTTATAACGCCTCCGGTGTTTGTTTCTCTTTTTGCAGAAAAACAAACGCCGGAGGCGTCATGCTGCGAATTTAACGCCGCGGTTTGTTTTTGGAAGAATCCCCGGCGCCTGTGCCGAAACGGGATGAATCTTCCCCGGGATTGATAGCCCCGGGTGGTGCTTGCGCTGCCGGAACGGTGTCTGGATTTATCAGGGCTGCTGTATCTTCTACAGTGACCGTTGAATCTGATGCCGGCTTATTGCCGTTGCCGCATGCTGCGAGGAATAATGCTACTACTCCGGCCAGCATGAACATGTTCGTGACTTTTTTCATAATACCGTTGTTTAAGGGTGAAGTAAATCAGGTTCGTATAGTTAACAAAGTCACACCTTAAACAGGATCATTGATTATAACCGGGCGGTATCGGGCCTGGTCTTGGTGGTATCAACAGGAATCACACTGGTGCTATCGACTTTAGGGATAGACACCGCAGCAGAATCAGCTTCCCTGCCAGCTTCTTTAGAGCCGCTGCAGGCAAAAAGAAAAATGCTGAGCATTCCGGCTATACATAATACCACACAAGTCTTGTAAAAAAAGGGTTCCATTATGAAATAAATTTATGGTTAGTAACTGTAGTCATAACACTCATCAGGACAAACAGTTTAAATAGCTGTCACTTTTTCTTACAGGAAAGAATTGTGCCAACGCGTACATTTGTAATAATATATTTTCACTGTATGAAGCATGTTTTGCAGGTCATAGAAGAAGATCAGATCCTGAAAGTGCTGATAGCACTGGTTATGGGAGCATTACTGGGACTGGAAAGAGAATATAAACGTAAAGCTGCAGGAATGCGCACCATGACGTTGATATGTATGAGCAGTGCGGTATTTACGATACTTTCTGCAGAACTGGGATTCCCCAATTCTCCGGACCGTGTAGCCTCCAACATCCTTACTGGTGTGGGTTTCATCGGTGCAGGTGTAATTTTCAAAGGAGATTATACGATCGATGGTATTACCACTGCAGCGGCTATCTGGATCGCTGCCGCGATTGGAATGGCGGTTGGGATGAGCCAGTACTGGCTGGCTATAGCCGCTCTGGTGGGCTCGCTGATCGTACTGGTGACACTGGAAATACTGGAAAGAAAAATTGCGGAAGTAAATGATAAGCGTCTCTACACACTTTACTTTTATGAAGAGAAATTTCCACACATGGATGTTGACAATATCCTACAGGGGTTCCATCTGAAATATAGAAAACTGATGGTAACGCGGAAGGAAAATATCATAGAAGTAAATTACGCAGTGCGGGGCCACCGCAGCAAAATGGAAAAGTTAGATGAGTTTTTGCTACAGAATGCAAATATCTTTCAGTACCAGGTGCAGGCGAATCCATTGTAACCATCTTCTTAATTAATTTGATATGCCATCACATGCAGATCTGCCTTTACACTATGGACAGGTACCACCCTGGCTGGCAAAGCGCATGAGCCTTTTGGGCGGCGCTATTGTAGAGGCCATTGTGACCGACTACGGTAAAGGGGAAGTGATAAAGCGGCTTAGCGATCCCTGCTGGTTTCAGGCACTGGGTTGTGTGTTGGGTATGGACTGGCACTCTTCAGGAATAACCACCAGCGTAATGGGGGCTTTAAAGAAAGCCATTAATCCCCGCTCAGCTGAACTGGGTATTTATATCTGTGGTGGTAAAGGTCGCCACAGCAAACAAACGCCAGCGGAACTGACCGCCATTGCGCATAAAACCGGCCTGCCGGGAGATCAGCTGGTGTATAGCAGTAAGCTCACTGCCAAAGTAGACAATACCGCCATACAGGATGGCTTCCAGTTATACCTGCATTCTTTCATCCTCTCTGATGAAGGCGAATGGGCAGTGGTACAACAGGGAATGAATGATGCCAGCAGTATGGCCAGGCGTTACCACTGGCATTCTTCTGCCTTTAAATCGTTTACAGAAGCGCCTCACACTTTTATCTACGGACGTAACCAGGGACAGATCCTGAACCTGACTGATCTGCAGGCCAACGTTACCAAATCAGGTATTCTCCAACTGACAAAGGAAAAGCCCGTACACCTGTTGCCGGAAATACGCAACCTGTTGATGCCTTCTCACCACGATGTGAGAGCAGAAAATGTGAACCTGAAAAGACTGGGCAGTGTGCTCGCACTGGCGCATGATACCCATCCAGCCGACTTTGAAGCCCTGCTGATGCTGGAAGGCGTAGGTCCGAGGACGTTACAGTCACTCACGCTGGTAAGCGAAGTAATACACGGCACTCCCTCCCGGTTTGAAGACCCGGCCCGGTTTTCGTTTGCCCATGGAGGTAAGGATGGTCATCCCTTCCCGGTACCTACCAGGATTTACGATGAAACCATTCATACGCTCAAGGAAGCCCTGCATAAGGCTAAAATAGGTGAGTCGGATAAGAAGGATGCGATACGCAAACTGTCTGCCCTCTCCCAGCAAATAGAAAAGGACTTTGAGCCCAATACCAATTTTGACAAAGTCGTAGAACAGGAACGACAAGACTCCTGGCGATACGGCGGCAGAACTGTTTTTGGGAAGGCTGTAAAACCAACCCCACCAAAGAACGGTGATCAGCTAAAGCTTTTCTGAATGGAATCATAAACAGCCGCATTCATGATCAACTATAATGAGTTAACGGTACCAGAAGCCACCCGTATTCAGCGGGAAATGCAATCCGAAATACAGATTATTCCTTATCAGGGCCCGGTAAATTACATAGCAGGCGCTGATATTTCGTTTAATAAATTCAGTACCACCGTATATGCGGGCATTGTATTACTAAAGTTTCCATCGCTTACGCCCGTTGGTTATAGCCTCGTAAAAAAGGAAGTATTGTTTCCTTATGTGCCTGGCTTCCTTGCTTTCCGGGAAGTACCTGCCTTGCTGGATGCCTGGGAGCAGCTTCCAGTAAAACCAGATATTTTAGTAGTAGATGGTCATGGTATTGCGCATCCCCGGCGCATGGGCATTGCCACACATTTTGGTGTACTGACCAACCAGCCCACGATAGGCAGTGCCAAGAAAAAGCTGTTCGGTAATTATGAAGAACCTGCACCGGAGAAAGGCAGCCATACGCCACTGACAGATAAACAGGGGCGGGTATTGGGTTATGTATTGCGCAGCAAAAATAAAGTCAAACCGATTTTTGTATCTCCGGGTCACCTGACGGATGTTGCCGGTAGCCTCGATATCTTACAACAATGCATTCAAGGGTACCGGCTGCCAGAACCTACGCGCCTGGCGCATAATGCGGTGAATCAATTCCGGTTGGGAGAAATTCCTGCGGGGTGGAGTGAGCTATAACTTAGAATTTTATCCAGGCGATGTTTGCTTTCTTATCTAATCCTTTGCGGGAAATCAATACTGTAGCATATACGCCGCTTTGTGCATCGTAATCTGCTGCGCCCATCATACATGCATATCCTTTTGTTACTTCCGGAACGCCGAACAAAAACATTCTTTCCATCTTTCCTTTATAAAAGCGGTAACAAACGAAATTAGCGTCTGTAGCGAATTTCAACGGCTTACGTACTTTATCAGACCCACCGGTATCCAGGTATTGCAGGTAATCATTAAACAATACAAAAGAAACATCCGGGCGCGGAATATAATCGTAAGAGAGCCAGGTGTTGGTATTGAGCGCTGCAATTTTGTTGCGGAACATCCATTCACTTTTAGTGCGGCGTTGCAACTGGAAAGGCTCACAGATACCTGTAATCACCTGGTATTTGGAAACAGCCATGGTGGTATTTTCTCTCCCAATAGTGTCCAGCAGGGCAATACCAATATCTCCCAGGTTAGTGTGGAGTTTATTGATCTGCGAATTCCCTTGCTTAAAGAAAGAAAGATTTTCCATTAACAAGGTACTGCTGCCATCTTCGTTTAGTAGTAACCGTTGTGGCGTTCCTTTATAGGGATCTTTATACCCCAGGTTCACTTCCACATTGCGGGCCAGCTCCGGAAATGCCAGTTGTACATGCTTCTTTAACTTGCCGGTAGCCGCCTGAAAAGTATTCATGATAATACCGCTGCCGCCTTCTTTTTGCTTAGCAGGTATATACAATACCATGCGTACCTGCCCTACAGCTGGCGCTGCCTGAATATAACCGCCTACATTACCTGCGCCGGCGGTATAATCCAACACATGGTGGGCGAACGTGGCCGAGTCTGCCGACAGCATGGAAAAGAGCACCTTGGGACCTGCATCCCCTTCTGCACGTTTGGCATTGAATGCTACGGTACCAAGGTATACCTGCGCTTTGCCCGCTACCGCCATACTGATATAACTGAAATAGTTATACGAAGTATCTGCCACGTAAAACCAGCCTTTATTTATGATGTCATGTGTGGGTGAAAAATGGAGGATTTGTATGCGTTCATGAATGCTGTCATTTTTCTGAATAGCAGCCCCGGAAAATAACGCCACTGCATAATAGTCGCTGTTAGGATCTTTCTCTACATAAATATCATGCGATGCCAGGTTATCTTCTACAAACACGCTGCGATGCTGAATAGACGGCAATTCCCCGAGCTTGTCTTCACGTACAAGTTTACCTGTTTCGGCATCCAGTACCAACCGGTATAACACCGGGTTATATTTTACCAGTTGTTGCAGGAAGATGACCGGCTGCCCGTTTATTTCATAAATACCATCTATTTCCGTGGACTCCAGATCGCTGCTGTTCCATTGTTGTGTATGGAGTGTATCCGTTACCGTTAATTCATGCGCCGCATTATACACCGATACCGACAGCCCCTCTTTTTTTGAAAAATGCAGGTAGAAGGTATTACCATTCTTTAACTGCATCAGTTTATCCCAACCATCTCCCGGCTCCCCGAAATCGGGCCCTAATGTTACAACAGGTACCTGGGCAAATGCCAGGGTACTGAAAAGTAATGCCCCTAAAAGGACCGGCCATCTTAAATAACTCATCGCCTTATTGATTAATAATTTCAAATATATGAAATTATTTAAATCTTAAAGCATGGGAACGCTGCGAGGGAATCCGGGTTAAAGTCTTCAGGCGGCTGTAACCGCCTGAAGATCATCTTATAAAAACTGTCTAATGCCCTTCATGCTCGCCGCTGTTCTTCAGCTTGGCCAGCAGATCGTATGCACCCGTCACGACGATATCAGCATCCGGTGTATCTTTAGGGAAGGTCACTTCTGTGTATCCCTGTTCACTGTTGCCCTTTTGCACTTCCACCATGTTAAAATGGAAACTGCTGTCTGTGGTTGGCTTTTTCATAAACACATACGCCTTGTTTTCAAAATTAATAACGGCTGCATCGGGCAATGCTTTCACGTTGCCGGCGCCGGTTTCAATCATGGCCTGTAAATAGGTGCCGGGTAGCAATTGTGTATCTTCCTGCTCCAGGTGGCAATGTACCCTTACCGTTCTTTCCGGGCTGATTTCGCGGCCTATCAGGTGCACGGTGGCCGTACGCTGGGTAGTTTCATTCGCCAAAGTAAAACGCACCAGCTGCCCAAGTTTCAGCTTTGGAATATCTTTTTCAAATACGGTTAGCTCGGCGTGCAAATGCTCTGTATTCACAATACGAAACAGGATATCCGCAGGCGTTACAAACTGTCCCAGGTTCACGTTTACCTGTGTAACGTACCCACTGATAGGCGTTGTAATGTTTACGGTGCGCTGTATATTCCCTTTTTCCAAAGAAGCGAGATTGATGTTCAACACCGCCAATTTCTGTTTCAGCCCATTCTCTTTAGCTTGCAGGGTTTGCCAGGTAGCCTTGGCCTGCTGCAGCGTTTTCAGGGCGTTTACGTTTTCTTTGGCCAACTCCTGCTGACGCTCGTGTTCTTTCGTGGCATATTCCAGTTGGCTTCTTACTTCCAGGTAGTCCTGTTGCATTTGTATGTAGTCGAGGTTTTCCAGAACGGCTATTACCTGCCCCTGCTTTACCCGCATCCCTTGCAGTAAACTCGTTTGTTTTACAAAACCGCCCATAGGCACCGCAATGCTTACCTGCTGCTGCGGAGGTACATCCAGCAGTCCGTTTACTTTTACAGCGCCACTGATCTGTCGGTTTTCCGGTTTACCATAGGCGATTCCTACTGTTTTAAATTGCCCGGCGGTCAGTTCTACTACTCCGGCTTCTTCTTCATGGTCGTGGGCCTCCGTAGCTTTATTGGCGTCCGGCTTATTACCGCAGGAAACCACTAACATGGCAGCAGCCATTGAGATAACAGGAAGAAGGATATATTTTTTTAATTGTTGCATGATGGATCGTTTTATGAATGTTGACTGCCGGCCAGTTAAGACGAGGTAGTCGGTTTATACTAACAGTGCTACGTCCTGGTTACGGTTGTCCTGCCAGGAAAGCCATATATAACTCTGCCTGTTTTACATCGTTGCGCGCCAGTAAATAGCCTTGCTGGGCTGCCAGTGCATGTTCCAGGTTCAGGAAGTATTCCGCATAACCAATGTCGCCGCTACTGTATGATTTCCCAGATTGCTTCAGTAACAATTCTACATTGGGCAACGAGGTACGCTGGTAAAACTCCAGGCTGTTGCGGTTTTTAATAAACTGTTGAACGGCCTGTTCGTATTGCGATTGCAGCTGGATCACGTTATTATCGTAATGCAGACTGGCGGCTTGCTGCTGCTTTTCTTCCGCTCTCACTTTTGCTTTGAGAGGTCCCATCCAGAGTGGTAAGGCCAGTCCTACCTGGAATCCCTGGAACCGGTTACTATTGGTAGCCAATGGCGATCCGGAGGCATTTAACGGGTTACCTATAAATGACTGGTTAAAATAGCCCACGGTGATATCCGGCAGTATAGCGGCTTTGAATACCTTCTGCTGTTTCTCGGCAATATTGATTTGTTGTTTCAGGTATTGCAGTTGCGGATTAGCCGCTACGGCCACAGAATCACTGCTGAGGAGCATATTGGCTTCCGGGATTACAGACTCTGAAATAGTCACTGGTGCAGTGGTACCTAACAGGGCCTGCAGGCGTGCGGTATATATCTTAATGTCTGCTTCATTTTGCCGCAGGGAATTACGCACTTCATTTAACCTGCCTTCTGCTGCTGTTTTTTCCAGCATCCTGCTTTCGCCGGTTCTGTAGCGCAGGTCGGCGCTGCGGGCAAAATTGGTAAACAGGCTATCCTGGTGAATGATCAGTGCTCTGACTTCCTGCAGGTACAGCAATTGCACATATACCTGTTTCACCTGGTAAATGAGCTCATTTTTTGTAACAGCTTTCAACCAAACAGCTTTCTCTACCTGGGCATTATTCAGTTGTTTTTTTGCACCAAATAAAGACGGGAAGGGAATCGTCTGGGATACGCTATAGTTGTTATCATTGGAAACATAACTATTCGTTTGCCCATATTGCAGACTCAATTCCGTTTTGGGAAGTTCTGCACTGGTACCTACCAGTTTCCGGTAATAATCGATAGACGCATCTGCCGATTTAAGTCCTTTGTTTTGCTGTAAAGCCTGTTGTACAGCGGTTTCCATGGTGAGTGGCTGCGTTTGTGCCAATACCGAAAATGGAAACATTAAAAAGATGAATATCCTGATGCTCATAATTTTTGTTTTGAAAAGCCTTTTTCAAAATAGATGTATAAACAGGGTAATACCAGTAGTGTCAGCAATGTGGAAGTAATCAATCCTCCGATCACTACGGTGGCTAATGGCCGCTGTACTTCCGCGCCTGCGCTGGTGGCCAGCGCCATGGGTAAAAATCCGAGCGAGGCAACAAATGCCGTCATCAGCACCGGACGTAAGCGTGTAGCCGTTCCATTTAGTACAATACTATTCAGATCGCGAAGGCCTGATTGTTTTAAACGGTTAAATTCTCCTATCAGCACAATACCATTCAATACCGCTACGCCAAACAGGGCAATGAATCCTACGCCGGCAGAAATACTGAAAGGCAGTCCTCTTATTAACAGGGCAAACACCCCTCCTATGGCCGACATGGGGATGGCGGTAAAAATCAGCAACGACTGTTTTACAGACCGGAAAGTGAAATACAACAATCCGAAAATGAGTAACAATGCAATGGGCACGGCTACGGATAAACGTTGATTCGCTTCTTTCAGATTTTCAAACTGGCCGCCGTATCGTATAAAATAGCCGGCCGGTAATTTCACTTCTTTATCTATCGCTTTTTCAATGTCGGTAACTACGCTGGCGATATCGCGTCCGCGTACGTTGAAGCCTACAATGGTGCGGCGTTTGGCATCTTCCCGTTGCACCTGGTTAGGCCCGATCGTCATACTTACGTTGGCCACTTCTGCCAGCGGTACCTGGTTGCCCGAGGGAGTAGTAATGTATAGGTTTTGTACATCCGCCAGGCTCTGACGGCTCTGTTGATCGAGCCGGAGTACCAGGTCGAAACGCTTCTCGCCTTCGTATACCAGTCCAGCGCTTTGTCCGGCGAAGGCGGTGTTGATTGCCTGGTTAATAGTGGCAATATCCAGTCCGTAACGGGCGATCTTATCTCTATCAGCTGTTACCACTATTTGTGGCAGGCCGCCTGTTTGTTCTACGTAAAGGTCTTTGGCGCCGGCAGTGCGGTTTACAATGCCGCCAATCTTATCAGCCAGCCCGGCCAGCGTGGCCAGGTCTTCCCCAAATATCTTGATCCCTACGTCCTGTCTCACGCCGGAGATCAGTTCATTAAAGCGCAGCTGTATAGGCTGACTAAAGCCGAAGCTGACGCCTGGTATAGCTTCCAGCGCTTCCTGCATTTTATTGGCCAGCTCTTCCCGGCTGCGGGCGCTGGTCCATTCCTTTTTAGGTTTCAATAAAATGGTCAGATCACAGGCCTCCATGGGCATAGGATCCGTAGGGATTTCCGCGGCGCCTATTTTACCGATCACCTCTTTTACTTCCGGAAATTGCTTCATCAATATGCCGGAAGCCAGACTAACTTTGTCAATGGTTTCGGACAGTGAACTGCCTGTTAGTAAGCGGGTTTCCACGGCGAAGTCGCCCTCTTCCAGGGTAGGAATAAATTCTCCCCCCATCTTACTAAATAAAAATAATGCTATTACAAAAAGCAGGATGGCAGTTCCTGTTACCAGGGCCTTTGCCCGTAGTGCCCCCTTTATAACGGGATCGTATATACGCTGAAAGAAGCGCATCATACGATCGGAGATCGTTACTTTATTATCCAGGTTTTTGCTCAGCAGTAAGGCCGAAATCATCGGCACATAGGTGAGTGATAGTATAAATGCACCCAGGATGGCAAAAGAAACCGTTTGCGCCATCGGGCGGAACATCTTCCCTTCAATACCGGTAAGCGCCAGAATAGGCAGGTAAACGATCAGGATGATGATTTCACCAAAAGCAGCGGTGCTGCGTATTTTGCTGGCAGCGTCATATACTTCTGTGTCCATTTCCGCCTGCGATAACCGCAACAGACCTTTAGATTTATTTCTACCGGCCAGATGATGTAAGGTGGCTTCCACAATAATCACCGCCCCATCTACAATGAGTCCGAAATCAATCGCTCCCAGGCTCATGAGGTTACCGGACACCCCAAACAGGTACATCATGGAAATGGCAAACAACATGGATAAAGGAATCACCGAGGCTACAATCAGCCCGGCACGCAGGTTACCGAGGAACAGCACCAATACAAAAATAACGATGAGCGCCCCTTCTATGAGGTTCTTCTGTACCGTGCCTACTGCCCTGCCAACAAACTCGCTGCGGTCCAGGAAAGGCTCTACCACTACACCCGGAGGCAACGTTTTCTGTATTTGTGCAATCCGGACCTTTACTGCCTTTACCACCTCGTTGGAGTTTTTCCCTTTCAGCATCATCACAATGCCGCCTACGGCTTCGCCGCTGGCATTGCGGGTCAATGCCCCGTAGCGCACGGCATCACCTATCTGCACAGTAGCTATATCTCTTACCAGTACAGGCAATCCGTTCGGGATATTCTTCACCACAATCTTCTCTATATCCGCCAGATTACCAATCAGGCCTTCGCTGCGAATAAAATAAGCATTAGGCTTTTTATCTATATATGCACCGCCTGTATTCTGGTTATTTCTTTCCAGTGCATTAAACACATCTGCAATACTCAGCTGATAACTGCGCAGTTTATCAGGATTCAGGGTTACCTGGTATTGCTTCAGCAAACCACCAAAGCTGTTGACTTCCGCCACACCGGGTGTACCCAGCAGCTGTCGTCTTACATACCAATCCTGAACAGTACGTAGTTCACGCGCATTAAATTTGTCTTCATATCCTTTCTGAGGATGCAGCACATACTGATATACTTCTCCCAGTCCACTGGAAATGGGCGACATCTCCGGTGTTCCTATTCCGGGTGGGATATTGGTTTTAGCTTCTCCGAGCTTTTCGTTTACCTGTTGCCGTGCCCAGTAAATATCTACATCGTCGTGAAATACGATAGTGACTACAGACAAGCCAAACCTGGATATAGAGCGGACTTCCGCCAGTTCGGGAATAACCGCCATGGTTTGTTCTATCGGAAAGGTAATGAGCCTTTCAACTTCCTGTGCAGCGAGCGAAGGGGACTGTGTGATCACCTGTACCTGGTTATTGGTGATATCAGGCACCGCATCTACGGGTAGGCGTAACAGTGAGTAGGTACCACAAGCCACCAGCAAGAGTGTGAGTATACCTATAACTAATTTGTTCCTCACAGAGAAACGAATAATCTTATCCAGCATGATTGATTCAATAAGTAATAAAATGATGTACCTGAACCATATCTGTACCCTTTAAAGGCACTGATACGCTCATAGCAAAAACATCCCGTAAAACATTATTAAACCAGCTGTGGGGGCTGCCAGATATTATCTGAAGAAGAAGGGAGCGGATTAACGGGCAAAACAGGATAATCAAGGATTACCTGCTGCATGTAGAAATAAACAACCACGGGAGTAGCAGGGGTTACCTGTACATTACAACAACTACACACACATAAAGGAGAGCAGAAGTCTGGTTGTGATTCGTGGTTATGTGAAGGGGTCAGCAGTGCATAAGACACTCCCGGGCTACTGCTCACGGCATTGTTATCCGTGCATGGGATGCAGGACAACAGCAGTATATAACAGCTTAATATATAAAGTAGCCACTTCATGATTACAAATGTAAAAATTAAAAGTATAAGTCTCCCGGAAAAAACTGCATCGTAGTTGCGGCTGAGATGATTTTATATTATGATTTGTCCTTAAATTAGCCGCATGAATTGCCTGATAGTAGATGATAATAAGCTGGCCCGGACCGCCATGAAGCAACTGGCCAGCCATGTAGAGCATCTTCACGTTGTTGGCGAATGCAGCAGCGCGATGGAAGCTTATAATCTTTTACAGAAAGAGAAAATAGATCTCCTCCTGCTGGACATAGAAATGCCCGGCATGAGCGGATTGGAGCTAACCCGTAACCTGGGTAAAAAGCGTCCGGTGATCATTTTTACCACAGTAAAAAAAGAATACGCGGTAGAAGCTTTTGAGCTAAACGTAGCCGACTACCTTATCAAGCCGGTACAACCTGCCCGTTTTATACAGGCCATTGAAAAGGCCAAAGAAATTTTTGACAGCAATAACCGGGAACTGCAGGTATCTGATACGGAGTTTGTTTTTATACGTGATAATGGTATATTAAAAAGAATACGTACAGAAGATATTCTTTTCCTGGAGGCGATGGGTGACTATGTTAAACTAAATACCCCTCAGAAATTTCACGCCATACACACTACTTTGAAAGCACTGGAAGAAAAGCTCCCTACTGGTAAGTTTATGCGTGTACACCGCTCTTATATCGTAGCGCTTGACAAAATTGAGTCCATAGAAGACGGTACTATCCTCATTCAGAAGAATGCTATACCCATAGCGGATGCATACCGCTCTGCCCTGAATAATAAACTGAATCTTCTGTAGCTTAACGACACTTTATCCTTTTTGACCGATAGCTGCTGCCTGTTGGGCCATAAGTTATGCAACTGCCTTTGAAGTGGATGTATCTTTAGGTCGTCAAACAATTGATCACTAACTAAAATATACAACCATGAAAAAGTTTGGTATTATCATCGCTGCAGCTATGTTGTTTATCAGTGCATCATCTTTTGCACAAGCAATAACACCTAAAAAAGAAGTTAAGAAAGAAGCGACTGCGAAAGCTCCCGCTCATAAAAAGCATGCAACGCATCATCATAAAGCAGCCAAACCAGCTGCTGCTCCTGCTGCACCAAAAGCGAAATAATTACAATTCATTATTGATTTTTTCTATTATTTAGCCTCAGAGTAATTGTGCTCTGAGGCTAAATAACTAGAGAACTAAGGAATAATTTCCTACTTTTAATGAACTGGCGTTCCTATATCAGCGTTTACTATGTACTAAACTGTCATGCAGCCTAAAAGAATTAAATATTACCTCCTCGGCCTGTTCATTTCCGGAATGGTGTTATTTGTTGTGCTGCAGTTTAATTCTTCCAACAATATCCGCAAGCTGATCAAAGGCAATGAGCAACTACTGCAGGAGCTGAATGTAAAAAATGAACTGCAGAAGTTACAAACCAATATGGCCAAAACCGATAGCAAAGTGCGCGGGGCGGTCATTTCCCAGGATACTACCCACATCACCGGCATCGAAGCTGAAATTGCCATCATCAAAGCTGACCTCAAAGAGATTAATAAAATCATCAAAAACGATAGTACGGAAAAGCTCCTCACCCAACTCAATTACCTGGTGGATGAGAAGAACAACTTTAACCTGATGGTATTGGATACCTTTTACAGCAATGGCAAATGGGCCGCTGAAAAGATGATCAATAATCAGAAAGGAAAACGGCTGGGAGAAGCCATTACCAGCATTATCCGGCAACTGGATACTACCCGGCAATCAGAGGTAAACCGTACCACTCACCTGATTGACAGCAGCGGGCAAAAAGCACAAAGCTGGGGAACCGTGCTGGTTTTCTTTGCCTGCTTAACCAGCTTACTGGCATTTCTTTATATTACCAGCCGTATCCACCGGCAGGAACAACTCATAGAAGCCCTGGATGAATCACAGCGACAGGAGAAAAGGCTGGCCGCAGTAAAAGACCAGTTCCTCGCTAATATGAGCCATGAAATCCGCACGCCTATGAATGCTGTGCTGGGCTTTACTCATCTGTTAAAAGCGCAGCCACTCAACGATAAGTCAAAAGAATATGTAGGCGTTATTGAAAATGCCGGGCAAAGTTTACTCGAGATCATCAATGATATACTGGATATCTCTAAAATAGAATCCGGTATGATGCGCATAGAAGCCACTGCTTTTAGCCTACGCAGCGTGCTGCATGGCGTGAATACTATGTTCAAGCCCAAGGCAGAAGAAAAACAACTACAATTGTCCGTTACCATTGATGAGGAAGTACCGGATATTTTATACGGAGATGTGATGCGGCTGACACAGGTGCTCATAAACCTTACGAGCAATGCGGTTAAATTCACCAACGAAGGGGAAGTACGCATTCACGTAACAAAGGTATGGTCGGAAGAAAAGGCTGTTCGTATATTGTTTACCGTTAGTGACACCGGCATTGGCATAGATGCCTCTAAACTACATAGTATATTCGATCGCTTTAACCAGGCAGAAGCCTCTACCACACGCAAGTTCGGAGGAACAGGATTGGGGTTAACCATTGTAAAACAACTGATAGAACTGCAGAATGGTTTTATTTCCGTGGAAAGTAAAGCCGGTGAAGGCGCTACTTTCAAAGTAGAATTACCTTATACTTTGGGAGAATCGCTTTCTGAAGAAGGTAATACTTATTTTAACGAGAATGACCAGTTACCGTTGCATCCGGATGTACGTCTGCTGGTGGCAGAAGATAATAAAATGAACCAGAACCTGCTTCGCCATCTGCTGAGTAGCTGGCAGTTGCAATATAAGATTGTCAATAATGGCAAAGAGGTATTACAGACGCTGGATAAACAACATTACGACCTGGTGCTGATGGATATACAAATGCCTGAAATGGACGGCTATTCTACCGTACAGGCAATCCGCAATGAGTTGCACTCCACCATTCCGGTGATTGCTATGACAGCGCATGCCATGGCTGGAGAACGGGAAAAATGTTTACAGATGGGCATGAATGAGTATATTTCAAAGCCTATTATTGAAGAAGAACTCTATAAAATGATCCAGCTATACATTGGCAAATTGCCGCCCCGGGAATTACCGGCAGCCTGGTATCATCCGCATGAAAATGGCAATGCCCCGCAACAGCTGATTAACATGCACTACCTCCACGATCTTTCCAAGGGCAATCTGCACTTCGAAAAAACGATGCTGGAGCAATTCATTGCACAACTGCCTGAAGAGCTGTCTCTCCTGAAAAAAGCAGTGGTAGCAGAAGACATTACTGCGATCCGTGCCAACGCTCATAACTTAAAAACAACCGTTTCATTTATAGGGCTGGAAGCACATCTCTATCCTATACTGGAACCACTGGAAAAGCTGCAGGAAAATAACTACCATCCCAATGTAGTAGCCGGGCAGTTCAATGCCCTGAAACAACTGTGTATACAGGCCGTACAGGAAGCGATCAATATTTTATTATAGTTCGCAGCATACATTACCGTACATTTTTCCTTGTTCAACGACAGTAATTCCCTTTTCACCGAAACCTACCCTAAACGCCTTCTCTCCTGCTGTATTTTTACTGTAGAAATTTTAACAACACATTCATCATCTAATCATTTTAAAAGACAATTATCATGAAAAAAAGCCTGATCGCCGCTGTAGTAGTAATGAGCATTTCTGCTGCTTCTTTCGCACAAGCACCTGCTGCTAAACCAGCTAAGAAAGAAAAAGCTAAAACTGAAGCTGCAAAGCCTGCTGCTGATTCTACTAAAAAAGCTGCAAAACCTGCTAAGAAAGCTGAAGCAAAACCTGCTGCTGCTAAGAAAGCATAATTTAAGCTATAAAGCGTTTGAGTTAATAAGTCCCGTCTACCTCAGGTTGACGGGATTTTTTGTGCCCTCAGGTTGCTGAAAAGGGAGCATAAAAAAAGAGTCCACCGCGCGGTGGACTCTTTTCAATGATATGTATAGTAGCTGCTATTATTTCAAACCGTCCAGTTTCTTTTTCACTTCTTCTACTTTAGCAGTGTTGTTTTTGATCGCATAGATCTTCTGTAAAGCATATAAGCAGCTTTCGTAGGTTTGTTTGTCGCTTTGATCCAGGCTGCTGGCTTTAGCGGTGAAACCTGCATCAGCTTTTTCAAAGAAAGGTAATGCCTGGTTCATCAGACCTTCCACTTTACCTTGTAATTCTTTTGCTTTAGGAGAAGATTGTTGTTTGCTATCCAGACCGTTCAGTTCTTTGTTGAAAACAACAGCGCGGTTGAAATACAGTGCACCTAACTGGAAGTTAGCAGTAGCATCTGCAGCATTCATTTCGATAGCTTTTTTGTAAGCTGCTTCTGCTTTACCGATCAGTTCTTCATAATTAGCTGGTTTAGGAGCGTCATTACCTTTATCATCACGGGGATTAGCCAGGTTGTCTACACGGATAGCGTAGTCCAGTACTGCAGCTTCATCGCTTGGGTTGTCAGCAATTTTCTTTTCCAGCATACCGAGTAATTCGTTTGTCTTACCGGTTTTGCTGTAGAAAGCCATTTCCATGTCGTTAAAGCGTTTATCCTTAGGGAATAAAACTTTAGCTTGTTCAATGGTTTTCAGCCAGTTTGCCTGATCGCCTTTTTCTTCGTAGAGCTGACCCAGGATTACATAGAGCGCTGGTTCACCTTTGAATTGCAGATCTGCTGCTTTTTTCAGGTAAGTGAAAGCATCATCTTTTTTACCTGCCTGGTTAGCAGCGTAACCAACGTAAAAAGTCAGGGCAGTATCTGTAGGAATGGAACCACCTAAATTTTTACCATTGTAGAATTCAGCTACTTCGAAAGCTTTTTTGAAGTTGAGCAGAGAGGAATCCCATTTCTGTTCGTTCAGGTTAGCATAACCAGCATTAGCAATGGTAGCGTATACATTGAACAAAGGCTGGTTCATTTCCAGAACTGCCTCTTTCATTTTAGGATCTATTTCCAATGCTTTCTTGAAAGCGGCAAAAGCATCTCCAGCTAAAGCGGAGTTCTTTTGTTTGGTGCCCATTGCTTCGAGGATTTTACCATCTACCAGCCAGGTTTTAGCTTCGTTTTTGGTTTTATCGTTCTGTAATGCTGCGTCAATGTCCGCTTTGGCTTTTTCCAGATCTTGCTTCTTCAGGTTCTCATCCGCACTGCTAACTTTTGCCCGTTGCGCCATAACCGATACACCGGCCGTGCAAAAGAGAAGAGATACCAATAATTTTTTCATGCTTTTGTTTTTTTTAGTTGCTGATTACAATAAGAGTATGGTGCTCTAATAAATAATAATACAACCAGCAATCCCGTTACCACTAAGAGCTGGCTGTATTTTTTATCAGGAACAGGCAACAGTTCTTCCTAAAGGAGCTGTTGCCTGTTTTTTAACTAAGTTATTCAGTTATTCGTTTGTTGATTCTGCTTCGCCGGCGGTTTCTTCCGGAGGAGCATCATTGCTTTCAGCAGTTGGCGTCTCGTCAGTGGCTACAGCTGGTGTTTCGCTACCCTCTACACCTTCTTCATCATGGATGGCTTCTACTACTTCCTGTTCGTCCAGACGTGCTACGGCAGCAATTTCATCGCTGTCATCCAGGCGGATCAGTCTAACACCCTGTGTGGCGCGACCTGCTTCGCGGATATCTGCAACGGCCATACGAATGGTGATACCTGATTTACAAGTGATCATCAGATCGTGTTTCTCTGTTACATCGAGTATTGCGATCAGATTACCGGTTTTTTCAGTGATGTTAATGGTTTTCACCCCTTTACCACCACGGTTGGTAATACGATACTCTTCAATATTGGTACGTTTACCGAAACCTTTCTCGGAAACCACCAGGATTGTTTTCTGATCGTCGTCTTTATTAACACAAACCATACCAACCACTTCATCGTTTTCGCTGTCTACCTCAATTCCTCTTACACCGATAGCGCCACGACCTGTGTCACGTACGGTTGCTTCGGGGAATCTGATAGCGCGTCCACTCTGAATGGCCATCATGATCTGGCTGTCACCGGTGGTCAGTTTAGCTTCCAGCAGTTCATCGCCTTCATTGATGGTAATGGCATTTACACCGTTCTGACGTGGGCGGGAGAATTCTTCCACCATGGTCTTCTTGATGATACCCTTCTTGGTACAAAGTACAATATAATGGTTATTGATGAAATCTTTGTCGCCCAGGTCTTTGATATCAATGATGGCGCGGATTTTATCATCGCCTGGTAATTGAATCATATTCTGGATGGCACGTCCTTTACCGCTCTTTTCTCCGTCCGGAATTTCGTATACCTTCAGCCAGTAGCAGCGGCCTTTTTCCGTGAAGAACAGCATGGTATGGTGTGTAGAGGCCACGAAGAGGTGTTCGATGTAATCCTCATCACGTGTTTTACCGCCGATGGCGCCACGTCCGCCGCGTTTCTGCTGACGATAGTCGTAAGCAGAGGTACGTTTGATATAACCCAGGTGAGAAATGGTAATTACCACGTCTTCCTCTGCGATGATATCTTCGATTCTCATTTCGCTGGCGAGGTACTGGATCTCTGTTTTACGTTCGTCACCGAATTTCTTTTTCACTTCTTCCAGTTCTTCGCGGATGATCTTCATACGTAATCCTTCATCACCCAGTACTTCTTTCAGATAAGTGATCAGCTTCATGATATCATCGTATTCAGCACGGATCTTGTCGCGTTCCATACCGGTCAGACGTTGTAAACGCAGTTCCAATATAGCTTTGGATTGTAATTCAGACAAGCCGAATTCGCTCATCAGGCCATCTTTCGCGATTTCCGGTGTAGCAGCCGCACGGATCAGGGCAATTACCTGATCCAGGTGATCCAGAGCGATGAGGTAACCAGCGAGGATATGCGCTTTTTCTTCTGCTTTACGCAGGTCAAAGCGGGTTCTCCTGATAACTACTTCATGACGGAAGTCGATGAACTCACCGATCATATCTTTCAGGTTCAGGATACGTGGACGGCCTTTTACCAGCGCCACGTTGTTGATACCGTAAGATGTCTGCAGTTCGGAATATTTAAATAGCTGGTTGATGATCACATTAGAGATAGCTTCTCTTTTCAGATCAATTACCAGGCGCATTCCTTCACGGTCACTTTCGTCACGTACATCGGAAATACCTTCAATAATTTTATCATTTACCAGCTGCGCAATTTTCTGATGCAGAACGGCCTTGTTGATCTGGTAAGGCAATTCATAAATGATCAGTTTTTCGCGGCCGTTTTTAGCCGTTTCTGAGGTAATTTTACCTCTTACCACTACTCTGCCTCTTCCGGTTTCAAATCCCTGCTTAACGCCTTCAAAACCATAAATAACACCACCTGTTGGGAAGTCTGGTGCTTTTACGTGTTTGATCAGTTCCTCAATGGTGATCTCTTTGTTTTCGATATAGGCGATGGCACCATCCACTACCTCGTTGAGGTTATGGGGCATAATGTTGGTGGCCATACCTACGGCGATACCGGAGGCACCGTTTACGAGCAGGTTGGGAATACGGGTTGGCAGTACAGTAGGTTCTTCGAGGGTATCATCGAAGTTGTTGGTAAAGTCTACCGTTTCTTTTTCAATGTCTTCCAGCATGGCCTCTGCGATCTTCTGCAGGCGGATCTCCGTGTAACGCATCGCTGCCGGCATGTCTCCATCTACCGAACCGAAGTTACCCTGACCATCCACCATTGGATAACGCATGCTCCAGGGCTGCGCCAGACGTACAATGGTGTCATAAATGGAAGCATCACCATGCGGGTGATATTTACCCATTACCTCACCCACAATACGCGCTGATTTCTTGTAGGCTTTGTTACTGTGGTTCCCCAGTTCATTCATTCCGAATAAAACGCGGCGGTGCACAGGCTTCAAACCATCTCTCACATCGGGTAAGGCGCGGCCTACGATCACGGACATAGAGTAATCTATGTAGGCCGTTTTCATTTGCTCCTCGATATTTATCTGGACAATTCTCCCTTCCTGATGATTTTCCGTATGCTCTGTCATTTTGTGTGTTGATTTACAGTTTTTTCTGCTCAAAACAGATAAAGGCAAATATAGCCATTTCAGCCCTTATTACGAGCTAAATATCAGAAAATGTGAATAAAAAGGGCTATAGGGATAAACGATTATATTGCAATATCGATATATGATTGATTTAAACAATGAATGACAACCATTTATAGGTGCTTTACGTTATAGGTAAATAGCCCTGTTTTTAATTTATCTGCAATATGTTAAGCTGGTTTAATATATTAGAATATAAATATTGGCAAAGTATTTGTTTCTAACCAACTGATAATCAATAGATCGAATCAACGGAAAACATATATATAAGAAGAATAAATCCGAATTTGCCTTTAAATTCGAACATTAGTATCAAAAGAGCTGTTATTCCCCTGATTCTTAATCACTTTCTAAAGAAGACTATGAAGAACATACTGTTGTTTGGCGCCGGAAAATCGGCCACCAGTCTGATCGACTATCTGTTAACAAATGCGCCGAGACAAAAATGGCATTTAACTGTAGCTGATCACGACCTGTCGCTTATTAAGTCCAAAACAGGAAAATCTTATTATGCAACGCCTACGGCGCTTGATATTAAAGACCATAACGCCAGACTGCAACTGATCAGGGAAACAGACTTGGTTATTTCCTTACTACCGGCCCAACTACATATCCTGGTAGCAAAAGATTGCCTGGAAGCGAAGAAAAACCTGCTCACCGCTTCCTACATTGATCCTGAAGTACGTAAACTACAGGAAGAGATAGAAAAAGCCGGTTTGCTTTTTATGTACGAAATGGGCCTGGATCCAGGCATCGACCATATGTCCGCCATGAAACTCATTCATTCTATTGAGAAAAAAGGCGGCCAGATATTTTCCTTTAAATCGTACTGTGGCGGCCTTATTTCGCCAGACAGTAACGATAATCCATGGCAGTATAAAGTGTCATGGAATGCCCGGAACATCGTGCTGGCAGGCAGTTCCGGGGCTACCTACAAAGAAAAGGGGAAGGTAAAAGAACTGAATCATGAACAGCTGTTTGACCACACCAAAACCATACAGGTACCGGGTTTGGGCAAACTGGCCTTCTACCCTAACCGCGACTCTCTCGGTTACATGGAGGCCTACAAGCTGGAAGAACTGGCCACGTTTATGCGTGCCACCCTCCGCTACCCCGACTTCTGCGAAGGCTGGAATGCCCTGATAAAGCTGGGTTTGACGGAAGACACCACTAAAATTGCCACCGGGCAATTAACCTATTCCAGCTGGGCTACCGCCCTGGTGACGGAGCAACCGGGCACCCCGGAAGAGAATATCGCCCAGCATCTTGGTGTCAGCACCAAGTCCAAAGTCATCCGCCAGCTAAAATTTCTGGGATTATTAAGCACAGATGTCATAAATTTAGGTGAGCAAACCAATGCGGACATCCTCCAGTTCCTCGTGGAGAACAAACTGAAAATGGAACCGGCAGACAAGGACATGATTGTAATGATGCATGAAATTGAATTCGAGCGCCGTAACATGGCCACCAGGATGCACAGTTACATGATCGCCCAGGGCGAAGACAATATACACACAGCGATGGCCAAAACAGTGGGCCTCCCACTGGGTATCATGGCAAAACTCATACTACAGGATAAAGTAACACTAACAGGTTTACAGATACCGGTCATGCCGGAAATTTACAACCCCGTTCTAAAAGAATTAGAAGAGTACGATATCAGATTTGAGGAAAGCTTTGAATAAAGCTAACATTATTGTTTTCCTATGATGGACTCTATCGGGCACCAAGGACTTGTGATACCTCCCCAGAGCGGGGAGGTTTTTATTTTTATAAGATACTGATCAGTTCTGCCACTCCTTCTGTAGCGGGTTTCTCAATAGTAAACTGATTCGGCATGGATTCAAATGATGGGATCTTACGGTCAATGATATACGTAGGTGTTCTGAACTTCACATACTGCAGCAGATTAGCCGCCGGATATACCTGCAGAGAGGTTCCGATGACTACAAAAATATCTGCCGCCTGTACTTCCATTACGGCCTTTTCAATCATCGTCACCGCTTCTCCGAACCATACGATGTGTGGGCGCAACTGTCCACCGTCTTCTGCCAGGTCTCCCATTTTAATATCGTCCCGGATATCGTAGATCACGTGATCGTTATTGACACTACGCATCTTGAATATTTCCCCGTGCAAATGCAGTACATTGGTAGATCCGCCACGTTCATGCAGGTCGTCAATATTCTGGGTAATAATCCGCACATCGAATTTTTCTTCGAGCTTTGCAAGCCCTGTGTGGGCCGCATTGGGCTGTGCCGCCTGTACATCTTTGCGGCGGCCATTGTAGAAATCCTGTACCAGGGCAGGATTTTGTTGCCAGCCTTTGGGCGAGGCTACTTCGTATACATTATAGCCTTCCCATAATCCGTCTGAGTCGCGGAAGGTTCGGAGCCCGCTTTCTGCGCTGATGCCGGCTCCGGTCAGCACCACCAATCTTGGTTTCATGTTGATTCGTTTATAGGTTTACGTTAGTTGGGGTTTGGGCAATGGCCCTTTTTAATTTCCATTTCCTTATTCCTCGTCTTATAAAAATAAAGATAAAAACAATACCAAGTAACAAAGGCCATGCACTTAATAAGCCCAGTGAGAAAGCTAAAAAGCTGTTCCAACCCTCTGCAAATGATAACCAGGAACGTTTGAGAAATCCCGGCGCCTGCGGATCTGTATTGGCAAAGGTCTGATAATAGGTAAGGTGAATTCCGCTATACGCCACATGATGATCCATGTATTGGAGACGGCCTTTGGCGGATTCAATTTCTTCCCGTATACTTTTCAACTGCGCTTCCACGGCCAGTATTTCCTCTACTTTTTTTGCCTGCTGTAATATCTGCAGGTAGCGTTGTTCTACCGCCATACGTGCTTTCATACGCGCATCCAGGTCTACATATTCTGCTGTTACATCAGTAGATGTCATGCTTTTTTCTTCTACCCGTGTGGCGCCACCAGCCAGTGCTTCCATACATTTATCAAATGTGGCGGAGGGCACTTTAATTTCCAGTTCATTACGCCATTCCATACTGGTATTTGTCTGGCTTTCATTGGCGATATAACCACCGTATTTTTTAACGGTATCGGCTACACGATTCCGGCAGGCGTCAAAATCGGAAGTAGAAAAACGGAGGATCCCATTTTTTATAATTTTCTGGGAGATGGGTAACGGGTCGCTGTTATCCGGAGCATCAACGGCGGCAGGGGACATCTCATCTTCCTTCACTGATTCCGATGTAAACCCTTTCCCTGCTGCCCGTTCTTCCGGCAACGTAGCACCAGGAGCCGGCGCTACTAATAATTGTTTTGCAACCGAAGAGCTGTTGCTGCTACAAGCAGATAATATTAATATAGCGGTGCTGAGTGTCAGGAAAATGGAATATCTCATATGGCGTAATTTCCTGTATGATGTTCACCGGCTGCAAATTCCATAACCAATAAAAAAATCTTCCCTCCTTTCTTAAAACACCGAAGGTTATCTTCCGGTAAGAAAGATAACCTTCGCGTTTATAATCTCTGTAAAATATTTACTTTTTCATACCCCCCATTTCCATAATGGCTTCAAACTCCTCCGGCTTCACATCGCAGACAGACAAGCGTCCCTGGCGGATCAGCGACAGATCAGCCAGTCTCTTTTCTGCTTTCATTTGCGCAAGTGTAACGAATTTTTTGAAGGGTTTCAGTGGCTTCAATTCCACTACTACCCAATTAGGATCAGGTGTGGTAGGATCCTGGTAAGACTCTTTAGACACGGTAGCCAGACCAACGATTTCCATTCCTTCATTACTATGATAGAACAGTACCTGGTCGCCCTTTTTCATGCCTTTAAGATTGTTGCGCGCCTGGTAGTTACGTACCCCATCCCAGAAAGTAACTTTATCTTTTACAAACTGGTCCCAGGAGTATTTAAATGGTTCAGACTTCACCAGCCAATAGTTCATATTGTATAAAATTTTCGGATTTTAATATGGCGATCTACCAGCCGCTGGCCAGTACATCTGCAATGTGCATTACTTTGATATTGGAGCCATGCTTACGGATATAACCATCCAGGTGCATCAGGCAGGACAGGTCAGTAGAAATCAGGTAATCTGCACCACTGGTCAGGGCGTTGTTGACCTTCTGCTCACCCATACCCATAGAAATCGGTTCAAACTTCACGGCAAACGTGCCGCCAAATCCACAACACACTTCGCTGTCGTTCATCTCTTTCAGTTCCAGGCCCTTTACTTTTTCGAGCAGTTTGCGTGGACCTTCTTTGATGCCGCATTCCCGCAGTGCACCACAGGCATCATGATAGGTGCCTACCCCGTTGAGGGTGGCGCCGAGATCAGTTACATGCAATACATCTGTGAGGAATTCTGTAAACTCGTAGAGGTTCTTTTTAAGTAGTTTCACATCATTATGTGCGGCAGAATTATCGAATAATTTGCCATAGTAATTACGTACAAAACCGGTGCAGGAACCGCTGGGGGCAACAATGTAGTCGAAGGTTTTAAAATCCTTTACAAACTTGGTAGCGATTGTACGACATTCATCCTGATACCCCGCATTGTAGGCGGGTTGGCCGCAACAGGTTTGTTCCGTGTTATACATCACATTACATCCCAGTTTCTCCAGCACTTTCACCATATTAAAAGCGGTTTCAGGAAACAACTGGTCTACAAAACACGGTATAAATAACTGTACATTCATCTATATAGCTTTTAGCTGTTAGCCGTTAGTCTGCAGCTAACCTTTGTTGTTTAGCTGTTAGCTACTGGCTGTTAGCTATCCTTTTTCGTTTAGCTGCTAGCTCTTAGCTAACTTTCTTTGCAATGCAATCATCTTCAAAGCAGTGATGGCAGCCTCTTCTCCTTTGTGGCCGTGCGCTCCTCCGAGCCTGTCCAACGCCTGTTGCT